>JAAEOH010000283.1 GCA_024244645.1 Hyphomicrobiales bacterium
CGGCGCCGCTTTACCGGTCACGCCAACGTTGAACTGACCGCGCTGAAAGCGATTGAGGACTATCAGAACGAATTCCGCTTTCATTTCCCCAATGAGCACCGCCCGGCCGGCCGGCCCGTCAAAACGACGCCGCTGACATTTTCTCTTGAAGACTGCATCTTGATTGCCGACATCATCGTCGAGACAGCGGCCGACATAGCACGGGAATAGTACCGTTTGAAGGTATTAAACTTGCATTTCCGGATAATCCAGTAAGAATTTAAAATATATCTGTTTTTTAGGATTATTACAGCGGGCGAACGGTGCTGCCGCGCGCAAGAAGTTTCGGAGCGATGAGCGTGGATGGGGCGGGCGTTTCCTCGTCCGCATCCCCCAGACGCCGCAGCAATATCTCGGCCGTGTTCTCGCCGATCGACAGTGCCGCGGCATCAACCGTGGTGATGGCGGGAATTGCATGTTCGGCGATATCGTAGGCACCGAAGCCGGCAATCGCGATGTCGTCCGGCACACGCATTCCGGCACGCTGACATTCGGTCAGTGCACCAAAGGCTGAAAGATCCGACACGCACATGACCGCGTCCGTATCCGGCCAGTCGCTGAGCATTTTTTTCATCGATGCTGCGCCTTCGCGCATGGAGATCGGCGGCGGCCCGGAGCCGATCAGCCGGTCTGTCTCCAGTCCCAGTTCTTCTAGCGCCTGAACAAATCCGCGACGGCGGTCGAGCCCGCGCGTGTCGCGCGACGTGTCGCCGCCGATGAAGCCAATCTTGCGGTAGCCCTGATCATAAAAATGCCTCACCATCAGCCGGCCGGCCTCGGCATTCGAAAAACCGACGACATCGCCAAGCGGAACTTCGGGAAGGTCCCAGGTCTCAACAATGGGAACACCTGAGTTTTCAATCAGCATCCGGCAGCGTTCGGTATGGGCTCCACCGGTCATCACAATGGCTTCGGGACGGCGCTGCAGGAACTGTTCGATCAAACGCTCCTCTTCGGCGGTCGAATAATTGGTGTAGCCGAGCAGCACCTGCATATTCGTATCGCGCAGCCGCTCCACAATACCCCGCAACGTGTCGGCGAAATTGGCGTTGTTGATCGACGGGATTGTCACCGCGATGAACCCGGTACGGCTCGACGACAGGCCGGCTGCGGTGCTGTCCAGCACATAACCGAGCTCATCGGCCGCCTTCTGAATGCGCTCGCGGGTCCCGTCGCTCACCGATGTGTTGGGTTTGAGCGCCCTCGAAACCGTCATTGACGACACCCCCGCGCGGCGTGCGACATCGATCATTGTGGGTCGTTTTGAAATCGAAGCCATGCTTGTTCTGCTCGTCGCCGTTCTCAGGTGGATGTTTGGACACGATGCGTTTGCCGCATGTCCCGCGTCGTGCCGCCGGGAGAGACCTCCACCGGCATTGAGATTTTTCGTTCAGTCTTGGCGCCTTTGATGCGGGCGACAAGCAAGCGCGCACCGGTCGCACCCATCAAGGTGCGCGGTGTAATGGATGTCGTGATGCGTTTGGGAAGCACGCGGTTGATGTTCAGCCCGTTGTGACCGACGATGCCGATGTCCTGCGGAACGCGCAGCCCGCGTGCCTCGCATTCCATCATGCCGCCGAATGCCATGTGATCGTTGAGATAGTATATGACATCCGGCAACGGATCCGCACCGACGAGAACGCGGCGGTGGCATTGCGTCCGCCCTCGAATGAAGCGTGGCGGACGCTGCGCTCGATCGGGCCGACGGTGATGTCGAAGTCCTGAAATGCCGCCGCAAGCCCGTCTAGCCGGTCTTCCGCGCGCGGATAGCGCCCGAGGCTCACGCCGACATAGGCCGGTCGGCGATAACCGATCTCAATGAGATAATCACCCATCGATCTGCCGGCAGCGGTGTGGTCGATGCCGACGCACATGTCGATGGGATTGTCACTGTAGTCCCAGATCTCCAGCGCCGGAATGCCGGCCTTGAGGATCACCTCCCGCGTCCGTCGACTGTGATGGACTCCGCTGAGGATCACGCCCGCGGGATGCCAGGATATCATTCGGCTGATCCATTGCTCCTCGCGCTCGGCTTCGTATTCCGTTGTGTCGATCACCGTCTGGAAACCGGCCTTGGTGAAAACCGGGCGCATGTCTTCGAAAATCTCTGCGAAAACGGTGTCGAAGAGCGTTGGCACGGACACGCCGATCAGGGTGGAATCGCGCGCCGCCAGACCGCCTGCCATCCGGTTCGGTGCGTAGCCGAGCTGCCGGGCGATTTCGCGTATCTCGCAGCGTTTGGTTTCCGATACACCCTCGACACCGCGCATGGCGCGCGAAACAGACATGATGGAAACGCCGGCTTGGCGAGCTACATCTTCGATTTTGACAGGCGTTTGTTTTTGCTCGTTTTTTTCCACTGTGTTCGCTCTGGTTCTTGTCCCCGTTGGCTCCATGCGTGCCTGGATTTTTCAACTTGTAGGCAACGTTAGCGCTAACGTAGCTTTTCGAAATAGACGTTGAATTGGGGCATCGTACCGCGTTTGTTATCGATAACAAACTTTTTTTGCGGGACCGCCACTTTGCCCAATATCGTTTTCGAAAAAGTTGAAAAGAGCTACGGAGCCGTCCAGGTGCTGCCGCCGCTCGATCTCAGCATTGACGATGGTGAGTTTACGGTACTGGTTGGCCCTTCAGGCTGCGGCAAGTCGACAACGCTCCGCATCCTGGCGGGGCTTGAGAATCTCAGCGGCGGCGAGATCTATTTCGATGAAAGACCCATCAGCGCGCTGGCGCCCAAGGAGCGCGATGTGGCCATGGTGTTTCAGGACTACGCGCTTTATCCGCACATGAACATTGCCCGCAACATGTCTTTTGCGTTGCGGCTGCAGCGTGTACCCGCCGCCGAAATCAACAAGAAGGTACGCGGTGTCGCAGAGATGCTGAACATTGCGCATCTTCTGGAGCGAAAACCGGCTGAACTTTCGGGCGGCCAGCGCCAGCGCGTCGCCATGGGCCGTGCCCTTGTGCGTGATGCGTCGACATTTCTCTTCGATGAACCGCTTTCAAACCTCGACGCAAAACTTCGCGCCAAGATGCGGATTGAACTGGCCGAAATGCGCAATGCCCTCGACAAGAACATGGTCTACGTCACTCACGACCAGATCGAGGCAATGACGCTCGGCGACAGGATCGTCGTCATGTCTGAAGGTGTGATCCAGCAGCAGGGATCGCCGGAGGAGCTTTTCACCCGTCCTGCCAATAAATTTGTCGCCGGTTTCATCAGCAGCCCGACGATGAACTTCTTCGACGGAGAACTGGTCCTTGAAAAAGATGTTCTTTGGGCAAGGGGCACCGGGTTCCTGTTGCAGATCAGTCCTGAGCAAACGCAGCGCCTGAATGGCCATGCGCAGCGCAATGTTTCGGTCGGTGTGCGGCCGTCTGCGTTCAGCTCGGATCCCGCTGTGGGTTCACCAATCGAACTTGAACTTGTCGTATCGGAATATCTCGGCGCGCAGTCCGTACTTGTCACCCGCTGCGGCGGCAAGGATATCCTTGTCGAAATCGAGGGCAGGGCACCAGGGACCGCGGGCACCGTGATGACATTCGGAGTGCCTCAGAAAGACATCATGCTCTTCGATCAGGAGAGCGGTGGGCGTTTGTAAAATTCAGCTAAAGGGAGGAACCAGAATGCTGAAACTTTTGAAACCCCTTGCCGGAGCGGCGGTGGGGCTTTCCGTCGGGCTCGGCGGAGCCATGGCGGATCCCTATCAGCCCTACAAGGGCGAGACGCTGGTGGTGAACTTTCCGGCGCACCCCCATTATGACGCGGTGATGAAGGTTCTGCCCGAATTCACAAAGGAAACCGGCATCAATGTCGAGGTCGACCAGCTGCAATATCTCAAAATGCGGGAAAAGCAGACGCTTGAGCTGACGAAGCGGAAAGGCGATTACGATCTTATCGCCTATGTCGTGTTTTCAAAAGCCGATTACGTCTATGCCGATCAGCTGGAAAACCTGGCCCGCTACTTTATGAACCCGAAACTTGCGGACCCCAATTACGATGCGGGCGACCTGATCGACGGCTATGTGCAGAATATCGGCGTGGCCGGTGGTTCTAAAGGCTATCTGCCCGGACCGACCGGTTCCCTCTTCGGTGTGCCGTTCGGCTCGGAAACCTCGGTTCTGGGATACCGCAAGGACATATTCGACAAGCATGGCCTCAAGGTTCCTGAAACCTATGACGAACTGCTGGAATTAGCCTGCAAGATCCCCGAACTTGAACCCGGCATGGGCGGCCTTTCTTCCCGTGCCGCGTCTGGCCACCATGCCAGCCACGCATTTTTGCTGCACCTCGCACCACTGGGTGGCCGTGTGTTCGACGAAAACTGGAACCTGATCGTCAACAACGAAGCGGGTGTAAAAGCCGCAGAGGCGCTCAAGACGATTGTTGATTGCGGTCCTGAAGGGGCAAAGACATTCGGCTTTGCGGAAGCCGGCGCGGCGTTTCTTCAGGGCAACACGGCTATGTTCCTGGACTCGACCGTTTTTGCCGGCCAGGTCAACAATCCGGACAAATCAAAGGTCGTCGGCAAGGTTGCCTGGGCGCCGCATCCGATGGGAGTCCGTCGCGGCTCACAGACCGGAGGATTCGGCATCGGCATTCCGAAAAACGCCGCCAACAAGGAAGCCGCTTTCCTGCTGATGCAGTGGCTGACATCGAAAAAGGCCGACAAGCTGATCGCACTTGCCGGTGGCAATCCGTCACGCTTTTCGACCCACAATGATGCGGAAGTGAACGAGAAGTTTCCGCACATGGCAACCTTTGGCGAGGCGCTGAAACACGCCGATCCGGACTGGCGCCCGATCATCCCCGTCTGGGGCAAGATCAATGCCGACCTCGGCACCACGCTCTCCAAGGTGCTAACCGAGGATCTCGACATCCAGGAAGCGCTTGACGGCGTTGCCGACCGCTCGAAGGCAGTCATGGAAGAGGCGGGTTACTACACGTGGAACTGACAAGCCACACCCGAAATGACACAGGCGGCCGGACCCCCGGTTGCCTGGCAGCCCGGCAGGCTCGGTCAAGGAAATATTCCGAGATTGCCCAAAGGCTGACGCCTTATTTTTTTCTGGCGCCGGCCGTCGTAATCCTCGCGGTCGCGCTGCTTTATCCTGTCGGATATATGATTTACGCCAGTTTCCTCGACTGGAATCCGAGTCAGCGCATTGAAGAGGCTGATTGGGTCGGGCTGAGAAACTACATCAGCCTGCTTGGCGATGAGAGCTTTATCGAATCCTTTTTTGTCACGTTGAAATTCGCTGCCCTTGTCGTCGGATTTGAAATGATCGTCGGTGTCGGCCTGGCGTTGCTGCTTGATCGTAACGTCAGGGGCATGTCGCTGCAGCGCACCATCTTTATACTGCCGATGATGATCGCCCCGATCGTGGTCGGCCTGATCTGGCGCTATATGTATCACCCGACAGTGGGATCGTTTAACCGCACGCTGAAAAGCTGGGGCTTGGACGCGGTGCCGTGGCTGTCGGATTCGGACTGGGCGTTCGCATCCGTCATCATTGCCGATATGTGGCAGTGGACGCCCTTCATTTTCATTCTGGCGCTGGCCGCACTGCAGTCTCTGCCGCAATCGGCCTTGGAAGCGGCGCGCATCGACGGCGCCAACGACTGGCAGCAGATCCTCTACATCAAGCTGCCGCTGATGATGCCCGTCCTGGTGGTGACGTGCCTGTTGCGTCTGATCGATGCCTTCAAGGTTCTGGAAGTCATCCTGGTGCTGACCAATGGCGGACCTGGCCTGTCGACAGAAATCCTTTCGCTGCGGATCGCCAGAACGGCATCAGAATTCCGCGAGCTCGGTGTGGCGGCGGCCATGTCGAACTACCTGCTTGTGCTGTTGTTTGTCATCACGCTTGCCATGTTCCTTTACAACAAGGTGGCCGAAAGCCGTCAGGCGCGTATACGCGCGGCGGCCGAGGAGGAATTCAAATGAGCGCTCCGGTTCACGAACGGCAAAATCCGGCATTCTATGCGCTCATGACGGCGCTGATTGTCATGTCGCTCGGCCCGATCGTTTTGATGCTGTCGAATTCGTTCAAGCTGAATGTCGACATCATGAGCGATACGTCGTCGCTTTTGTTCCTGCCGACCCTGAAAAATTACGAAACGGTACTGTGCAACACACTATGGTACACACCGAAACACGTTGAGTATTGCAATCCGACATTCGGGTGGGCGCTCGGCAATTCACTGATCATCGCCATTATTTCCACTGCGATCACGCTGGTGACCGGCTGCATGGCCGCCTATGCGATTGTCCGCTTCCGCTTTCTCGGAAGAGGCTCATTGTCGATGACGACGCTGCTGATGCGCATGGTTCCGCCGGCGGTCCTTCTGGTGCCGGTCTTCGGCATCTGGACATTCAACTATTGCTGGGGAGACGAGTGCCTGGACGGCACATATACCGGCATCATTCTTGTGTATGTCGCAATGAATCTGCCATTCGTCATCTGGATTTTGCAGAGCTTCATCGTCCAGGTTCCGATACAGCTTGAGGAGGCTGCAAGGATGGATGGCGCAAATCCGTTCCAGGTGTTTTACCTGGTGCTGCTGCCTGTCATCAAACCCGGCCTGGCTGCCGCGTCCATATTTACTTTCCGTATTGCATGGAACGAGTTCCTGCTCGCCGATGCGCTGCTGGATCGCAAAACCCGGACCGTCCCGGTTACGATCGTCAATTCCCTGACGGAGCACGATATCGACTGGGGCGTCATCATGGCCACGGGTACGCTGTTGGCTATTCCGCCAATCATCTTCACATTTGTAGCATCAAAGCAGATCATCATCGGAATGACCGCGGGAGCGGTCAAGGGCTGATGCTGGAGTGGCTGCTGGCGCCCATTGATGTTGCCCGGCTGCACGATGTCGGTTTTCACGTTTCCTGGCATGCGCGATTCATGGTTCTGGCCTGGGGCGTTTTGCTGCCGCTGGGTATAATCACAGCGCGATTCTTCAAAATCGTGCCAGGTCAGGCATGGCCGGAGTATCTGGACAACCAGGCATGGTGGCATGCGCATCGGGTGTTGCAATATGCCGGTTGCGCGTTGATGCTCGTCGCTCTTTTTTTCATATTGAACGCCCAGGCAGAAAGGCCGGAGAATTTGGTTCACCGTCTGATGGGCTGGACGGTTATTTGCCTTGCCGTCTTGCAGATCCTCGCCGGGCTGCTGCGCGGCAGCAAGGGCGGGCCGACCGACAGCTCAATGCGCGGCGATCACTATGACATGACGCTCCAACGCCGGATTTTCGAATATGTCCACAAGCTGCTGGGTTACCTGGTGCTTTTGCTGGCTTGGGCGACAACGGTGTCGGGTTTGTGGACCGCCAACGCCCCCCCGATGGATGTGGATTGCCATCTTTGGCTGGTGGCTGGCACTGCTGGGCCTGTTCTTCGTGGTGCAAAGGTGCGGCTATGCCGTGGATACCTATCAGGCCATTTGGGGTCCGAATTCTGAACACCCGGGCAATCGGATCAAATCGATCGGCTGGGGTGTTGTCCGGCGCAAGTAGATACGGCAGTGCACGTTAAGGCTCAAGTCTGCGCACCAAATTACGACAGCTTCCCCGCCGCCGGGCCCTTGAAATATTCCATCAGCGCTGCCTGATCCTCGCCGCCGAGCCCTGCGGCTGTTAGCATGCGGTGCACTTCGGCGCATACTGCTGTCAGCGGCATGGACGTGTTGGTGAGGCGTGCCAGATCCTGCGCGCCGTTAAGGTCTTTCACCATGTTGTCGATGCGACCGGTGCGCCGGTAGTCCTTGGTCACGAAGCGCGGCATATATTCCTGCAGCAGTGCGCTGTCGGCCCGGCCGCCCTTCAGCGCCTGCGGAATTTTTGCGGCATCGACGCCAGCGTCGAGTGCGAGCTGCGTTGCCTCGGCCACCGCGAGGAATCCCAGACCGCACAGAACCTGATTGATCAGTTTGGTTGTCTGTCCGGCGCCGCTCGGACCCATATGAGTGTAATTCGTCGCCACGTCTTTGAGCACATTGTGGGCGTCGTTGACGTCCTTTTCCTCGCCGCCGGCCATAAGCGTCAGTTCGCCGATCAGCGCCTTCGGTGCCCCGCCGGAAAGCGGTGAATCTACCCAGCGCAGATCTTTCGCTTTAGCATCTTCGGCAAGCGCCATGGTGGCTTCCGGATCGATCGACGACATGTCTATGATCAGCGTGCCGGGCTTTGCCCCGTCGGCGACGCCCTCCTTGCCGAAGACGGCGGCCCTGACGATGGCCGGCGAATTGAGGCTCAAAATGACATAGTTGGCTTTGGCGGCGGCGTCGGCGCCAGATGAGGTCGCCAAGGCGCCTTTGGCCACGAGTTCGGCGACCTTTTTTGCATCCAGATCGAAAACGTGCAGCTCGTTGCCTGTTTCGGCTATGCGTGTGCCGATGGCACCGCCCATTGCACCAGCGCCGATCAACGCGACTTTGTTGCTCATGACCGTTCCTTTTCAAGTCTTGTACAAATGGTGTCCACGATGCGCGCCTCGCTTTCGGAAATATCGACAATCATCGCCGGTTCGTCCGGCTGCGGCCGCTCCAGCGCCGCAAACTGGCTATCGAGAAGCGACAGTGGCATGAAATGTCCTTCCCGCCTGGACATGCGTCCGGCGATGAGTTCTTTGGAGCCGTCGAGGAATATGAACCCGACGGGCTCTTCGGCCGTAGCGGCAAGATAATCGCGATAGGCACGCTGCAGGGCCGAGCAGCCGGTAAAGACTGTGCCCTCCCACCTGGCCATTTCTTCGCCGACGATCTTCAGCCACGGCCACCTGTCTTCATCATTCAGGGCCTCGCCGCGGCTCATCTTTTCAATATTGGCCGGCGGGTGAAAATCGTCGCCGTCGAGATAGGTTGCGCCCAGCCGTTTGGCGACGGCCGCGCCCACGGATGACTTTCCGCAGCCGGCGACACCCATGACCACATAAAGACGCATATCGTTAAAGCGATGCCGTGATTCCGCCGTCGACATAGAGCGTGTGTCCATTCACGAATGACGATGCTGCTGAACTGAGGAATATGCAGGCGCCGACAAGCTCCTCGACATTTCCCCAGCGACCCGCCGGCGTTCTTTTTTCCAGCCAGGCGCTGAACTCGGGATCGGCAACGAGAGCGGCGTTGAGGGGCGTGTCGAAATAGCCCGGCGCGATCGCATTGCATTGCAGGCCGTATTGTGCCCAGTCCGTTGCCATGCCTTTTGTCAGATTGCCCACTGCGCCCTTGGTTGCCGTGTAAGGGGCAATGCCCGGGCGGGCCAGAAGGGTCTGAACGGAGGCGATGTTGATGATCTTGCCGGCCCCGCGTGAAATCATATGCCGTGCGACGGCCTGTCCGACATTGAAAACCGTGGAAATGTTCGTGTGCAACAGCTTTTCAAACATGACCGGATCGAATTCGTCGAGCGCCGTGCGGTGTTGCATGCCGGCATTGTTGACAAGGATGTCGATCTGTCCCCCGTCAGCCTCGTAACCGTCAATCGCCGATTTGACGGCCGCATGGTCGGTTGCATCGAATGCCAGTTCCTGAACCGTCGCGCCTTCATCTCTCAGGCCGGCAGCAGCTGCGGCCAGCTTGTCGCGATCCCGACCGTTGAGGACGATTTTTGCGCCGGCTTTGGCCAGGCCCCTTGCGAGTGCATGGCCGATTCCCTGCGAAGAACCGGTGATCAGCGCCGTTTGACCCGACAGGTCGAATAACTGGGTTCCAACTGACAAAGACATGTCCTTTTTTGTCGACAAGGTTTGAAATTCTTGTATATGTTATCGATAACAATTTCAACCTGAGCAACCGGAGAATATTGTGTCATGAGTAAAATAGATATCCTCCAGGTCGGTCCTTACCCGGATTGGGATCAGCAGCCGCTGGATGAAAAATTCACCATGCATCGCTACTTCGAGGCCGCTGACAAACCTGCGTTTCTCGCCGAACGTGGCGGATTAATCCGCGGTATCGCGACCCGCGGAGATCTCGGCGCGGATCGCAGCATGATGGAAGCGCTGCCTGAGCTCGAAATTATTGCCGTCTACGGCGTCGGATACGATGCGGTTGATCTCGATGCCGCGCGCGAAGGGAGTGTTCGGGTCACCAATACGCCCGATGTTCTGACCTCCGATGTCGCCGATCTCGGCGTTGCCATGATGCTCGCCCAGGCCCGCGGCATGATCGGCGCGGATAAGTGGGTCCGTTCGGGAAACTGGGCGCAAAAGGGGCATTATAATCTGCAATCCCGTGTCCACGGAAAACGGGCCGGCGTGCTCGGCCTTGGCCGCATCGGATTTGAGGTTGCCAAGCGTCTGGCTGTTTTCGACATGGACATTGCTTACTCGGATGTCGCGCCAAAAGACCATGCGCGTGACTGGGAATTTGTTGCCGATCCGATTGAACTTGCAAATCGATCCGATTTTTTCTTCGTCACGCTGGCCGCTTCGGCAGACACGCGCCACATCGTCACCCGGCAGGTTGTTGAAGCGCTTGGGCCGCAGGGTATGCTGATTAATATCTCGCGGGCATCCAATGTCGACGAGGGCGCGCTTCTGGATGCGCTGGAATCGGGAGCGCTCGGTGCTGCTGCACTTGATGTCTTCGACGGCGAGCCCGATATCAACCCGCGCTTTCTCGAGCTTGGCAATGTGCTGCTGCAACCCCACCATGCGTCGGGGACAATTGAAACCCGAAAGGCGATGGGCAAGCTTGTGCGCGAGAACCTGATCGCGCATTTTGACGGCAGGAAACTGCTGACGCCGGTACTTTAAAAAGGGTCCAGGACATGCGAGCAATTGTCATTCATCAGGCCAAGGACCTGAGGATCGAGGAACGTGACGCAGTACAACCCGGTCCGGGCGAGGTGCTGATACGCCTCGAAACCGGTGGCGTATGCGGATCGGATCTCCACTATTACAACCATGGCGGCTTCGGAGCGGTGAAGCTGCGGGAACCGATGATCCTCGGGCACGAAGTTTCCGGCCGCGTCACCGAACTCGGCAGCGGCGTCGACGACCTTTCTATCGGCGATCTGGTGGCCGTTTCTCCTTCACGGCCCTGCGGACAATGCCGATACTGCGCCGAGGGTCTGCGCAACCAGTGCCTCAGTATGCGGTTTTACGGCTCGGCCATGCCGTTTCCTCATATACAGGGCGCGTTCCGTGAAACTCTGGTCGCGTCAGCCGACCAATGTGTCGTCGCCGACGGTCTGACGGCAGGTGAAGCCGCCATGGCCGAGCCGCTTTCGGTGGCGCTTCACGCGACGCGACGCGCCGGCGAACTTTTGGGCAAGAAGGTTCTTGTGACGGGCTGCGGGCCGATCGGATGCCTGGCGATCCTGGCCGCGCGCGGGGCCGGAGCCAGCGAAATCGTCGCGACGGACCTTGCTGCCAATGCGCTGGCGATAGCGGGTTCCGTTGGTGCCGATCGGACAATCAATGTGGTCGAAGAGCCCGATGCGTTGGCTGCCTACACCGTCGACAAAGGCTATTTCGACGTGCTTTACGAATGCTCGGGCGCGCCGCAGGCACTGGCCGGCGGCGTGGCGGGAATGCGCCCGCGCGGCGTCATCATGCAGCTGGGTCTTGGCGGCGACATGACCGTCCCGATGATGCAGCTCACCGCCAAGGAGCTCGACCTGCGCGGCTCTTTCCGCTTCCACGAGGAATTTGCGATTGCCGTCGGTCTGATGCGCTCGAAGTTGATCGATGTGAGACCACTGATCACCCACACAATCCCGCTTGACGATGCCGAGTCCGCCTTCGAGATCGCCAATGACCGCAGCAGGGCGATGAAGGCGCAGATTGCGTTTTCCTGATTTTCGAAACTAATCCGCGCCGATTGCAGAAAGCGCCGCCTCTGCGACGACAATGTCCTGTTCGCCGGATCCTGAGCCGACGCCGATGCCGCCCAACAGTTCACCGTCCTTGCGGATCGGCAGCCCGCCGGGAAGACCTGTCACCGCGCCGCCTGTGGCGAGACCCGCGCCGGTGCGCACGGCCTCCGGAACGCTTGCGCTCGGGGCACCGTTGGAAGCAGCGGTCAATGCCTTTGCAAGCGCGCTTTTGCGACTGAGGAATTTGGCACCGGTCATGCGCAATTCGGAAAGTACCTCGCCGCTGGCATCGACGATCACAATGCACTGGGGTTGGCCGATTTCCTCCGCCTTGGCAACCGCGGCAGTGAGCATCGCCAGTGTTGCATTGTGGGTAAGATGTGTTTTGGTCTCAAACCACTCCATGAAATCAATCCTTGCCTGAAACGCCTGTTGTGTTATCGATAACATGAAAAATGCAGGGAATATATGTATGCCTTTTTTCGAAGCGCACGATGATGTTTTCAATACCTATGTGCTTGGCAATGCGCCCTTGCGGCAGCTGGCAACGGGCTATGCATGGGTCGAAGGGCCAGTCTGGTTCGGCGATGCCAACCAGCTGCTCTTTTCCGATATTCCCAATAACCGCATCCTGCGCTACGTGCCGGGTGTCGGCACGTCGGTGTTTCGCGAACCCTCCAACTATGCCAACGGCCACACCCGCGACCGGGAAGGGCGGCTGGTGTCTTGCGAACACGGTTCAAGACGGGTCAGCCGCACCGAGCATGACGGATCGATCACCATCATTGCCGATAGCTACGAAGGCAAAAAGCTCAACTCGCCCAACGACGTGGTGGTCAAATCCGACGGAACGATCTGGTTCACCGATCCCCATTACGGCATCATGACCAATTACGAGGGATACAAGGCCGAGCAGGAACTGCCGTGCCATGTTTACCGGGCCGATCCGGCTCGCGGCACCATCGAAACCGTTCTCATCGATTTCCAGTGCCCCAACGGCCTTGCCTTCTCGCCCGATGAAAGCGTGCTTTATGTCTCCGACACGGGCACCATGTTCGACCCCGACGGCAATGCCCATATGCGCTCTTTCAAGGTGGATGGCGACACGCTCACCGGTGGCGATGTCTTTCACGTCGTCGATCAGGGCAAGTCGGACGGCTTCCGCCTCGACAGTGATGGCAATATCTGGACTTCGGCCGGCGACGGCGTACATTGCATCAGCCCATCGGGCGACCTGCTCGGCAAGATCCTGGTGCCCGAAACCGTGTCGAATATCTGTTTCGGCGGCCGTGCCAAGCACGAGCTTTTCATCACCGCGACAAGCAGCCTATATTCGATCATTCTGAATCGCGAAGGTATCCAGCGACCATGAGTAATCCTTCTCCCAGTTTCGGCTTGATCGGTCTTGGCACAATGGGCTCCAGCCTTGCCCTCAACATCGCCGAAAAGGGCTTTGACATTGCCGTCTACAACCGTACGGCTTCGACAACGATGAGCTTCTTTGAGGAGGCTGGCGATCTGGCGCAGAGGCTGGTGCCCTGCGATACGCTCGAGGATTTCGTCGCTGCGATGCGCACGCCACGCAAAGTCATTCTGATGGTGCCTGCCGGGCATGTGGTCGATCAGTACATCGAAGCGCTGCGCCCGTTGCTGGATGCCGACGACCTCATCATCGATGCCGGCAATGCCAACTTTCGCGACACCAATCTGCGGGCGGCGGAAGCGGAAAAGCGCTCGGAACTGTTTCTCGGCATTGGCGTTTCCGGCGGCGAAGAGGGCGCGCGGCACGGCCCGTCGATCATGGGCGGCGGACCGAAGCAGGCCTGGGACCGGGTCGCGCCGATGCTTGAGGCAATATCGGCAAAATATCAGAGCGTGCCCTGCGCGACATGGATGGGCAAGGGTGGTGCCGGCCATTTTGTGAAGATGGTGCACAACGGCATCGAATATGCCGACATGCAGATGATCGCCGAAGTTTACGGCATCATGCGCGACGGGCTCGGCCTGGATGCCACTGAAATCGCCGCAAACTTTGAAAAATGGAACGGCGGACCACTCAAATCCTATCTCATCGAAATCTCAGCCGCCGTGTCGAGGGCGGTCGACCCGCAAACCGGCAAGCCTGTGCTCGATATCGTTCTCGACCGGGCAGGGCAGAAGGGTACCGGCCGCTGGACGGTCATCGAGGCCCAGCACCTGGGTGCGCCGGTCCCGGCAATCGAAGCCGCCGTTGCGGCTCGCAATCTTTCGGCCCGGCTCGGCGAGCGAAAATCAGGCGAAGACCTGTTCGGGGCGGCACCACAGCAGATCGATGCCGAAACAGTGACAGTCGACCTGTTGGAAAACGCGCTGCTTGCCGGCAAGGTCGCCGCTTACGCGCAGGGCTTCGCCAAGCTCGGTCTGGCGTCGGCGGAGTTTGAATGGTCGCTGCCATTGCCCGATATTGCAAGGGTCTGGCGCGAAGGGTGCATCATTCGCTCGACGCTGCTCAACGATATGGCCGAGGCGCTGGCCTCCGGCGACGGCGAAAATCTGATGTTTGCGCCGTTCTTTGCCGACATCATGAAGCGCACCCACGATGACCTCAGGCAACTGGTCAGCAAGGCGACACTGTTGGGTAATTCCGCACCGGCGTTGTCGGCCGGCCTTTCCTATTTCGACATAATGCGCACCGGTCGCTCCACCGCCAATATGATCCAGGCCCAGCGTGACTATTTCGGCGCCCATTCCTTCGAGCGCATTGACGCCGACGGCGCCTATCACGGCCCCTGGGGAAGCGGCTAGGCAGCCCAGACCGAACTGTTAGTGATCAGGCAGCGGCGTGAACTCGTCCTGGTCATCGGGTGGAAGCTGGAAACGGCCATGCTCCCAGTTTCCTTCCGCCCAGGCTTCCTTCGCCGCCTCGATCCTGTCCCGGGACGAGGCAACAAAATTCTACCAGATGTGACGCGGACCGTTCAGTGTCTCTCCGCCCAGCATCATCAAACGCGCTCCGGCAGGACCTGCCTTGACCGTGATGGCGTCACCCGGCCGGAAGACCATCATCTGCCCGGTTTGAAATGCATCGCCGGCCACTTCAATTGAACCTTCAGTGATATAGAGACCCCGATCCTCGTGGTTGTCGGCAGGGGTATTGAGGCTCCGGCTTCAAGGACGGCATCCGCGTAGAACATGTCCGTGAAAGTTTTCGTGGGTGCTCGCTCGCCCCAGGCATTGCCGATGATCAGCCGCACCTGTTTGCCTTCGCCCTGCAGAAAAGGCAATGCATCCTCGGCGTGATGTTCAAAACCGGCATTGGGGCATTGCGGTTCAATGGCAGGGTTCCAGCTCAATGTTCACCTCCGTCAGTGTCGGCTTGTGCGATCGCTTCAGCACGTGCAATCGCGCCTGCCGATCCTGCGTCGCCCAACACTTAGTGTGCAGCATACTCGAATAGAAGCTCCGGCCGGAAGACAGTCCGTTCACCCGCACAAGCAGCCGCAATGCCGCTGCAATATCTGCCCGGTGCAGCCTTCATCGGTCGGTTTGTTTGTTGAATCGGTTTTAAAACCGGTACATGGTCAGCCGCAGATTTTGGACCAAACAAGGATTGCGATTACGATCGTGGAGATAACCGCACTTGTCATATTTGCCGGCGCGCTGCTTGTCGCAGCCGGCTCACCTGGCCCCAGTATCGCGGCGCTGGTTGCCCGTGTCCTGGCGCGTGGGCCGCGCGATGTGCTGCCATTCCTCGCCGCCATGTGGGTCGGCGAAGCCATCTGGCTGACAATGGCGGTCTGGGGACTGGCGTCATTAGCCGCAACATTCCAGTTGATGTTCTCGGTCATCAAATGGGTCGGCGTGGCCTATCTGCTCTTTCTCGCCTGGAAAATGTGGAATGCGCCAGCCGAGATTTCAGAAAGCGATTTGCCGGCCAAAGGGTCATCGGCAAAAGATGTTTGCTGCCGGACTGGCGATCACGCTTGGCAATCCAAAGATCATGGTGTTTTACCTGGCACTGTTGCCGGTGATCATCCACCTTGGCCAATTGACCTTGCTCGGGTGGGGAGAGCTTGTCGCGACCATGCTGTTCGTCCTAATCGCAATCGATCTGGCGTGGGTTTTGCTGGCATCGCGCGCCCGTCTGCTTTTGAAGAGCCGCCGCGCGGTCCGCATTGCAAACCTCTTCAGCGCAGGATTGATCGCGGCAGCCGCCTCGGCGATTGCCGCTCGATAATCGGGTAGCCGAACCCGTCAGGCACCCTCGATAATCAGGAAATCGGCATCGGCATTTGCTATTCTGATCTCCCGTGCCGCTTGGTATTCCGGTGACTGATAACATGCGAGCGCTGTATCGTAGTCGCGAAATTCCACAACAACGTTCCTGTCGCGTGCAACCCTTCGGGCGCGGTGTAGCGACCGCCGCGTACCAGGAACTGCGCGCCGAATTTTTCAAATGCGGGTTTGGCTGCGGCAAGGTAGGCAGGATAATTGTCGGCGTTCTTCACCGACACGCGTACCACCCAATATCCCTTGGACATGTGATTTCTCCTTTTAGGTTTTGAACAGTCGGGCTGGATGGCCCGGCGCTTTTCACTGGGTGCATCGGAACTGGTACCCTTCAGCATCTGTTGGGCGATCATCCCGTAGGCCGATGTCCAGGCCTCGCGGACCTCATCGGACCAGCGATCACCCAGACCCTTTTCGAGGGTCCAAAGCAGCGCTTCGCCGACCAGTGCATAGTGGGCTGGTAAAACACCGTAGCCGGCGTGCCGGCGCCCCAGTGCTTCAAGATCACGCAGCAGGCTGGCGGATGTGTTGAGGCCGGCAATTGTGATAGCCAGTGTCGCCAGCAGCTTCGCTTTCTGGGCAGACATATCCGTATCCGCGAACAGCGCTTTGATGCTCGGGTCGAGCTCAAACAGCTGGTCATAGAAAAGATCGGCGGCCACTTCCGCAATCGGGAGGACGTGCTGCCAGGTGTCTTGAACGATCAGAATTTTCTCGTGGTCCATTACGTATTCCCATCTCGATTTGAAACGATGACGGGGTTATCCGCCCGACCGGATTGCGATATAGGGCTTTTCTGGCGTGCAAAAAAAATGAATAATTAAGATATATTCGTTCTCGGAGAGAGATGGATGGAGCTCAGTGATCTGAAAATTTTCACAGCCGTTGTGCAGGAAGGCGGGATTACGCGTGCTGCCGAGCGGCTGAACCGCGTGCAGTCCAACGTCACCACCCGCGTACGGCAGCTTGAAGACCGACTGCAGACAAAGCTATTCGATCGTCAGGGCAAACGGCTTATCCTGACGCCAGCTGGCCGAACGCTGCTTGACTACGCGGACCGCCTGCTTGCGCTCGCCGATGAAGCCGAGGCTGCACTGCAGGAAAAAACGCCCCGAGGCCTGTTCCGATTGGGTTCCAGGGAAAGTACAGCCGCCGTTCGCTTGCCCGGACCGCTTTCAGTGTTTGCGCAATAATATCCCGATGTTGTTCTGGAAATGCGAACGGGAAACCCGACCCAACTGGCCAACGCATTGCTGGCGGGTGAGATCGATGCCGCTCTTGTTGCCGAACCCATAGCCGAGGCCAAGTTCGACTGGATCGTCGCGTTCGAGGAAGAGCCGGTCATCGTGACCTCGCACGACCATCCGCTCATCGATGACAGCACGGATGTGCCGCGGACGGTGATCGTGTTTGAGCATGGCTGCCCGCACCGTCGGCGGTTGGAAGAATGGTACGCTGAGCGCAAGGATTTGCCCGAGCGCACCATAGAGCTCGGCTCCTATCATGCGATGCTGGGCTGTGTGATGATGGGCATGGGAGCGGCGCTTGTCCCGCACAGCGTCATTTCGACATTCCCAGAAAGCAAACGCCTGCGCGTGACAAGGCTGCCGAACGGACAGAACAAGCTGCGCACCCTGATGATTTGGCCGAAAACGTCAAATCGGCAAAAGTCGATGCCCTGCGCAGCGTCCTGCAGGAGGATCGTCCGCCGCCGGCGTGAAGCGGATCGGTTGCCTCTTGTATCAGTTGAACCGGTCGGGCCTTCTATGCGAATAGCCGATCGCCACCAGCCGTTTGCGTTTGGCAATCGTCGCCGACGGCGTTTCACTGAACTCGGATCGGTAATATCGCGCGAAGCGGCCCATATGCACAAAGCCGCAGGACATTGCGACGTCCGTGACGGTCACTTCGCCCGGATCGGCATTGTCAAAAGCGATTTTTGCGGCTTTGAGGCGCTTTTTGCGCAGCAGATCCGCCGGGGTTACCTTCTTGAAACGGTAAAACAGATCGTAGAGCGAGCGCACCGGCACGCCGGCCACTCGGGCCAGGTCGGCAACGGTGATCGGCTCGTGAAGGTTTGCGTCCATATAGGCTTCGACCCGCCGAACGACCGAAAACGTTGGCAAGGCGTCGTTTGATTGCGAGAGTGCCGGCACCACGGCAATGAGAAAGCTCGCCAGCAGATTGTTGGAAAAATGCTGCTCCATGCGGCGCAGACTGGTATCTGCATTGTCCAGCTCGAAACTGAGCCAGTTCAGCTGGCTGAGGAGCGCCGGTCATCGGTCCGGACCCCGACACCGGCATTTTCGCCAATGTCTCCACCGACGCGATGGAAGTGTCTGCAGCTGCTGCGCAGTGGGCCTTTGCCGATGCCGGAGGTGAGCCGAAAGTGGTGATCTTTACCGATTCCACCTACGCCATCGCCATCGCCAAGGCCGACCGTATCAAGGAGACCATCGAGGCTCTCGGCGGCACGGTGCTGGAATATGTCGACACACCGATTGCCGACACGTCCAACCGCATGCCGACCCTGACGACGGCGCTGCTGCAGCGTCACGGTGACGCCTGGACGCACAGCCTCGCCATCAACGACATTTATTTCGACTTCATGGGCCCGGCTCTTGCCGCTGCCGGCGTGAAAGGCGATGCCAGGCCAAAGGCAGTTGCTGCTGGCGATGGCTCCGAGAGCGCCTATCAGCGTATCCGCGGCGGGCAGTATCAGTCCGTGACGGTTGCCGAGCCGCTCAACCTGCAGGGCTGGCAGCTGGTTGATGAATTGAACCGCGCCATCCAGGGCCAGGAGTGGTCCGGCTACACGTCACCGCTTCATGTGGTGACCGTGGAAAACATCTCCGCCGACGGCGGCGACAAGAACATCTTCGACCCCGGCAACGGCTACCGTGATCAGTACGGCAAGATCTGGGGCAAATAAGATTCGCTAACTCCCAAGGCCAGCGTATTCGGTGGCCACCTATGAGGCGTCCTCAGGGGCGACTCTTTATTTTGGCACCCGCCTCACTGGGTTAAGCCACTGGCAGCTATGAAAAAGCGAAGCCGCTGCCCTTCAAAATTTGCAGGGTTTGCGCCCTTGTCAGACGGCAGCACTCTGTGGCTTAAGAAAGGCATCAACTGCTACAGGATGTCTACAAATGGGCTCCAACACCAAAGGCGCGCTTGTGGGGCTGCTTGGCTTC
The DNA here is from genome assembly GCA_024244645.1 of Hyphomicrobiales bacterium. Lineage (GTDB taxonomy): Bacteria > Pseudomonadota > Alphaproteobacteria > Rhizobiales > Rhizobiaceae > Hoeflea_A. The sequence goes on from JAAEOH010000283.1 coordinate 19,336, forward strand.
GGGGTATTTGCCACCCATGATGTGATCGTTAAATATCTCGGAGCGACCTATAGCCCCTATCAGATATTGTTTTTCAGCGTGATGTTCGGCTTTCCGCTGGTCTCGTTCATGCTGGTCCGCGATATGAGCGCCGATACCATGCGTCCGCACCACCCGTGGTGGACGGCGCTCAGAACAGTGTCGATCCTGGTGTCGTCGACCTGCATCTTCTACGCCTTTTCGGTTCTGCCGCTGACGCAGACCTATTCGATACTTTTTTCCGTGCCGCTGATCATCACACTGCTGTCGATTCCCATTCTCGGGGAGCGGGTTGGCATCCACCGAGGTGGCGCCGTGGTGGTCGGGCTGGTCGGCGTTCTGATTGTCGTGCGTCCGGGATCTGCCCCATTGGAATTCGGGCACCTTGCTGCCTTTGTGGGGGCGTTTGGCTCGGCATTGTCATCGATCATCGTGCGCCGGATCGGAAGGGAGGAGCGCGATCTTGTTTTGCTGCTCTATCCAATGCTGGGCAGTTTCCTGGTGATGGGCGCGCTTATGCCGTTCGAGTACAAGCCCATGCCGTTGACCGATCTGGCGGCGGTTGCAGTGCTGTCGTTGCTCGGCTTTATCGCGCTGAATTGCATGATCGGCGCCTACAAGGCCGCCGAAGCTGCGATCGTCGCACCCATGCAATATTCGCAGATCCTGTGGGCAACGCTGTTTGGTCTTGTGTTTTTCAATGAGGCACCGGAGCAGCGCACGCTCGTCGGCGCGGTGATCATCATTGTCAGCGGCCTTTACATCGTCATTCGCGAAAGCCGCACCAATGTGTCGGAGAACACACCGGTGCTTCGCAATCGCAGCCGTATCGTTGCCGGAACCAATTTCCGCATCGGCCCGATGCTGAGGTCTGCACGCAAGCGTGGTAAAAAGGACGGCTGATCGCACGTCGCCGGGCCGGCGCACTTTGCCCAAACGATAGTGCAGTGGCACAAGTTGCTACAGAGAGTGGGAGCACCGGACATCATGCGCTATCTTCGGACCACAGCCCCCGAGCCCATCATATTCTGGAACGAACTCGTACCCCGTTGAGGTTGCTCGGATGTGTCGACAGTGCCAGTGACCGTTTGAAAACACTCAAGAAAATCGCTTTGCGATTTCAACACGTGAAACGTATTTCGAATTTGATTTCGCTGGCGTTTGCTATGTCCTAGTAATGTTTCATGATCGATGAACATGCATCAGCAACCGGTTCACGGATCGGCATTGTTGGACTGGGAAAAATGGGAGGCGCCATTGCTGCGCGGCTGGCGGCGGCAGGATTTGCCGTTTCCGGCTGGACGAGGCGCGGCGTTTCCGATGACGAGGCCGAAGCGCTCGGTATTAAGGTCGCACCGAACGTCGCTTCACTGTTGGAAAACGCTGACATTGTCCTGCTTTCCCTGCCGGATGACGCTGCTGTCATCGCCGTCCTGAGCCATATCTGCGCTGCAGGACCGTCCGGCACGCTGATTGTCGATACCAGCACCGTCAGTCCCGAAACGTTGAGGGGGCAGGCCGCAGCGATCGAGGCGGCTGGCGGCGCGGTTTTGGATGCGCCGATTTCAGGCTGGCCGACAATGGTCACCAGCGGCAAGGCCGGCCTATATGTGTGCGGCAGGGACAGTGATGTCGCGCGCTTCATGCCGGTGGCGCAGGCCCTTTCCAACCGCATCTACCATGTTGGCGATCTCGGCGCCGGCACGGCGGCCAAGATTGTCAACAACATGATGCTCGCCGGCTACTGGCAATGTCTGAAGGAGGCAATGCAGGTCGGCAAGAAAACCGGCCTCGGTGCCGAAAAAATGCTCGACATTCTGACGGGCAGCCCGGCGGCAAACGGCTCGCTTGCTGCCAAGTCGCCGGTCATTCTGGGCCGCTCTAATTGTGAGTTCTCACCAGGTTGTTCATTCGGTCCCTCTCCTGATGACTGATGGTATTGCTACTTCAGCCTTTCAGAATGGGAACGAGTGAACAACCTGGTGAGAACTCACATCTAGAGCACGTCTTGTTACTTTGGCGCATTTGATGGCGCCACAGTCTGATGACACTGCCGTACTTACACTACATTTTGACCCGTGTTGTGCGCCGCAGCTTCCAAAATGTACTTGTCGGCCATTGCCACCACATCGGACATCTCCGCAATCGCGGTATCATCCGGCAGGCCTGATGGTGCCGGTCTCGCGAGCAAATCCACGCAGATATCGCGCGCCTGTTCAAAAGCGGTTCGTCTGCCGCTGGCTTCATAATCATCGCGGTTTTGGCGCAGAAATGCCGATGGTGTGAATTGCGAGCGGCAATATTTGAGCGTGTGCGGGGAATCAAGAAAATGACCGCCCGCCCGGATCATTGGTGTCTCGCGCCAATTGAAGTTTTCATCGTCAATCTTCGGCACCTGGCTGTAGCGCCGCAGCATCTGCCCCAGTTCATTGTCGAGAACAGCCTGTATCGGGCTGAAAACCGTGGCGCACTCAAGCTGGCCGACACCGCCCAGAATATCAGCACCCGCAAGCACCATTTCCTGGCCAAGCAGCGCCCGCTCGGCCATCGACTGCAAATCTACATCCGGCGTATCCGACCCGGCGCCGTAGGTGTGCGCGATCAGGCCAAAACCGCGTTTCATCACCTGGATGGCCATGGTTGCGGCCTGTTGCGATTCGACGCATGACTGCAGTGCGCTGCCGGTCCGCATGTCGAGGGTAAACATCAAGGGCGTGGCAATCACCGGCGTGCCGGGCGCCAGCACATGAGCTATGGTCACCATTGATATGATTTCAGCTGCAGCCATCAACACCAACCCCGGCACCGTGAGCGGTGCTGTTCCACCGGCAGAGGGCAGCGAACAGGCGTGCAGTGGAATGCCCAGCTTTCCTGCCTGGATAATCACCTCCACATCCATCACTTTGAACTCGAGCGGCGAGAACGAACAGGTGATGCAGCTTGCCAGCGGCCGGGCCTTCAATTCAGCTTCGCCGCCGGCCGCAATGGCTGCCAATCGAAACAGGTATTCGATGTTTTCCTTGTTATAGGGCTGGATCCAGACGTGCTTGTCGGTGCGGGCAATCATCGCCGCCAGGGAATGGATATCCGAGGTCAGTTCCGGCACGCCGTGGACAAAGGGATGGGCGATAAAACCGATTTCATCGAGATGATTGGCCACGCCGGCAATCGTTGCGACGTCGTCAAGGTTCATGTTGCGGTATTTTGTTGTCTCGGGATCGACAAATCCATGCGCTCCGGTGCCGGTGCGCATAATGAACCCGCCGTCTGCCCGGGGAAGAGATATGTCCCGCGCTGGCGATTTACCGCAAAGCTGCACTGACTTCGGCGTTTCCGCCAGGGCCTCATCAATGAGCTCTCGCGGCAGCAGCAGACGGTTGGCGTCGCGGCCGTCCCGGCATCCCTTTGCCTTGAGCGCATCGAAGGCTGCGGGATGGACGACGATGATGCCGTGATCGGCGACCAGTTCGATGGCGCGCTGACGGATAATGGCAATATCGTCATCGCCGATAAAATCAAACCGCGGCCGCTCTACGGTCAGATCCGCAAGCGTGTATGCGTTCGGCAACGGCATGGGCGAACCTCCAGGAGAGGTGTTGCTGCGCCGTCGGTTTTTGCGGGGTTGAGAAGTTGGTTGCATGTGTCGGATCCTCCAAGCACGATTGATCATCGTGAAAGGCACACACCGATTAGCCTCACTGCCTGCCGACTTGAGTGATACTCCACGCCAACTATATCTGCTGGATTGGGTGAAGCAAACGGCAGATTGTCGCAAGGCGGCCAATGGCACAATACTCGCCAAAGACGAGAATTCATAAAAACTGGACATTTTCCTTGCTGAATTTCAACACTATATCGCGCATTCGTCGGAATAATTCAGACTGCTCCTCGCCCGTCCAACTGTCCGCGGTAACTGTCTCTGTACCAATCTCAAATATGACGCGAAAACCATGCTGGTCGACCTGATGGAAGAGCTTGACCGCCATCGGCCGGGCTGGTCTGCACATCAGGTCGCCACCCAACGGTAACTTCCGCTGAATTATCGCCGCGCAACGAACCAAACATTCATGGGGTCATGTGGCAACACGTGCCGGTTCAGTTCGGCGAACCCGGCAGTCCGCAGCATGTTTTCGGCTGTTTCCCAGCCCCACATTGTGCCAAGCCCGGCGCCGCCCTGACCAAGCGAGACCGGCGTGCAGTGCATACAGGAAGCTGTGTAGAGAAACGCGGCAAATGGAAAATCGAGGTTGTTTTCCAGATGCGCCGAACCGCCGTTATCCTGCATGAGATAAATGCCGTCTTCCCGCAGGGCATCGTGAATACCCGTGAGCAACCCTTGCGGATCCTTTTGATCATGCACGGCATCAAACGAGGTTATGAAGTCGAAGCTATCGGGTTCGTCGAAGCCGGTCAGATCGCGTTTTTCAAATATGATGTTATCGAGCTTCTCGGCGGCCGCTGATTTTTGCGCGGTGTCGATGGCATCGCTGCACAGATCATAACCGGTAAAACGTGCGCGCGGATAGCGCTTCGCCATGGCGATGAGCGCCTGTCCCGCCCCGCTTGCGTCAGCGTGATCCGGTTGCCCTGCCGCAGAAACAGCGTCTTTTTGATCCGGCTTTCAAGCGCCTTGACCTGTTGGCTGACAGCGGCGGCGCTCACTCCGAGTTCTAGTCCTGCACTGACGAAACTGCCCGTTCGCGCAGCAACTTTGAACGCGCGCAGGGCATTGAGTGGCAGATGATCGACCATGCTTACCGTAAGATTTTCTTATGCTCCGCAAAATCCAGACCCGTTGCCATGGCCATATCCAGTGATGGATTGTTTGCCGAAGCACAGGAGATTTCAGATGCGCGACGGTTTCGATCTTGACCGTTATCCGCTGGACCAGCCTGAGAGTACAAAAGGGCGGGCATTGGTTGAGCAATGCCGAGCCGATCTGGCGCGTAACGGCATGTTCAATCTCGAGGGGCTGATGAATCCGGATGTGGCAGCTTCCGCCGCTGCGGAACTGGCTCCAAAATTTGCCGCCGAAAGTTTCAATCACCAACGCGAGCACAATATCTACTTTGCAAAATCCATTCCGGGTCTTGCCGAGGATCATCCGGCGCTGACCCGTTTTCACACCGCAAACCAGACATTGTGCGGCGATCAGGTTTCGGCCAGCCCCATGCAAAGCCTTTATCGCTGGCCGCATTTCGCGACTTTTCTGGCGGCGGTGATGGACAAGCCCGCGCTCTACCCGATGGATGACGAACTGGCCGGGTTGAATGTCATGTCCTATCGCGAGGACCAGCTTCTGAACTGGCATTTCGACCGGTCTGAATTCACCACGACAATGCTGCTCCAGGCGCCGGAACAAGGCGGCGATTTCCTCTATCGCACCGACCTGCGCACGGCGGACGATCCCAACTATGAAGGTGTTACGCGCCTGCTGCGCGGTGAAGACCCCGAACTGCGAAGCCTTACACTCACCCCCGGCACACTGAATGTCTTTCGCGGCAAAAACACGCCGCACAGGGTCAGTCCGGTCCGCGGTGCAAAGGCACGCATCATCGCCGTCTTTTCGTTTTACGAAAATTCCGGTGTCCGTTTTCCGACGAAGAGCGGATCGGCTTTTACGGACGCGCCAGTTGAGCTTTCCTGAAACCGGGGAGCCTGACCGCCGGTCAAGTCGGGAAGCGTTATGAGTTCCCGTGCCCGACATACGAACCCAATACTGTCGACCCCGAAAACTTGCCAAGCAAGATTGATCATGCGTTAGATATACTTGCGTGAACACAGTCGTTGGGGCAGGGGATATTTTGCTGTGCAAAGGGTCTGCGCACTTAAAGGGGCGAAGAAAGCGAGTTTCGGCGTCACTCTGAACGACTGGAAGCATTCCGGGCGGCTGAATGCATAGCCGCAGCATCAGCACGCGCTTCAATCTGGCACCTTACATATTGGAACGGGTTGGGCGGCCCCACGGTCACGGTTGCGGGTGATCCCATGCCGATAACCTATCGAAAAGACGGGCCGAAATGGGGCTGAAAATGCCGGTGTCTTAGCCCATGAGTGTACCGGAAATCAGCAATGCAGCGCAGGCGATGATGCCGCAATAGGGCACCCAGACCGGGACGATGAACGTGCCCTCCGGTGCCGGTTCTCCTTTGACCTTGATGCGGGCCAGGGCCGCGCAGACGGTCATGAAGATGCACAGCGTGACGACCGACGTCCATTCCGCCAGCCGGGTGATGGGAAAGGTGAGGGCCAGCAACAGGACAATCGCCGTTGCCAAAACCGTCGCGTTGATCGGAGCCCGGGTCCGTCCGCTGACTTTTGCGAGGGTGGCCGGCAGCGAACCGCGGCTCGCAAGGCCGTAAAAGCACACGCGGCCATCAGGATCTGCACGATAATGCCGTTAACGGTTGCGACGATGGCAATCAGAGTGATCGAAAGCGGCGACAGCCCGGTGGTTTCGGCAAAGACCAGCGCCAGCGGCGCGTTCGTGGATGTAATCTGCTCGACCGGAACCGAGGCGAGTGCTGCAATCGCCACGGCGACATAGATCGACAGGCTGAGCGCCAGCGTAATGAATACGCCGCGCGACAGCGTCTTTTGCGGATTGACCGTTTCCTCGGCAATCGAGGGGATGTCCTCAAAACCGATGAAGGCGAAGAAAGCGAGCAGGCTGGAACTGATGACGCCGAACCAGATGACCGACGAAAATGAAGGCGGCACGGCTTTGACAGCCTGACCGGCAAGATCCGCCCCTGAAACTGCCGAGCCGATGATGATGGCGAGAAGGCCGCTGACCTCGATCAGGGTCAAGAGACCGGCAAGGCCGATCGATTCACGCACGCCAAAACCCGAAACCAACCCCGTGGCAAGCACAACAATAATGAGCAGCACCGTCGGCGACAGGTCGACGATCTGCAAAAGATAGCCGACGGCCCCATGGGCAATTGCAGCCGAGGAAATGATGCCGACGCTGGCGACGGCAAGCCCGACGATGAGAAAAAGATGCCTGGAACCGAATCCTGCTTCGGCGAAATGGGCTTCGGCGGCGGCATAGGGCAGGCGGCCGGTGAGCTCCGCATAGCAGGCCGCCGGAAACAGCATCACCAGACCGGCGATCAGGAACGAGACCGGCGCAAATTCTCCTGCTCTTGCGATTACTTCACCGATGAGCACGTAAATACCGGCGCCGACCGTGACGCCAAGACCATAAAAGATAACGAACGGCAGGGTCAGCGTGCGTTTCAGCCCGCCCTGTGGCGGATGTTGGTCACCGGATGAAACGACTGGTTGTTCCATATCTGCGCCTCACTGTTACAGGTACCGTTTTCAGTATTGCTGCGCCCGGCGGATTTGTGCTTGCGCGAGGTCAAATGCGTCTATTCATCGGTGTGGAACATGGTTGCCTGCACGATGGCGATGGTGATCAGCGGCGCCAGGACCGACGTTGCCGCCACGATGATCAAAAGCCAGCCGAGAGAACTGTACTCGGCGGCGGTGACGACCTCTCCGGTCTGCCGGTCCCGCACCTCGCGGGTGATGACGAATATCTGATTGAGATATTTGGTCAGCAGACTGCTTGCCGACAGCGCCAGATTAGTAAAGGACGCCATGACGGCAAAGAACGTGGCTTTCAGCTCGTAGGGCGCGTTCTTGGCGATCCAGGCCAGCATCGGGATCATGGCGATCTGGCCAAGCGGCGATTCGACCGCCGTGTCCATCACCGCGATGAAGCGGGCGTCGACTACACCGCCGGTCAGCGGTCCCGTCCAGTGATGCAGACCGTAATAAAGACCGAGATTCGGCAACGAAAGGATACCGGCAGCGATCGTCAGCAGGATCACGATGTCGGTGATTGTCTTCGAGGCGATGAGTGGTCGCAGCACAATCATACCGGCTAGCGTCAGGATCGAGGTGATCAGCGACAGGACCGAGAGAAACTGCTGGTCGAAGCCCAGAACGTCGATTTCGAACCAGGTGGCCCCGGCGCCGGGCAGGGGAACCGCCCGAAAGACAAAAATGATGATCGCCGTGCCGATCAACGCCCGCGCCTTGGCCGGTTCCAGAACGGCGAGGAGTTGACGCATCAGCGCAAGCACGATGGCCATGGAACCGACAAAGACGATCTCCTGCGAAAAGGAAATGCCGGACAGTCCGACAAGCAGCGTCAGGACAACGAACGCCCCGCCGCCGATGAAATACCAGTAGTTGGGCTCCACCGGCTCGGCCGGCCGGTCGATCATGGCGTCGATGGCTTCGGTGTCGAGGTCGCGCTGGCGCAGCGCGGCCCGCCGCCGGCTTTTCAGAATGCTGGCCAGAAGCACGCCCGATATGGAAATCACTGGAATGACCAGCGCCATGATGTAGATGCGCGCGTAGATGCCGCTCTTTTGCACCCGGGTCATCTCTTCGACACCGTCGAACATGACAATGTTGAGCAGGGCGACGGCCACCAGCCCGCTGATCAGCGCGATGCGGCCAAGTGTCTGCATGGTCGTGTGCAAGGCCTTGACTTCGGTTTCGCCGAGTTCGCGTCCGCCAGGCGCATGGCGCGGCACGGCTTCGACCGACATCGCGTCGGCGACCGAATCCTGCACAACATAACCGCTCGGCGCGAGGATGACGCTCAGTACATACCAAGCTGAAATCGGCATGATGGCGGCCATCTGGTCCGTGCGGGTGATCAGCGCGAACATGATCATCAGGCTCATCGTGACGAGGCCGGCGCCGACATAGATCAGCAGCGCCTTCCAGCGCCAGATAAGGTCGACCAGATGGCCGAGCGGCATTTTCAACGCCCAGGGAATGCCCGCCCAAAAGGCAAGACCGGCGAGAAAAGCCGCCGACAGGCCCAGATATTCCTTGACGAAAAAGGTGCCGACAATGCCGGTCAGACCCGAAATGCCGGCGGCGAAATAAACCATCAGCGGCGGCAGATAGGACCAGCGGAACTGGCGAAACAGATCCGCCAGGATCGCATCCGCCAACCGGCGCAGCATCGGCTTTTTTGCAACGGTGTCGCTGTTCATTGCCCGCATTCTCGCAAGAGCCGCCAGTTAAACACGGATCTGCCGCTTTTCGATCGGGCAATTATGCGCCCTAGTATCGCGCAATCGAAACCGGCAGGGTGGTGAGAGCGCGGTCACCCGCCAAATGCGCGCGCGACGATGGCGTCAATGTGCACCTTGGCGCAATCGATCACCCGATATCCACAATCGGTGCCGTCAAACACCACATAAAGGTCCGTTCCACCCAGTGCAATTGCATCGGCGCCCTGCCGCCGGCACATCCTTTCCCCTAGTGAGACGAAGAATTCCCTTTGCGCGTCAGTCGCGGCTCCCATGGCTGCCATGGCTACATAATTGTCATGCGTCGCCTGCAGCTCGTCGCCCTCGGGCACGATGATCTCCACCGAGGTGACCCCGCCATAAAGCCGGCTCTGCATGACGTTCCGCGTGCCGATCAGTCCGATGGATTCGATGCCCTCATTGGCGAAATAGGCGTCCAGCGCCGGAATGGCATTGATAAGCGGCAGCGGCGAGATTGCCTCCAACTGGCGGATGCAAAAATGCCCGCCCAGCGACGTCACAACTGCGACATCGGCGCCGGCCGCCTCCAGCCGCTTTACAAACCTCAGAAAGATCTCCGCCTGCTCGTCCGGCGTGTCATTCGTCAGGTTTCGCACCAAATCCGGCGTACTTGCATTGACAATGGTCAGGTCGAGCGTCCGGTCCGCTGCCGCATAGGCCTGCACCAGCTCGCGATAGTAAAATTCGGTCGCCGCCGGTCCGATGCCGCCAATGAGGCCTATATGCATGATTGTTGTCCTGTCGCTGATTGATGAAAGGCCTGTTGTTGGCTGCCGCGGGGTCACATTATCAGCCCTGTCTCACCAGTAAACGCCGTTGTGCAGCCCGGCATGTCGGGCTGCATAGGGGGGCGGCGAATTCCCCGAATTGCCTCATGGCGTTCCGGATGGACGCATCCATGCTCATCGAACGGGTGGGTTTTGCGCTTTGCAACACCACTTTACACCACGCTGAGAACCGCACATATACATTGACCGAATGGTCTAAGTATAGTAACCGATACGAATGACACGAGGACCCGACAAGCAATTTGACCCGGATGAAGCGCTGGAAAAGGTGATGAACCTGTTTTGGGCTAATGGGTATGCCGCGACGGGTATGAGCGAAATACAAGCCGAATTGGGCATCGGTCGCAAAAGCCTCTACGACACATTTGGCTGCAAGCGCACTCTTTACATAAAGGCGCTTGAAAAATATGCGCGAATGGCATCCGCACGAACTGTCAATGCTTTGAACCGTGACGGTCCCGCGCTGGACCAGGTTGCAGGACTGATGCGCGATTACGCGGACATGAACGCTGAACCGGGGAGCTGTGGTTGCATGCTGGGCGGCTGTATGGCCGAATTTGGCGATACCGATACCCAGATTGCCGAAATTGTGCGAACGCATCTGGGAATCATGCAAGACGCGTTTTTCCAGGCATTTGAACGGGCCAAGCAACGTGATGAGATCGGCCTGGAAGACGACAGCCGCGATATGGCGCGCATGTGCGTAGCTATTATCCAGGGTCTGTCCCTGGTGGGGCGCACCGAAAACGACCCGGATGTTACGCATGGCATAGTCGACGCGACAATCAGGTTGCTCAATCGCGCCTGATTTTTTTGCTTCAACTTAGATTGATCAGTCAATGAAAAGGAGAAAGATAATGGCACAATTGAAAATGGCCACCATCGCATCAGCAATTGGCATCATTCTCTCAACAAGTGGCGCACTGGCTCAGGATGCCCATGACGAAATGTTTGCCAAGATGCCACCCGTTGCAGCAGGTCCGGCCATTGATCGTGAAAAAGGATATGTCGTTGAAGAACTGGGCAGGGGTCTCTACCACCTGAACGATGGCGTCTATCAGATGATGTTTGTGACCACCGGCGGAGGTGTCATTGTCGTCGACGCGCCACCCAATACCGGAAAGAACATCCTGGCCGCGATCTCCAGCGTCACGAATGAGCCGATAACGCATGTCATCTACAGTCATTCGCACAAAGATCACATTGGCGCCGCAGCCCTTTTTCCGGATGATGCTGTCATTATCGCACACGAAGACACCGCTGCCCATCTGGCTGGCAAGAACGACCCCGACCGACCGGTTCCAAACAAGACATTTACCGATGGAATGACACTGGAAGTTGGGTGCCAGAAGCTGCAATTGGACTACCATGGCGTCAACCACGCTCCAGGCAATTTGTATATCTATGCGCCCGAACAAAAGGTCCTGATGCTGGTCGATATTGTGTTCCCCGGCTGGACGCCCTTTCCGGATCTCGCGCTTGCGGAATCGGTGGATGGCTTTCTTGAAGCCCACAACCTGATTTTGGGCTACGATTTTGAACACTTCATCGGCGGGCATTTGAACCGGGGTGGAACCCGTCAGGATGTTGAAACCCAGCAAGCTTATTTTGCCGATATGGTTCAGGCGGCTGGAAAAGCCAACGGGACGATGGATTTCAATGCTGCGTGACATGGATTCGAACAGTGTCCTGCGTGCTCTGATGCGCGATCGGGTCGATATAGGCATTGCGACCGTTGCAAGCAGTGAGCAGGATTCCCGGCGTATCCCGCTGTTCGCGGACGCCTTTGGATTGGTGTGCTTCAAGCAGCATCCTCTGGCGGCGGGACGGAGCCCGGTCGGCTGGGAGGCGCTGGAGGGCGAGATGTTCCTTGCAAATGAGCTGTGCGGCATGATCCAGGCGCCGGAATTTCAATCAATCTACGGGCGGGCAAATCTGCACGTGCACAACGTCGTATCGCTTCTGGCCCTGGTGAAGGTTGGAATGGGTGTGACGGTGCTGCCGCAGATGGTGGTTCAGCTCGATCCGGCTGAAGTCGTGTTCAGGCCGATTGGCGATCCAAGGGTATTACGCCACATCGACCTTCTACACCGGTCGACAAACACAATGTCCCCGGTGGCAGAAGCCCTGAGCCAGCACATTGTGGACACCACTGGCGCAATTCTAGAGGACGCGGAACTGCATTCGGAAGTCTACCGGAGATAGGCTCCGGCAAAACAGGTTGAGCGGGAAAGTCAGCACGTTGAACCATATTGTTCATGTTGGCATTCAAGCATCGGAAAATATTACGTAATAGTGGATACATGTGGCTGGAATATTACGGCTAATACTAGGCCGTGTACTCATAAACGCGACCCGTTGACGCCGCTCGGAAGCATGTCCGGTTAGCACCCAACTTAAGACATTTTCGTCCGGCCAGAGGCACGGGGATTATGTGCCACAACCGACCATAGTCTTGTCATGCTTCGAGCCGAGGATCCAGCTTGACGCAGGTCAAAACGGCAACCTTGTCCTTCTGATATAGAATCCACACGATTATCCGCGGCGCGTCCGCGGGCAGCGGGCGTCCTAAAGCAAAAGCCATTGCAGAAGGCTCCCCCATATACATCCGGCGTCCTCTTCGCCGCTGAGCCTTTTTTTACGTGATGCGCCTGACCATAGGCATTGAGATTGTCGTAAGGGGGTCCCAAGACGAAGGTTCTGAACCTCTCAGAATGCGCTCAAAGGCGCCGGGCCGCCGCTTTGTCGTAAGCGGAACGAAAAACCAATGCTTGTCAGATCGTTTGACGACATTTCCAGAGACGATATTGCCACAGTTGGCGGCAAGGGGGCCAATTTGGGGGAACTTTGCCGCATAGGGCTGCCGGTGCCGCCGGGCTTTATCGTCACAACTGCCGGCTACCGCCAATTCGTCGAGGCCAATGATCTGCAGGAGCGAATCGTTACGCTGGCCACCAGACCACAGAGCGACGGTCGGCCTGATAGCGAAGCAGCCTCGACCCACATCCGCGACCTGTTTATGGCGGGCGCGATCCCCCATGAACTAGCCGTTGCGATCCGCACTGCGTATGAAGAGTCAACCAAGTTCAGTGGCGGACCGGTTGCTACTCGTTCCTCGGCCACGGCTGAAGATCTGCCCGAAGCGAGCTTTGCCGGCCAGCAGGAAACTTACCTCAACATCAAAGGTGTTGAGGCCGTGCTGGAAGCCGTCAAGAAATGCTGGGCCAGCTTATGGACGGCGCGGGCGATAGCCTACCGGGCACGCCTGAACATTGACGCCAAGGCGGTCAGCCTAGCTGTGGTCGTGCAGCGGCAGATCGAGAGCGAGGTGGCTGGTGTGGGATTCTCGCTCAACCCGCTCACGAACGACTACGACGAAGCGGTCATCGATGCGAACTGGGGCCAAGGCGAGTCCGTCGTTGCCGGGTGCGTGTCACCCGATCACTTCGTCGTCGACAAGATCACCAACCGGGTCATCGAAACGACGCTCGGCACCAAGCAGGTCTCGATTTGGCTGGATCCCGATGGCGAAACCGTTGAGCGGGAAGGTTATCGCTCAACAGAACGCACTCTCAGTGACGCCCAGCTTGTCGAACTGAGCGACGTAATGTGTCGCATCGAAGCGCTGTACGACAAACCAATGGATATCGAGTGGGCTTACGCCAGCGGTCAGCTCTACGTGCTGCAGGCAAGGCCCATCACTGCCTATGTGCCGCTCCCGCACAAATTAGTGACCGAGCCCGGAAGTCACCGCCGGCTGTATATGGATGCTTCGCTAGCAGCGGGGTTGACCACCAACAAGCCCATTTCGCCGATGGGCCTTGACTGGATGGAATACTCCTTCGCGAGGTTCATCGAGTCCTTGGTTGGACGCCCGATTACTCGCAACATCGACCCCGAAAAGGGGCTGTGGCTTTACGAGGGCGGCCGCATGTACGTGAATGTCTCCAACATGCTGTGGGTGGCAAGTCCCAAGACGCTGGCAAAGAAATACTCCGCCCTTGACGAGCTGACAGCGGAAATCGTGGCCAATATCGACGCGAAGCGCTACCGCGCGGCCATGAGACCCTCATGGGCCAGACTGCGGATGCTCAGGTTTGTTTTCAGGATTTTATGGCGTATGCGTCGCTCCTTTTGGAACGTGTTGTGGACTATCCTGTCGCCCCAGCGCTCACATCGGGCGTTCCTGCGCAATGTCAACGCCTACGAGCGCGAGTTCTCCGAGAACGTCGACTATAGTCTACCGCTGGACGCGTTTCGTCGCACATATCTCAAACTGGTGGCGCGAAACTACAGTGCCGCGATGTCTGTAATTAGAGCCTACACCGTCGCTTTGAAGGCAGTCGATCAGATCGTGCCCAAGAAGTTGGCCGAGACGGAAGTCCTCTCCGAGAACCTCAAACGAGGCTTCACCGGCGACATTGTTGTCGAAATGGGAATCGCCTTGTTTCGTCTGGCTAACCTTTTGGACCGGTCCGAATTTGAGGATCTGATACGCTTGTCCGAACGGATTAAAAATCGTCAGATGTCGCAAGAGTTCTTGAGCGCGTGGGACGCCTTCGTCGCTAGCTATGGCTGTCGGGGACCGATGGAGATGGATCTGGCAAGCCCGCGTTACGGGGACGACCCGGCTATCGCCGTTCGGCAGATGTCCTTCATGCCCCGTCAAGGCGAGGGCTTTGATCCAGAAGCCGCGAGCAGGCGCCGCGCCGAGGAGCGCCGACGAGCCTACGAAGTGCTGATGAGCCGTTCAGGCTGGTTGCGGCGGCGGCTGCTGCACCGGGTTTATCGGATCATCGACCTGTTTGCCGGAACCCGCGACACTCCCAAACACCTTAATATGTTGCTCAACTATGCGGTCCGTAAGCGCGCTCTGATCGAGGGAAGACGGCTAGTCGAAGAGGGACGCCTCGATGCAGCCAAGGACATTTTCGATCTAACCTATCGCGACCTCGAGTCGGCTTCCTTGAATCCCTCGCTGGACCTGCGGGAGCTTTGCCGGGAGCGGACGCGGTTCCTCAAGATACTCGCGGTGCAGGTTACGGAATTTCCATCCCTGATCGATTCGCGAGGTCGAATCCTTCGGCCTCCTCAGCGCAAGGAGCGATCCGGCGAATTGAGCGGGGTTGCCGTGTCACCCGGTATGGTGACAGGTCCGGTCAAGGTCCTTCACAGTCCCCACGAGAAGCACGTCGATGAGGGGGACGTGTTGGTTGCTTACACGACGGATCCGGGTTGGACACCGTTGTTCACGAACGCCGCCGCAGTCGTGCTTGAGGTCGGCGGGGTTCTGCAACACGGTGCGATCGTCGCGCGCGAGTATGGGAAGCCGTGCGTTGTGGGCGTCGACCGGGTAATGAAAAAGCTTCGCGACGGCCAGAGGGTAGAGGTCGATGGGACGGCGGGAGTGATCCGCCTTGTATCGTAATCAAAGAGGAAGCGGCTCCGTGAGGCTGTTAGATGACCGTTGTGGGTCAGTTTCGCCCTTTTCCAGTCTGTCAAACTGACGGTGAAAGTGCACCCGCACCCAGGACATTCGGACGAGCACGTTGCCGGTCAAGGCACAATCGTGATTCAAGCTCACAGGAGCTTCGAATCATGCGCTATGAACTTACTGACCTTGAGTGGTCGATCATCCGTCCTGTTTTGCCTGCGAAGTCTCGCGGCGTTCCGCGCGTTGACGACCGGCGCGTGTTGAACGGCATCTTCTGGGTGTTGCGGTCAGGAGCGCCATGGCGCGATCTGCCCGATTGCTATGGGCCGTATACGACCTGTTACAATCGCTTCAATCGATGGCGCAAGGCAGGCATCTGGGACAACATCCTCGCTGCCATGACGGATAGTCGTGACGCCGATGTCCAGATGCTCGACACGTCCATTGTACGGGTACATCAGCACGCAAGCTGCACCAGGAAATGCGAGAGCAACTGCACAGGCCGCTCACGCGGCGGACTGACAACGAAGATCCACGCGGTTGTCGATGCAAAGGGGCTGCCTATCCGGCTGGCGCTCAGCGCCGGACAGGAACATGACAGTCTGCTCGCCGGCGACCTGCTGACAGAACTTCGCTACAACGGAATGCTGCTGGCCGACAAAGCTTACGACTCAGATGCAATCAGAGAACTTGTACGAGAGCGTGGAGCGTGGGCAAACATCCCGCCGAAACGAAATCGCAAGAACCCAATCTGCTTCAGTCCGCATCTATATCGCGACCGTAATCACGTTGAGCGGTTCTTTAATCGCATCAAGCACTGCAGGCGGATCGCTACCCGGTACAACAAGCTGGCGGAGAACTTCCTCGCCTTCATCAAGCTTGCTGCAATCAGACTGTGGTTACGAGTTTATGAGTCCACGTCCTAGTCACCTGGAACTGTAATTCGTATCATTGATTGAATTGGAATTCAGGAGATGATGCGATGGTTGGACGTGTGGCGGATGCGGTGGTGCTTAGCGAAGATGAGCGCCGTTTTCTTGAAGGTCAGGTCCGGCGGCACA
>JAAEOH010000284.1 GCA_024244645.1 Hyphomicrobiales bacterium
CCGCAACTGCGCGTTCTCGAAGATCGTTGGAATAGGGCTTGGTCATACATGCTGGCCTCCTCATCCCAGCAGCCTTCTTGAATCATAAATCAACCGAAAAGGGAATCCTCTTGATTCAAAGAAAATGTGACCAGCTCTAACGTTCATGGCCATTCATTTGCTGCCGGACGACAGGGCATAAGAACAGTTCCCCCGTCTGGCCGGTTGCGACGAGACGGTGGAGCAGAATGCTGGACTTTGGGTATCAGTGTGTTCTTAAGGCTGGTTGCGGGCGTACTGCATATAGGTGCGGTAGATGTAGCCCTTCTGGCCCTGATAAACGACGCTGCACCAGTGTTTGCAATCGGGCTCGGCCATGAATTCCGCATCGGCGGGAATGATGTTGAGCACTTCAGCGTCCTTTTTGGGACCCGCGCGCAAATTGACGTATTTGGTGGCGTAGCTCTTTTTGTATCCATGATCGGCGGCCGTCTGCGCCGCAAATGCGGCCACTGACTGAGCCGCTGCAACAAACTGATCGGAACCCTGCGCTGCCATGCGGGTTTCAAGCGCAATGACTTCAGCTTCCGTCTCGGCAATGTCAACTATCACTTTCGGTCTTTTGGGCTGGCTGATGAAGGTTCTGTGGATATAACCCTTCTGGCCTTTATAGATGACCGAACACCAGCGCTTGCAGTCCTTTTCCATCAGCAATTCCGCCTGCGCGGGAACTATGGCGAGCACTTCGCCGTTATTGTTGGGCCGGGCGCGCAGATTGACATATTTGTTGGCCGTGGTTTTCCAGCCGTTTTGCAGGGCAACCGCTTCCTCAACGGTGGCAACCGGCTCCGGCAGCGCAACAAAATGCTGCGAGCCCAGTGATGCCAGCTTGTATTCCATTCCTATTACTTCGGCTTCCGTTTCGGCCACATCCACGTCCGCCTCGGAAATGGTGGAAGCCGGCGAGCTTTGCATGTCGGCTTCAATCTGTTCTTTCAACACTCTTGCCGGCAAGGGATCCTTGGCAAAGACGCGACGCGGCTCAGTCGTTGCAAAACGCTCAGTTCCTGCAGGTATCAGTGTCTGTGGAACATCCGTCGTCTGCCGAACAGCTGCAGCGACGGGCAACAAAGATGCGACTCTCGTTGGCTGTGGCTGGGCGACCTTCACCGGCGTCACAGATGACACGACAACCACATTCGGCAGTCTGGTCTTCTTGCTTTCGCCAGGCGTCCAGGTCAGCCCCTGCTTTGAATCGGTATCCACAGCTTCGACGGAATCAGTCGGCTGTGCTGCTGTCACTGTCGTGATTTGCAGTTCACTGACCGCCTCGTCCGCGGGCACGGTCTTCTTTGTCACAGGAGACGTGTCAAATACAGCTTCGACGGCCGCGGCGAAAGCGGGCGAAACCGAATTTTCTTCACCGACGATATCCAGCGACGCATCGTTGTTGAAATTGTAAAGGGCCGCCCCTAAACCACTTCCCGCTGCGATGCCGACGACGGCTACAAATGCCAAACCCATGAAACGTTTCGGACGGCGCGGTGCACGTGGTGCAGTCGTTGTTCGATATTGGGGGGCGCTTGACGGGATGGCCCGGCGGCTGACCGTATAGTTTCTTAATTTACCCATGAACACATAACTCCACTCACTTACTGGCTTCGCAGCGGTTCGTCCCGTTGACCGGCACGCACCAAGACGTATGGGCGTATACCGCACACGCGCAATCGGTCGAAAGTTGGGACTCTATGTGCACATGATCATCACTTTAGAATACGGCTGAAAACCGGACGTGATGAGAGCGGCAAATTGGGCACGAAACCAGCCGATTGCGTTCGCGGAACGCGACCACTCCAGATTGTCTGCCGATCTTCTTTGCCGGCTAATTGGTTTGCGCGGGCGGGATCGATCAATCGTTCCAAGCGTTGAATTTACGGCCGTCTATTTCCGCCGCTCGGGCAATTCAAAAAACACCAGGGCCATGATGACAACAAACACGCCCACCCATTGCCACAGTCCGAGCGCTTCGCCGAGCACAGCCACTGCAAAGAGAATGCCCATCAGCGGTTCAACGGTACTGATCACCGATGCCCGAACGGGGCCAATGAAGCGAAACGCCGCGAAATAGGAGAGCAGACCGAAGCCGAGACCAAGGCCGGTACCCATAAGACCTGCCCAGCCAACGGGTGTCACCGGAAACATCCAGTCTGCAGTTGCGATTGTTGCCAGCCCGAAGATCCCGACGGTCACCATCGTCATATAGAATGTAATCAGCGTGCTCGTCGCCTCTTTTTGCGCCCGCGCATTCAGAAAAATCATGCCGCTCACGGATGCCGCCGCCAGGAGGGCGAGTGCAATACCGAGCGGATCGAGCGAGGACAGATCAGGGCCAAGCGCAAATCCGAGGCCGACAAATACCGCAAATATCAGCATCACCTTCGAAAATGAGAGCGTGGTCTCGCCGCGGTAGTGGTGGACCACGGCCACGATGATTGGATGGAGAAAGAAGATGAGGAGCATCAGGCTCACGGGAATATAAGCGACCGCGCCGATGAAACCATATGACATTGCGGTATAGCAAAGGCCGGAAAACAGGCACAGCAACAACACAACACGCCGAGCGCGAAATCCCTGCCCCAAACCCACGAGCATGACGGCCATGACCGCAGCGCCGATGAAGCCTCTCACCGTGATGACGGTCAGCAGGCTGGCCCCGTCATTCAGTGCCAGCTTCGCGGCCGTGGGAACCATGGCCATGGAGGCTGAGCCTAACAGCACCAGCGCAATGCCGATCGGCGTCGCGCCCAGCCGCTGCGTTTCGTCGCTCATTGAAATCCCCTCTTCGACCCGACCGCCCGGCTCCAATAGCAACGGGGACGGGAAAAACGAAGAGGGGTTTTTGGATTGGGCCGCATCATTTGCGCATTAACGACAAAAGTCTGCCAATTGTGAACAAAAAATAGTGCCCATCCGGATCAAACCCTCAAACACCCCGCCAGGCGCTTACCAGATCAAAATTGGCCTCCTTGCCGATGGAGAGGGCAATGGTGTGTATCGGGTTGATCTTGTTCGCATCGCCGCCAAAAGCCTCGTTCAACGCCTGGTTTTTGTCGTCAATGGCATTGTAGTTGGTGATGAACTGTGAGGCGTTGCGGATGCCGAGTTTGCGCAGTTTGGTGATCGTTGCATCAGTATCGGACGTATTGCCCTGCTTGGCCCCAAGCACGCTGTAGAGGATCGCCTGGTCAATCCACGAAACCAGCCTCTCGGCCGGAATCTGCGTTCGCAGCATGATATCGACAATGTCGACCGAGGCCATGTTGGCGACATTTTCAATGTCCTCTTCTTCGAGGCGCGCGGCATGCCAGATCGTCAGGCCGTCGAGCTGGCTGAGCGGCTGATCCTGTTCGGTGTTCGGCACCACAATGGAGACGATCTTCGTCATGGAAAAAACCGATTTGAGAACCTGCCACAGGACCTGTGGGAAAAAACCGATGATAAAGGCAAGCACCAGCAGAAATGCCGGCCACTCATAGGTACTCTCGTGGGTGGACAGGTTTTTAGCGATGGCTGCATATCCGTTGGCACCGCTGCCGATGGCATTGAGGATCTGCAGGCAAAGCGCCGCAACCCAGACAGCAATGACAGCCATGATGATGCGGACGGCAAAGGCCATGAAAGCGTTGGGACCGAGATCCCTTATGACAAAGCGCCGGAAGAGCATTTGAATTCCGAAAAAGTAAGCTCCGAAAAAAGCAAAATTGACCGGCGTCAGATCCAGGGTCAGGCGGAAATCCGCGTTCGCCTGATCCCAGACGGGATGGATCGCCATCATCCAGCCAATGCCCGACAGGACTGTGACAAGGCCGAGCGGAATAACAAGATTGGCCTGAAATATGTCGGCGATGCGCACGGCGCTGCTGGGCATGGATATGCCACCGTCTCCCGTTCCGGTGACACCCGCATCTGAACTAGCCGGCTGTGCGGCGCTGATCAGCGCCGCGGTGAATTTGCGCACGGTGCGCCCGTCGTCAAAATGCAGTTGGCCGTACATCGCCTCGAAACGCTGCAGGTATCCTTCTATGCGCATCTGCCTTTCACGGTCCGATTCCATGCGAATTGCACCGTCCTTGCCGTCCTGCCGGCCTTCGGGATTGTGGATCGTCCTTTTCTCATACAGCGAAAAGTGGCTCAGATTGCCGATGAATTCATTGAGGATGCCAAGGCGGCGGGATCGGAGAAACAGATAATATGTGGCAGCCGGCAGTGCGCAAACGACCGAAATAAATGTCGCCTCAATGACAAATTTCTGCTGAAACGGAGCGAGAAGTGTGATGCTGCCCAGCGCAATCAGTATCAGGGGAATGGCGCCGAAAACCAGAATCGTGTTTTTGGCGTTTTCGCTCATCTGGGGCAGTTGCTTTTCGAAGTAGCCGACAATCCAGATCAAAACACCGTAGAGCACCACTCCGATCACGATATAAAGCCAGCTCTGGCTCCAAAATATCCGCGCGTCCCAGGCATCGAACAGGGCCGCGAAGCCGTAAATCACAAAACCCCAGAAACCGAATACGGCAACAATGTAGAGCAACGTTGAAAGTGTGCCGGGTTCGCTGGCGCTGTCAGGTTCGGCCAGGAGGGCGCAGGCTTCCTCGGCCTCTTTGGTGTTCGGGTGATCGTCGATCAACTGGGCGAACATTCCCCGTGCTTCAAGTAACTTGCCCTCGTCCCATGCCGATTTCGCCCGCTTGAAGCTCTGAACAACGGTATTGCCAGTTTTTTTGTCCGATGTTTTGTCTGACACCCGGCCGGTGCCGCTGGTGGCTTTGGCGTTCATCCGGTCTCTCCTGCAGTCAGGGTAAAACTACAACCCCGGATCACGAAAACCAATAGTACTGCGTTAATATTTTCTCCCCCGAACTATTAATTGTTCAATATAAATCTCAGATATAACAACCCAAATTGGAGATAGATTATTTATAAACAACAATCGGGACAAGTAAGTCTTTCCTGGCAATATGCCCGGCTGCCGATGCCGAAACGATACGTCAATCTGGTGACGGCCGGGCGCATCCCCTAGGATGAATCGGAGTGCATTCCACAATGAGAGATGTGATCATGGACACCCACAATATTCGGGAAATTGAAGACAACGATCTGGACCAGATTGTCGCTCTATGGGAAGCGGCCGGCGTTGCCCGCTCCTGGAACGATCCGCTTCATGACATCCGATTTTGCAGGGCAAGCCCCTCATCCACACTTCTTGTTCTTGTCGACGGTGCCCGCGTGAAAGGAACGGCAATGGTCGGGGAAGACGGCCATCGCGGCTGGGTCTACTACGTTGCGATCGATCCGGTGGAGCAAGGTCAAGGATTGGGGAGAATGATCATGACTGCCGCAGAAAACTGGCTCGAAGCGCGCGGTATCTGGAAGCTGAATCTTCTCGTTAGGGGCGGCAACTCAAAGGTTCAGGCATTTTACGACAGCATCGGATACAAAGACACCGAGACCCGTTGTTATCAAAAGGCTCTCAACCCCTCTGATCCGGCGCAAGCGTGATTTCGCGAGGCACTTGCACGCCCTCGCGTCACGCAGCCTGGATTATTCCGATCAGCCCTTCGGCTCTTCGTCGCAGCCGACCATCCATTTGATGCCGAAACAATCCGTGAGGGTGCCGAAGCCGGCACTCCAGAAGGTCGGCGACCAGGCCATCTGCACCTCGCCGCCTTCGGCGAGGCGGTCGAACACGGCGCTGCCCTCGGATGCGGTCGGCAAACTCACCATCACCGACGAACCTGCCATGACGGTACCGTCTCCCATGATGTCATCGGAGGCCATCAGGAAACCGTCTCCGATGCTTATTCGCGAGTGCATGATCCAGCTCTTTCGATCCTCGGCCACCGGATATTCGGGCGGCAGGTCGGATGCCGGCATCTGCTCCATGATTTCGCCGTCGAAAATGTCCGCATAGGCGGCAATCGCCTCGGCACACTGGCCGTTGAAAAACAGATAAGGTGTCGGTGTCATCGCCAATCTCCTTTGCCGCCCTGTCCGGTCGCCGTACCGGCGCACAGATCTGGGGCATTGGTATGACAATCGCGCGATTGCGCCGGAGGGACGGCAGGATCAGCCCCGCCGTCGCCTCGATGTCAGAGGTTTTCCGGATTGCCCGGAACGATCCGGTCGACCTGGCCGCGCAGCTCGTTCTTTTTGGCGTCCACCATCATCATGCCCGCGGGTGTTTTCAAAATGCTGGTACAGCTGGCTTTCGGGCCGTTATCCCAATCGACGCAGTAGCTGTCTCCGGTAATCTTGTAGTTACCAACAAGCTTCAATCCGTTCGGCAAAGCGGCCGAAACGCTGCCGTCACTGCCGTACTTCACCGGTGCGACGCCACCCTTCTCACCGCCCGCGGGCGTGCCGGCCGGGATCGCCAGATAGACGGTGTTGCCGGTCAGCAGGGCATCGAGTTGCATGGCGTTCATCCTGGTGTCGGCGGCTTGCGCCGCCACGGCAAATCCGGCCAAAACTCCGATGGCTATCATGAGCTTTTTCATTGTCATTCTCCTTTAGCTGCTCTAATTCAACGCGCGCGAAAGCCGCGCGCCTATTGCTGCGCGTTTGTTTGGGCTGTTGCCCATCGACGCATGTGAGGCCCCTATTGTGAATTGGTGCAGGGGCAGTGAAGTCCCGACGGTTTAGTCGGGCGTAGCGGGCAGCGTTTCCTCTTTGGATCCCCAACCGGCCCGATGTCGGGCCCGAAACTTGGATGGCGTGTGCCCGGTGAAGTCGCGGAAGGCTTTTGCGAATGCACTCAATGAGGCATAGCCGACGCGAAATGCGACCTGAATGATGGCGTCTTCCTCATTGCTCAGAAGCTCGACCGAGCGGATCATGCGAAGGCGGCGCAGGGACTGTTGCCAGGTAAGGCCGACTTCCTCCGCGAAGCGCCGCAACAGTGTGCGCTCGGATGTTGATGCGGCGGCGGCAACGTCGGAAAACGATATGTTGTCTGCCAGGTGCTCTTGTGTGAAGGCCAGAGCCTGCCGGACACTTTTCGTGCTTCCTTTCGGCTGCCAGACATCGCTGGGAGAAGACGCCAATTCCACGCAAACCATTGCGATGGACCTGAAATAGGTTTCGGCAAAGGTGTCGAAGGCATCATTGTCCGGCCCCCATCGCCGGTTGAAATAGATCATGTCCCTTGCCATCGGCGTCATGGTGAACACCACTGTTTGGTTTGGCAGACCGTCTACGAATCCGGGTTGGAAGAGCAATGAACAACAGGTCATCGGATGGGTGACCGCCACCTCGATCTCCGTTTGAGCCGGTATCCAGGCCGCATAGGAAGGCGGCAGCGTCCACTCTCGATCCGAGACACCAAGCCGGATGGCACCCTTGATCGCGTATAAGAGATAGTCTCTGTCAAAACTGATCTTTGACGCCGGGCGTGGCTCAAACACCTGATGGAAACAATAGGCCGGCAGTTCGGATTGCATTGTGCTGCTCTTTATTGATACGCCGAACGATCCTTAGTCTATTTCGGCGATCGTGGTAACAGGCGGAGCGGTCATCATCGGTTTCAGGCCCTGCCCCATCGCTGCGAAGACATCGCTGTCACGATAGGTGTCGAAAGCATCCATCGATGCCCATTTCTGGACGATCAGGATGGAATCATCACCGCTCGGCGCTTCATAGATGGCATAGCTTTCGCAACCATACATGCCGCGCACAGTTGATGCCTGGCTGTTGAACACATCGATGGATTTGCGAATGCTGTCCGATACAATTTTGGCTTCGACGGTTATCAACTTCATGATGATCTCCCTTTTGCCGCCCCATCATCGAGCGGTTTTCTTCAGTTCGCACCCACCGATCAGATCGTCGGGGTGCATCATGGAGACCACATTACGCTGTCCGGAAAACGGCTTCTTCCGCCAAATCGCCAACAGAGTGCTCGAAACCGCCAAAGTGATCCAATCCCGCGAGTGATCTGATTGTTAATTGCACAGGTGGTTAATGGCGCTATTTGTAACCCATCGCGACATTCACAGTATCCGGATATACGAGCTCGTCATCTTGAACATATTCCGCCAAGGCGTCTTCGACATCGCCGACCAGCGCATCCTTCTCGGGTTCTGAAAGGGCGTTAAACGCTCCCGCAATCGGCATCGAACCGAGATGCAGTGGCACAAAGACTGGCGCGAGCGGCACGCGAATGTCCAGCGTCTGTTTGTGAACGCCGGCCTTGCCAAATCCGCCATTTTCAAGCGCGAGGACCAGTTCTTCTGAATTGGGTGTCACCCGCTGGCTGCGCTGTTTATCGGCAATCTCGGGCGAAATATGCTTTTCAACGGCAGCGCAAAGCGCAGAAGTATAGGCGCTGTGTCCATCCCAGATTGAAAAGGCAATTCGGCCTCCGGGTGCCAGCACCCGATGGATCTCAGCGAGGGCCCGCGCTTTGTCAGGGAAATAATGATAGCCGTGCTGGGATATGACAGCGTCTACGGTGCCGGAATCCAGTCCAGTCTCGGCAACATCGCCTTCAATCCAGTCGATTGCCGACCCCTGAGCCAGGTCGCGTGCGATCGCAAGCATGGGTGCGTTGATATCGAGGCCTGTGACATGCCCGCCATCACCCACGGCTTCCTGTGCCAGCCGTGTCGTGACCCCGGTACCACAGGCGACATCAAGCACCGCCTCTCCTGGCTGAATTTCGACCAGCTCCAGCAGTGCCTTTGCCCATCGCCCGAACCACAGCGGCACCAGAACCTTTTCGTATATTTCCGGCACGCCGCGCGCCAGTTGAAACCCGGTATTGTTGCCCATCTCCAACTCCCCTCCAGACTATAATGAGTTTTTGGGGGGCCGGAGCAATGACTTTGTAGACGGTTTTGTTTTTCACGACCTGAGATGTCAGAAAGTCGAAGCCTGCCAATCGCACACGGCACCAATCATACTCCCAGTCGGGTGATCACAATCAGCGCTTCGGATTCCGAAAAGTTCGCGGTAATGCTTCTTAAATCCCGACCCGGTCCGCAAGACGGCGGCAAACTCTGAGAACAGCATGACCACATTACCGGATTTCAAACTTGAAACGCACTTCTCCAAATGGGAGTTCAAGGCCCGCCATCATCTGACCGCGTCGGATGCCGAAAGCATTTCGATGCGCGATCTGCTGGCCATGGCCACGCCGGAGGAACGCGACGACTTTGACGGCATGTGGCTCGGCTATACCGAGACTTTCGGGGCACCCGATCTGCGCGAGACCATCGCCTCGACGCATGAGAACAGGGGCGCGGCTGAGATCCTCTGCTTCGCCGGCGCAAGCGAAGGGATTTTTGCCGCCAACACGGTGATCCTCGACAAGGACAGCCATGCGATTGTCGTGACACCCAACTATCAGTCGCACGAGACCCTGCCGCAGGCCATTTGCCAGGCGACCGGGGTTCCACTTGACCCGGAAGACGGATGGTCCCTCGACATCGACCGCGTGGCCGCGTCCATCAGACCCAACACGCGGCTGGTCACCATCAACTTTCCGCACAACCCGACCGGCGCCATTCTTCTGCTGGAACGCTATGAAGCGCTTGTCGGTCTGTGCCGCAAACACGGCATCTACATTCTGCATGACGAGATCTTCAACGGGCTGGGACCGACCGGCACGCGGCACCTGCCGTTCATTGCCGACATCTACGAGCGCGGCCTGTCGCTCAACGTCATGTCGAAAGCCTACGGCCTGCCCGGGCTGCGCATCGGCTGGATCGCCTGCCAGGATACGGACCTGCTTTCGCGCATGGAACGCATGAAACATTACCTTTCGATCTGCAATTCAGGCCCGAGCGAAAAACTGGCCAAGATCGCGCTGAAAAACCGCGACAGGCTGCTGGCGCGCAACTGCGCCATCGTCGATGAAAACCTGCCCAAATGGGAGGCGTTCTTTGCCAAGTACCCTGATCTCTTCGACTGGCGAAGACCGGACGGGTCATGCATGGCCTTTCCGCGTTACAAAGGCCCGGAAGGTGTTGAACAGTTCATAGAGGGCCTCGTCGAAGAAAGCGGCGTGCTGTTGCTGCCCGGTTCGATCTATGCCTCGCAACTCAATCCGACGCCGAAAGACCGGTTCCGCATCGGTCTTGGCCGCACCTGACTTGACGAGGGCCTGGCGGCGCTCGACGCACACATCATGCGCAACCGCGCCTGATGCCGAGATTGTCGCTTGACCCTGCCCTGGTGACTGGAACTGAACGGCTGCGGCGGCTGACCGCTCGGAGCCCCGAGTGGGCGTGCTCACTAAGTCGCAATGCAGACAGGTTTCGCCAGTCACAAAGGACAACGATGGCGTTGAGTGGACATTCAGTTTTTCAACTCTAAGGCAGAGGCACAGGTTGTTTCCAACCGCTATGTCGTTTTTGGTGGTTTCGCCGACATTCTGCCAGAAGGCTGCACGATCCTCGCTGAATCGGCCGTGCATGTGGACGATATTGATCACGAAGCACTGGCCCAGCGCATTCAGAATACCCGCGAAGA
>JAAEOH010000285.1 GCA_024244645.1 Hyphomicrobiales bacterium
CGATGCTGCACGAGCGCGCGGGCGTGTTGGAGGCCGGCCCAGAGCATTGTCGGATGACGACATAATTGCAGCACATGCCATGCTGGCTGATGCCTCGATCACCACGCGAGAAGTGGCAAGCCGGCTCGGCGTTTCGGTTTCAACGCTCTACAAACACATCCCGGCAGCACGGGCGGTGGTTACACGGCAGGAGCCAGCCGAATGACGCTTGAGCGGCAAAGCTGCCCTCTAACATGCTGGCGGCGGATGCCGACTTCGACGCCGAAGCGACCAAATTTCCTGTTGCAGCAATTTGGTGAGATGGGAGAAAGCTGACATTCGCCGCACTAGCGAACGAGGCTTCTGAAACATAGCAAGCAGCCCGCTCTACGCATTATATCACGACATTACGCCAAGTCACATGCGCCTGCCAATGCCACGGCGGCGCCGGATTAGCTGCACGCGTGTTCTTTTAGGCTGCGTAATTTGAACCGGCGGTGGACGATTACCTAGCTTGAGTTGCTCCAGGAACGGGTCCCTCTTTAGCGGGTACACCAACACATTGTTGCCGACCGTTTGTCCAATGACCCAGACAGTCTCATAGCCGAAGTCGATGACAATCGGCGCATTCAAACCAGACCATTTATTTAGTAGTCTCGAACTAGAAAGAGGAAACTGAAAAACATCGGCGCCGGAAGACCGCAATGGGGTACTCCATTTAAGCGCATCGTTGAATTGATCTAAGCTGCTTGCCAGCCGACAGCCGTTGACGATCCAACAGATGTTCTTATGGAAGTTGGTTCGAATCTCGACTTCTTCGCGCTTGATTGCGGAATGCTGGAATTCCAAGACCAGGCCGTGTTGCGTCAACACATCCGCGACATGAAGTTCCCCGCTCTCGTCGCATCTCCCCTGCTCTTGCCACTCGCTTGGGAATTGGTTTTTCCACTGTCGATGCCATTCAGTCTCCGGCTCCCACCAACGGTCGCAGTGTTGCTTGCTCTTGTGTGCCCAATGCCAAACACGGACATTTCCACACTTTGATATGACCGTTCCACCGCAATGCGGACAGATTCCATGTGCTTTCGAAAAGGGCTCGACGCGGACTCCCTCTACGTTAGCGAACTTCATTGATTCATCCTTTCAATGATTGATCCCATCAAACAGATCGTCAGTCTCGATCTGCATGAAGCGGTTGAAGCAGACGTCCCCCAAAAAGGCGGTCTGAAGGCAGTAGAACCTGTCCATATTCAATTCCGAATCAATACGCGCCATATCGATCCGCATGGTTTTCATCCTCGGTCATGGCCACATAGTTACAGGATACGCATTCAAGCCGCGGGCTCTCCTGATCGAGCCCCCATCGGCGCTTCGTGTAGAACTCAAGAGCCTTACGCGTTCGAAGCTCGAGGCAGTCGCCGTCAAAGCCGAATTCGATACGCACCACCCGCTTTTGATCAGTCGTCAAATCGCGGTGAGGCTTCAGTTTCATTATCGCCCAGGTGAACCAGTCTTCATCTTTTGGGACATCCAATGCCTCTCGTTGGTTGAAGAAGGACTTGGACGCATCAATGCGTGAGGGGATGAAATCCCGAAAGTCCTGCCGGGTGTAACACCACGCGCGCAAATGAAGCCGCACACCATCCGAGGCAAAGCGGAGAGGGGCAATCCACCTTGTCTCAGGCTCTGGTTGCCGCATTGATTGATAGACGATCTCAACTGCCTCTTTGGCTATGACGGCGCGATAGAGAGGCCTGAACACACGGACGTTCTGAGTGCGCTGCAGGTCGGGCAACACTTCAAACAATGCTCCGCGGTCGCCGCCCAGCAGTTCCTCAAGCTCATCGGTGGTGGCTTCCCCACTTAGGCGGCTGAAGCGCTCGGTCGCCAGGTATTGCTTAGACGAGGCGTCATATCTCAGGGCTTCGTTATCTGACGCCTTGAGATAGGTTTTGAAATCCAAGGCCGCTTGCGGGTTCGAGATGCCAAACTGATCAATGAGGGAGCTCCGTGTCGCTGCGCCGTTCCAGAACAGCAGACGATCAAGGTATTCGAGGCGTTCTCTTTGGGCATGTTTCAGGTCATCAAAGGCCATGCCGTATTCCTACCTTGACTCTCGAATTTTGTCCATATAAAAAATATACGTATAAAAATTAATGGTGAGAACATGAAGGTACTTCATACAGCTGACTGGCATCTTGGAAAGACTTTGCGGGGCGTTTCGCTTCACGAAGATCAGGCGCATATGCTTGATCAAGTCTTTCAGACAGTTGTCGATGAAGAGGTTGATGTTCTGATCGTTGCGGGGGATGTCTACGACAAGACGTCACCCTCTGAAGCCGCCATGAAACTCTATGGCGACTTTCTTGAGCGCGTTCATATGGAGACCGATGCTGCCATTGTCGTGATTGCCGGAAATCATGATTCAGGGCAGCGTCTTGGCACGGCATCAAAACTCTACGATCGCAAGCGCATCTTGGTGCGTGGACCTGTAATCCGCGATGAGTATCCGCTGATACTTGAAGACAACGCAGGTTTGGTCGCCATCTCAGCGCTTCCCTACGGAGAGATTTACGCCGCACGGCGGGCTCTTGAGGACGAGGCCCTTGCCTCGCCAGAGGATGTGTTGCGTGCGCAAATCGCCGCAGCCAGGGCGCATGTTCCAGAAGATGCGCGATGGATTATCGTCGCTCATGCCTTTGTGACGAATTGCCAGCCGACCGAAAGCGAGCGGACACTTACCGTGGGCACCGTTGAAACCGTTCCAAGCACGATCTTTGACGGCGCGCACTACGTTGCTCTCGGCCATCTCCATCGGCCGCAGAGCGCTGGCCAGGACACGATCAGATATAGCGGATCTCCGCTGGCCTTCGGATTTGACGAGGCCGGCAGCACCAAGTCCATGACAGTCTTTGACCTCGATGCGAATGGCCGGGTCGTTGACTTGAAAACTGTACCTTTTGAGCCCTTGCGGCAGGTACGTGAAGTAAAGGGGCTTCTGGCCGATCTCGTAGCTGAAGCAGTTAAACATCCGAGCGACGATTACATCCGCGCGATCCTGCTGGATGAGGGGGCCTTGATCGAGCCCGCGGCACAGCTGCGGCCCTACTATCCCAACATCCTTCAGACGCTCCGTGAAAAAAACCGTGAATTGGTGATGAACAGTGCAGGCCGCGCCCAGTCTAAACTGGACGATCCGATGAGCGTCATCGGCGAGTTCCTCACTTATGTCCGCGGCGATAGGGCGACCTCGCAGGAGCTCGAGGTAATGAAGACAATCCTGGACCAGCCCGTCCTGGAGGATGTCAAATGAAACCGATCCGGCTGACAATGACAGCCTTTGGTCCTTATGCCGGCACAGAAGTAGTCGATTTCTCTGCCCTTGAGGCGAGCATATTCGGGATCTACGGAGAGACCGGCGCCGGCAAGACGACAATATTCGACGGGATCTCGTTTGCCCTGTTCGGTCAGTCTTCAGGTGCAGAGCGCATGCCAGAGGATATGGTGTGCCATCATGCGCATGCGACAGACGTCACCCAGGTGGAGCTAGTTTTTGATCTTGGTGGCGAGCGCTATGTCGTCCGGCGCATTCCAAGTCAGCAACGGGCTGCCTCGCGAGGGTCGGGGACCACAACGCAATCACATGAGGCCTATCTCTTTCTGGCAACCGGCATGGCCCTCGATGACATAACCGAGGAGAGCCCCGGAGCGGTGCTGGCAGAAAAGAAGGTCGGCGTGGTCGATGTGAAGGTCGAAGAGCTACTCGGATATAATGCCAAGCAGTTCCGGCAGATCATTCTGCTCCCGCAAGGTGATTTCCGCCGCATTCTGACAGCCAACTCTGATGAGCGATCGCCCATCCTCAAACAGCTCTTTGACGTCGGGCTCTATGAGACGTTTGCTGCCCAGATCAAACACAAAGCCACAGCGCTCTACCACCAGATCAGCGATGAAAAAATCCGGCAAGAAACATTGCTGGGTGAGCACAGCGAAGACCAGCTAGCAGTGACGATCCAGACCATGACCGACGAGATCGCTGGACTGGACACGACGATCAAATCTGAATCGGAAATGTTAAACCTCCATCAAAAAGCCCTCTCTGCAGGCGAGGTGTTGACCGAAAAGTTCGATGCCCTTGGGATGGCCCGGCAAGAGGCGACGACACTTCAGACTGAAGGCGTCATAATCAAAGCTGTTCGGACCCGGCTTGATAAGGCACGCGCAGCTCAGGACGTCCGGGTGTCAGAAGCGGCACTCCAATCCGCGCTCCGGGAGGGCAATACGGCAAAGTCGCAAGATGTCGAGGCAAAAGATAATATGAAAGTCGCAAAGGCAGCGGTCGACGAGGCCCAGGAGACACTGTCTCGCACATCCCAGCAAAAGAGAGCGCGCGACTCGGCACAGGCAAAGGTTCTCCAGCTCCAGGGTTTCAAAGCCATCCTCGATCTGTCTCAATCCATGCAGACAGACTTGAACGTAGCAAAGACTGCGACCCAAAAAGCGATGGACGCGGAAGCCGAGGCAGGCCGAACGAACACGGATGCTGTCCAGGCCCTGTCGGTGCTGCGCGACTTGCAGAAGCAACACCCTCAATTTGCGCGCGACTTACAGGAGGCGGCCGTTACGCTCGCTGCACTTGAGCGCGAGATCGAGGCACTGGATCGGTTTGAAGCCGCGACGAATCGGAGAAACCAGCAATCGGGCGAAGTTGACCGGTTGAGGGGTGTACATGACAAGGCGTTCAATCAGCTTGGATCGGCCAAGACCGGATTTGAGCGCGCCGAGCAGGAACTGACCGAAATCCAGGCACTGCATGTCGCTCGCAATCTTACTCCGGGTGAACCCTGCCCTGCCTGTGGAGCGCTGGAGCATCCCAACCCAGCCACCGGTGATCCAGAGCGTCGCGGCCGGCATGATCAGTTTGAGCAGGCCGGAAATGATTTACGTTCGGCAGAACACCATGAGCTTGCGGCGAGGACCTCGCTGAAGTCAGCATGTGACACGCTTGCCGAGCGCCAGACGGAGCTCGATACCCTTGAGGGCCCGGCCAGGGATCGAGTGGCATTGATGCCTTTATTAGCGCATGCACGTGAAACCAAAGTGAAACTGGAGGCAGATGGTCGCTTTACTGATCTCGAAAGGAGGATCACGTTTGCCGAGACACTCGCCCGCGAAGCAAACACTGCGCAAGTAGGTGCGAAAGAAGTCTTGTCATCTCGCAAAGGCGCTGAGGCTGGTGCACAGGCCGCCTACGACACGCTCTTACGAGATGTGCCCGACAACTGGCGCCAGGGGAGTGAATTGGCTGAGGCGCTGACGACCGCAATTGATGAACGGGACCAATTGATAGCCAGCCACGAGGCAGCTGTCACCGGTGAGAAAGACGCGGCTATTGCCTTCAGTGCCGCCGAAAAAGCGGCCAATATAGCACATGATGGCGCCACGCGGACGACGGAGACCTTGAAAAAAGCCCATGATGAGTTTGCCAGACAGCTCAGCAAAGCCGGACTGAACGAGAAGTCTTTCCAAGACGCTAAAGTCGATGCGGCTCAGTTTACCTCGCTTGAGGAGCAGATCAGCGATTTTGAGAAGCGTACCGCGGCCAACACGTCACAGCTCGAAAGACTGAGCAAAGAAATCGGCGACCAGAGCGTGCCCGATATTGCCGCCCTGACCACGATGCGAGATGCCGCCTCTGACGCACTTAAGAAAAGCCGGGATAAACAGTCCCGTTTGAAGAGTGAGCTCGACGGCAAGCAACAGGTTCAGCGCCAGGTTCAGGGATTGACCGCACGGATTGATGAACTTGAGGCGGAGTATGGACCGGTCGGTGGGCTGTCGGACCTCGTCAACGGCAACAATGACCGGAAAGTGCGGCTCCCGGATTTTGCGATCGCTGCGATGTTCGATGAGGTGCTTCTGGCCGCCAACCACCGGTTGGGTCCGATGACCGATGGGCGGTACCAGCTCCTACGGCCTGAAGTTACAGGAGGTGGTCGGCAAAAACAGGGTTTGGATATCGCAGTCTTTGATGGCAACACCGAAAAATCCAGACCGACAAAGACACTATCGGGCGGGGAGGGCTTTCAAGCATCGCTCGCACTGGCCCTCGGGCTTTCGGACGTCGTTCAGCAGAACAGCGGTGGCATCAAGCTTGATGCGATCTTCATCGACGAGGGATTCGGTACGCTGGATGAGGACACGTTGAACACGGCGCTTGAGACTCTTTACGACCTGACCAATGACATGCGTTCGGTCGGCCTGATCTCCCACACCGAGCAGGTGAAGTCCATGATCACCGAGGGGTTTGACATCGAAGTTACACCATCGGGCTCTCACATTCATTCACGACGAAATGTGGCTTAAACCAAGGAGGACACATGCCCTATTCAACCAACCCGCGCGCCCGACACGTCTGGAAAAAAGCGCGTCATATCAGTGGAAAGAACCCCAATCTCTATCGTCGGGATAACCATGGCAACGTAATCTACAAACCGGCATACGGGAAAAACAGTCCCATGGGTTGGCAGGTCGATCATATCTGGCCGAAATCGAGGGGCGGATCGGAGGCCCGCAGAAATCTCCAAGCGCTTCAAACTCGCGCCAATCAACGCAAATCGAACAAAACCCCCGGACGCTCCAAGCGGGCCTATCGAAAACGTCGCTGGTAACTTCCTCCGCGGAGCATGGTCGAACAGAAGCTTGCGCATCGTTGAAGTCGGTTTCATCGCAACCGATTATGTTAGGCGTTCATCATTCTGAGTGCATCGTTCAAGGTCCGCTTACGCTAAGCTGCAATGCAGCATCGACAGTTTGGTTGAATTTCAGCTCTGGGCCGTTAGCACCAAATTCCGACCCTCTTTCCAGTGTCCAAAAGGCCCGCATCTCGGTCATCTGTGTGCAACGCAGCGAATGGCTGCCTGTTCCGTTCTGAAGCAGATCGGCTCAGATTCTTGTCGGCTTCTCTCTCTTCTGGTTCGAACGGTTGGGTGAAGGGGTGAAGGGGTAAATGTCCAATAAAAAAGAGGCGACGAATAATAATGTATATATTGAGAGATATGTTCTTTCCGAAAGGACAAGTTGCCGCGGCGACGCCTTCACCCCTTCACCCCTTAACAAGAGGTCGACGGCGCCTTGAGTGTGCAATCAATGCCAACCTTCGCATACACATGGTAATTGGTAGGAGTTAGCGCCACCTAAATGTAGCGCGACACATGCCGATTGGTGATTTCGTCGGCTGCCAGTATCTCATTTACCGATCGCTCATAGGTGCTCAAATGCATCCATTTCGGCCGCG
Organism: Hyphomicrobiales bacterium; assembly: GCA_024244645.1. Lineage (GTDB taxonomy): Bacteria > Pseudomonadota > Alphaproteobacteria > Rhizobiales > Rhizobiaceae > Hoeflea_A. Next base: position 7,277 of record JAAEOH010000285.1, read on the forward strand.
ACGGGACGTTCAGCCACCCGGATTCTCCACCAAGACGCCTGCGGATCCGGTTCGCCCGCCGCTGTGCCCGATCGCTTTCCCTTTCGCGCTGCGATGGATAGGACAGGTCGTTGCAGGTCCTACAGGCGAAGTGTCCACGACGGTAAAGATGTACGACACGCTGCCCGCATCCCGGGCAAAAAAAGAACGGGCGGCGGCCTCCGAACCGGCACGGTTCCCAGGAAAACCAGATCACGTCGATCCGGTTGCTTCCATCGCTCGCACCTTCCAGGCTTATGTGATCAGACCGGGTGGTTATGTTCATACGGACTTCACCATCGACGCCCCTCCAACCAAGAACACCCCGGTAGCCTTGATGAAGTACGCCGGACTTGTTCAATCGGTTGACGTCGAGCTGGGGTAGATCAGCCGTCGTCGGCCGCCCTGTCGCGTTCCAACCTCCCGAACCAAATCCACCCATTCGTCGAAACCTCTTGTAAACTGTCAGACGGCCCCGTACCGCTGAACAAGCCCGATAGCACCACGGTCACGCTAAGTATTGACCTTTCAAAGGTACCTGGCAGGTGCATCACAACAACACCCGCCATTACGGCGTCAGCCGTTGAGAGCGTTTTTGGGGCAGTTGGGGCACTTCCATTCCTTTTCTAGCGTACTATAGATGCATGAGATCATATCTGCACAAATTACCCTACGGCTGATAATACCAACAACTGCCCCAACTGCCCTTACCACCGCCAATCGGCGCCAAATGTGAAAAACAAAGGGTCCTCCGGAGGGATATGACAAAATAGCCCATTCAGACGCCAGATATCTCAAGCCTAGTTAGGGTCTAAGTTAGGGACAAACGAAAAGATTGTGAATATTATCTCTTATTATCAGTGTGTTGTAAAGAAATAATGGCGGAGAGGAAGGGATTCGAACCCTCGATACCATCTCTGGTATACTCCCTTAGCAGGGGAGCGCCTTCAGCCACTCGGCCACCTCTCCGGTCATGCTGGAATTAGCCTTAGTTCAAATGTTGTGCAAGGTATTTTCGCTTGTGCGGTGGCATTTTTTGCAGCGGTCTCGCGCAGGGTCATCAGACCGGTGCATTTGAGCATCAGTGTTCACCAAATTAACTACAGCGATTCCGTCCGTGGAGTGTTTCGTTGATCTATTGCGCCCATACGTTGTAGCGTCAGGTATATCAATTGCGGGGGCACATTCATGAAATTCATCCGTCTCATAAAAGCAATATCCTGTGCTGTAGTCGTGCCGCTTGCCAGTGGCTGTACGGAGACCACCGCCGATGCAGTTTCCAATACTAATACCGCCCAAACAGGTTCGCTCACCGGAAAAAGGGGCAATGTGAGAAGAAACCTGCCCCGCGGGCATGGTGAGTGTGGCAGAGCAGTTGACAGATATATAGCAGCGTCCGGCCACTCGGCTTACGCTTCCACCAGTTTCAGCTACTTTGATGAAAAGGGTGTCATCTGTTCAACGGGCCTGAACTACAAATCAGTGCAGCAAGCCGAAGCCACAGCACTGAGGGGATGCAAAGCCGGCATCATTAAATGGAAACACCACCATTCCGGAGAATGTGAAATTCACGCCTCAAAATAGGGCTGGTATCGCGCTGCAGACATTCGAATCGATTTGTCCACAATCAATGCCGCGAGCAAGTGAAATCAATGAGAATCAGCGTCAGAAATCTGGAATCAGGTGTCCGTAATCGCCGATTCCGTGTCCTTCGAATGTGGGAATCCGCCGAGATTCATGCCTGTTTGTTAACAGCTGTAAAGGATTTGGGCAGTTCCGTGAGCGAAATCGTGTCTTTTGTGCAACAGCAACCCCCCATCGTTCCCCGGACGGCCTGTTGAAACCAAAATCCTCATTGCTTCAAGAATACCGTCCGGTATCTTCACTCTCGGAAGAGGGACGGATTGGCGTTTATCTTCTTTTGTTGGGGATGGGACAGGGAATGCTGCCTCGCAGCCAACGCCCAGACCATTTAAAGAAATTGACTGGAGGTCAAAAATGAAAATCAAGAGCCTTCTTCTCGGCTCCGCTGCGGCGATGTTCGCAGTCTCCGGTTCACAAGCAGCTGATGCTATCATTGCTGCTGAACCAGAGCCCGTTGAATACGTACGCGTCTGTGACGCGTTCGGCAGCGGCTACTTCTACATTCCGGGCACGGAAACCTGCTTGAAAATCAGCGGACGTGTGCGGATGCGGGTTACCGCTGGAGACAATGACTTTGCACTGACGCCTCAGACCATATCTGACGGTATTCAGGGCATCTTTCTTCCGGTTTTTGCCCCTCCTGCGTTTGTGTTCACGTCAGGCGGCGTTCTCAATAGCTACACTACGAGTGTTCGCGGTCGTCTGAATATTCAGGCCAAGTCAGACACGGAGCTCGGCGAACTGCATGGATATCTGCGTCTGCAGGCTGACAATGCTAGAGCCGATGGAGCTGTCGGCGTAGACCAGGCTTGGATGCAACTGGGCGGTTTCCTGACCGGTTACACTGAATCAGCCTGGAACACTACCACGAACGGTGGTGCATCGGGTTTTGGTGCTCACGGTGAATGGGACGGTGCCTACGGTTACCAGCAGCGCAACCTTATCCAGTACCAGTTTAATGGTGGGAATTGGTTCGGCGCGATTTCGGTGGAAGACGATGCAAATGCCGGCAGCTGGACGCCTGACGTTGTTGGTCGCCTTGGAGTTGTCGTCGGTGGAGTGACCGTATACGGTGTCGTTGGTTATGACAACACCAATGGCGGGACAACTTTCGGTTCGCCGACAGCAATACCTGCCAACCTGATCACTCCGGCGATTCCTTTCACTCTCTTTGGTGGGGCACCTGCCTCGTCTGAATGGGGTGTGAAGCTTGGCTTGAACGCTGATATCGGTGCTGCCGGTAACCTGATTGTTCAGGGCTTCTACGCAAGTGGTCCGACGGCCTACGGAGCGAACTACGGCCTCTGGGGTAACTCTTTTACTCCTGAGTGGTCTGTCCTGGCTTCTTACCAGCAGACTCTCACCCCGGAATTCAAAGCGTATATCCATGGTCAGTACTTTTCTGATTTCTATACGCCGAACATCCCCTTTAATTTGGGTATCGACGCTTGGGAAATTGGCGGCGGTGTCCGCTGGGATCCGGTTACGAACTTCTCCGTCACGGCTGAAGCGAATTACACGGATCTTTCCGGCGAGCCAGCAATCATGAATGCGATCGGACCAACAGACAACTGGAATTTCCTCCTGCAGTTCCAGAGGGACTTCTGATCTAAGGGAACCTAGCAGCCGCTTTGGCGGCTGCCAGATTTAAAACTTGGGGGCGCCCGGTATATATTTGTACCGGGCGCGTCCTGTTTTATTATTGCACTTTTTCTAAAATTTTTTTTGTCTATTCTATAAGCAACACCAAACATAAATCGTTGGATAAATACTCACTTTAAAGTAGCTTTATTATGTATCACAATCAGAATGAAGCGCTTGTGGATCTATGGGAGCGTTATTCCGATCTCCTTTGGGAAGAAAGCAAGCACAAGGAAGCTTGCCGCTCATAAATTGATGAGATTCACAAGTGCAGAGGAAACCTGGACTATAACAATGCACTCATTGATGAACTGACGATCCACTTCCGGCAAAAGAGCAACCGAAACTTCACGATCAATCGCAAATTTGCAAGCCTTTCCAAAATTTTGCGCAAGCACCACAGCAATGGTGGCTTGGCCCGAATGCCGGAATTCAAGAAACTGCCGGAACGCAACGCGCGCATCAGCTTTCTGACCAGCGAGGAGGAGAATGACATCCTCGACGGGCTCGAGGCAATCGACCATCACTACGCGCAGCTCGGCCGTTTTCTTGCCGAGACCGGCGCGCATAGGCGAAGCGCTACAGTTAAATTGGAACGATATTGACGGCAATTACGTGACATTTTGGGAAACCAAATCCTACCGGCCTCGTACTATCCCGTTATCACGACGCGCAAAAACGGTTGTGGACGAGCAACGCAAGACGGGGGGACGCAAGACTGGTCCATTCCGGAATGTCGCCTACCCGAGGTTCCGCAATGGCTGGATTTCGGCAAAGGACAAGACCGTCATGAGGAATGACCGTCAGGTGGTTCCGCATGTGCTGCGGCATACATGTGCGTCCCGATTGGCTCAATCGGGCGTCGATATCAAGCGCATCCAGGAGTTCCTGGGACACAGGACGTTGAGCATGACACTTCGTTATGCGCATCTGTCGCCCAAGCATCTTGATGTGTGTGCGGATGCACTAAATGAATTAAATGCTTGATATAATTGAGATATATAGAAATATACCCTACCGTCCGAAACGGTGGACCAGGTGATCGTTACGTCCTGAAAGTAGGATAAATATTGATCGCGCGGCGCTACAAAAAAAGCCCGGCAGCTATGCTGCCGGGCTTAATTTCAGATCTCGTTCAGCTCAGCTTAGAAGTTGCGCTGCAGACGGAACAGGCCTGTTGCGCTGTCGCTGCCCGTGCCATCGAGAATGCCGCCACTAGAGTCTGTCACCTTTAGACGGAAGCATATCCGGCATTTTTGAGGTAGTTTGCGCACTCGGTTGGTTTGATTGATCCGACGAGTTCGCCGACATATCGCCATGCTTCTTCGATTGTTCTTTTTTGTGCTATTCGCA
>JAAEOH010000286.1 GCA_024244645.1 Hyphomicrobiales bacterium
AACAAGGGCGTTTTGTGTGTACAAGGGCCTGGGTCCAATGAGCCGGCTCTTGAACTCAAGCCCCATTACTTTTGACATGAGCACAAATGTTCAGATGTGCACCCTCTCAGTGGGTGCTACTTTGGTGCTTGCTCCAAATTATGTATTGCTAGACGAGCTGGAGCTACTCATCAACACAGTAAAGGTGAGCTGAGTGGCTTGTTATTCAAGGAATATTGCACGCATGCTGCAATGCATACCACCATTTGACACGTCATGTGCTTTGCAGATCACTCACCTCTGCATGACGCCATCAGTTTTTGAACTCATTGTTGAGTGTGACCTCCCATCACTGGTATGCATTACTCTTGCTGGAGAACGAGTGTTGCAGCACCAGTTGGAAATGTGGCGGGACAAGGTCCAGCACTTTGTGATTGGGTATGGCCCTACAGAGACAGACATGTGCACTGCAATGGAGTTTAACAGCAGAGTGGAGCATAGATCCTCCAACATCATTGGGTCCCCCTTACCTAATGTTACTTACTACGTGTTAGATACACACCTGCAGCCAGTGCCAGTGCGTGTGATGGGGGAACTCTATATTGGTGGTGATTGTGTAGCAAGAGGCTACCCCAACCGTCCTGGCCTTACTCGCAAAGCTTTTATCAAGAACCCTTTTAGCTCTGATGGTGGAGGCCGCATGTACAAGACGGGAGACATGGTCAAGTTGCTTCCTGATGGATCGATTTTCTGCATTGGGCGGAAAGATGGGCAAGTGAAAATCAGAGGCAATCGTGTGGAGCTGGGTGAAGTTGAGGCGGCCCTGCGATCTGTGAACTCACGCATTACCCGGGCTGTGGTGTTGGTGCATGAACAGAGCCTGGTGGGCTTTGTGACAC
>JAAEOH010000287.1 GCA_024244645.1 Hyphomicrobiales bacterium
AGGGTATCTTCGGTCATGGCGGGCGGGATTTTCTGCTGTTGGTGGATGATCTTGTTTCAACACCAAAATCATACGATAATTCAACAGCTTAATCCATGCCCGCCAACCAAACTGATCAGCCCGATGAATAATTCAGGATAGATTGCCGCAGGCTAACTAATTGGGGTGAGAACTATGATACGAGGTAATACGCTATTCGTTTCCGTTTCTGCATTGGTTTTGGGTCTTTCTGCAGCAAGTTACAACGTGGCAATTGCGCAATCGGCTTCCGAGCAAAAGGCAATTGAAGACATTGCGTTTAAAAGCGCACTTCAAATAAATACAGTTGAGGCAATTGAAGAATTCCTGAACCAGTATCCTCGGGGCAGTGGTGGTTCGGTCTGTCGAGTGCTGGCGTTGGCTGAAGAAGGTCCCGAGGGCGGCAATGACGGCGGCAGCGCAGGCGGCCCCGGCGACAGCGGCGGAAGCGCCAATGACGGCGGCAGCGCAGGCGGCACCGGCGACGGAGGCGGCAGCGGTGCAAATGACGGCGGCAGCGTCGAATAGGATAGATACAGACAGCAGTAGACAATGTCGGAGCCCGCGGTCGTTCAGCGATCGCGGGCTTTACTATGACCGTTGTGTATAGTGTATGTCGTGATTTGTATTCTCGAAATCCGGGGGGCAGCATATGCTGGTTGATATCTGCAAAATGACTGGTGTTGGCCGACCATTGGCGCTGTCAATTTGCATTCTGGTCATGATCTCCGAGTGCATTGTTCTGTTTGCTGCGCCGGGCGTTCATGCGGAACAAAGGAAGTGGTGGAAGCTTTCCTGCTATGCCTACAGGGACGTAAACCGCAATGGCATTTTCGACATGGGTGACCGGCCCTATGGCGCGATGCCCGTTGAAATGACGCATCCCGACGGCAACAAGACGGTCATCCCTTCCAACATCGCCGGATTTGCCAATTTTGTCGTCAAGCTGGGTGACCCTGACAATGCTGATCTGATCGAACCCGGTGACTACGAAGCGCGCGGTTATCCTCCGCCCGGCTGGAAGCTGACATCGGACTTGAAAGTTCAGACGCTGACATTGGAAAGGATTGCCGGTGCGCCTGGCGGTATGTTTGTGACTGAGACGTGCGTTCCGATTGGTGTTGCTCCGATCCTGAAGATTACGGGAGCGTTTTCACCGAAGAAAGATTCGGAACTCGGCGACTACAAATTGTCGATTGCAGATGGCCAGGGCAAAACATACGATCTGCCTTTCGATATCGAGGGCAATTTTGAATTTGTCGGATATCCCGGATCCTGGACGCTGACGTTCGAAGGCGGGAAGAACAACGTCAAATACACGCGAGCGGCGACGCTTTCGGATGCTGCTGTTGTCCTTGCGCACATTGATCTGGATTCCCCTCCCGGCCAACAGGGCGGCGGCGAGATCAACACGCTGGAATTCGACGATCTTACGGTTTCGGATTCATTGTTTGAAATCCCGTCCGGATATGGTGGTTTGAACTGGCGCAACTGGATCTCCGCGCACAATCGGTTTTACAAGGGATCCGGATACGTAAACGCCACTGTGTCGTCGGAATATGTCGCCTACAACAGCTCCGGCACCCCGGGGGTGGTCTGGAGTGAAAAACCGTTTGATTTCATTGGCGTCTACCTCGGCGCCGCTTGGCCGCGTGGGGCGGAAAAGGACGTGGTCATCAAGGCCTGGAAGGACGATCGGCTGGTTCACGAGGACCGGCTGAGAATTTCCAGGGCGGGACCGGTTTATTTCTCGGCAAACTATACCGCCATCACAATGCTGGAAATCAATTCGGAGATCTATGCGCGCATTGCCATCGACAATATGAGCGTCAGAAAATGAATGCGAAGCTTGGGTGATACAGCCGCGTGCGTGCAAATCAGGCGACGTGGTCGCCCTCGTCACCGTACTTTGAACGGCAAAGTCAGCGTCCGAGCGTGTTTTTCATGGCCACGTTCGAACGGCTTTTCTTCCGTTTGTCGATGTCGCAGGGCTTGATAAACTGGGCCGCGTAGCCATAACGCATTGTCTTCATACTGCGTGTCAGTCCGCCCTTTTCGTGGATCCAGGACTGAACCCAGTCAGGATAGTTGCGCATCATGTAGTCAGCGGCAACTCTGTTGTCTTCCGCAGAGGATCCGTAGGGCATGTGAAATCGGAAAAACGCCCCGGGCAGCAGGCAAACCTGACTGTTCGGCAGCGCCAGTTAGAGCGTGCAGGCCGATTCGCAACGGCCTCCGAACCGAACCAGCGTTTGCTGCTTCTCAAGCTTTTTCACCCGCAAAGCGTATTTCAGCATCGCGCCGCCCCCATCGCTGCGGATGGTTACAACATCTCTGTTCCAGAATGATGCCGTGGCCGTGGACTGAAGAGGTGCGGCCACAAGAGCGGAAACCGCAATCGCTTTCATAAGCAGCTTATTCACACAAAGCATCCCAAATGGCACCCGTTGATCGTTTGTATCGGGGAGGTCCGGATTCTGACTTAGGAATAAGCCCAAATTGAGGATGAACTTGTTGTCCTAATATAGGCTTAATACCACGGCAGGGCAATTCGGACGGTGCCACTTCGTCCGCTCACACTTCCAGGTGTTGTAATATCGTATCGCGTCCGACTTCGCTGGCCGGACCCTGCAGGATCTGCTGGCCCTGATCCATCAGCAGGAAAACGTCGGCGATTGCCTCGGCAAGGTGCAGATGCTGCTCGACCACGACAAAGCCGTCGCCCTTTGCCTTGCGCTCGAGAATGAGGTGTTTCATCTTTTCGATATTTTCGGGCTGTACGCCTTCCGAGGGCTCATCCAGCAGCGTCACGCTGCCGTTTTCGGCCATCGCTCGCACAAATGACAGGATTTTGCGCTCGCCGCCGCTCAGCGTGCCGGCATTTTGCCCAAGCCGTTTCTCCAGAACAGGAAATGCCTCGAAATAAGGCCGGTAGGTTTTCAACGCATCCGCCGGCAACATCAAAAGCAGGTTGTCACGCACCGACAGATTGTCGAAGACCGGACGCTCCTGCATTGCCTAGAGCGTTTTGCGTTTGATTTGAATCGATAGGGATTCCCAACGCTTGATTTGTCTGATTCAGTTCCCTTGAGGAGGTGTCTTATGGGCAAATCGTTTTCTGTGGATCTTCGTGAGCGTATCGTTGGCTATGTTTCGGCA
>JAAEOH010000288.1 GCA_024244645.1 Hyphomicrobiales bacterium
CATGAGACTCCACACATAGAGCATGTCTTGTTTAGATTGAAGCATTTGATGGCCGATTGTCCGCCACGCTTGAAAGGAAATAGCATGTTGAAACACAACGTTGAACGGGCCGGGCGATTTTGCCCCCTGACTGCGTTGGCTCGCGCTTGTGGTGGGTTGGCACCACGGCACGCAATCCGCCTTGTCAGCGACCAAAATCGCCTCGGTCAAATGATTCAATCTAAACAAGACACGCTCTATGCGCCAAGATATGCTCATTATCCCCAGAAAGCGGACCCTGCCTGACCGACATGCACGCGATGGACTTGCCTTATGGGCGGTTAATCTGTCATTTTGCTTGTCCCGAAGGCAAGGTCCCGGTATGGCCGGGCATATCTTTTGACTGATGGCCCGGAAGATCTGACACCTATTGCGGTTCGGATGCCGGCGATCAGAACAACAGAAAATTGGTGTGAAGACCCATGCGTGTGACAATCGAGCGTTCCAACCTCCTCAAATCACTGAACCACGTGCATCGCGTGGTGGAACGACGAAACACGATCCCGATCCTGTCCAACGTCCTGTTGAAGGCCGACGGCGCCACGCTCGATATGAAGGCGACGGACCTGGACCTGGAAGTCACCGAGGCAACGGCTGCCAATGTCGATCAGTCGGGTTCGACCACCGTTCCGGCCCATCTGCTCTACGACATTGTCCGCAAACTGCCCGACGGCGCTGAGATCCTGCTCGCGGTTGAGCCGGACGACGGCAGCATGGCGGTTGCTTCCGGACGATCCAAATTTTCGCTGCAATGCCTGCCTGAATCGGACTTTCCGGATCTGACGGCTGGCGATTTCAGCCACACGTTCCGCCTCCAGTCGACTGATCTTAAGATGCTGATCGACCGCACCCAGTTTGCCATCTCAACCGAGGAAACCCGCTATTATCTCAATGGCATATTCGTTCACACGATCGAGGAAGACGGCGGGCTGAAACTGCGTGCCGTGGCGACAGACGGCCACCGTTTGGCGAGGGCGGACGTAGAAGCACCGTCCGGCTCGGAAGGCATGCCCGGCATCATCATTCCGCGCAAAACAGTGGGCGAACTGCAAAAGCTGGTCGACGATCCGGATGTTGCGGTCACCGTTGAAGTATCGGAAGCAAAAATCCGCTTCACCATTGGCGGTGTTATTTTGACGTCGAAGTTGATCGACGGCACATTTCCGGATTATCAGCGCGTCATACCAACGGGCAACGACAGGGAACTGACCGTTGACTGCGCACCCTTCGCGGCGGCCGTCGATCGTGTGTCGACCATATCGTCCGAACGAGGTAGGGCGGTCAAGCTGGCCCTTTCGGAAGGCCTTCTGACGCTGACAGTCAACAATCCCGATTCCGGCAGCGCGACCGAAGAACTGGCCGTCGGTTACAAGAACGAAGCGCTGGAAATCGGTTTCAATGCCAAGTATCTGCTCGACATCACCAGCCAGTTCAGCGGCGCTGAGGCAAAATTCCTCTTTGCCGATCCCGGCTCGCCCACCCTGGTGCGTGACATTGCCGAAGACAGTGCCCTTTACGTGCTTATGCCGATGCGCGTTTAAGCTAGAGTATGACGCGCTCTAGGCAGATACGGATTGGATTGTGAACGCAGCCTATCTGACGAGCCTCAAACTCACCGATTTTCGAAATTACCGGAAGCTCGCGCTCGATCTGGACAACCGCCATATTGTGTTGACCGGAGAAAACGGCGCCGGAAAGACCAATCTGATGGAAGCGATATCTCTGCTGTCGCCCGGCAGGGGGCTTCGCCGCGCTGCCTACGGCGACATCTGCCGCAAAGATTCAGCACAGGGATTTACCGTCTTTGCCGCATTGCACGGCATAAACGGACCGGTCGAAATTGGAACCTCCGCCGGTGGTGATGCGGAAGCCGCTGGCGGGGCCGGCCGCAGGCTGAAAATCAACGGCACGCCGGCCCGCTCGAATGACGAGCTTCTGGACCATCTGCGCATTGTCTGGCTGACACCGGCCATGGACGGGCTTTTTACCGGCCCGGCCTCAGAACGTCGCCGCTTCCTTGACCGCCAGGTATTGTCCATAGACCCCGGGCACGGCCGGCGCGTACTCGACTATGAGCGGGCGATGCGCAGCCGCAACCGTCTGCTCGCAGAAGGGCGCATGGATCCCGTCTGGCTTGACGGCATTGAAACCCAGATGGCGGAGTTGGGCATTGCCATTGCACTTGCCCGCCGCGAACTGGTTGCCATGCTTGCGAAACTGATCGACGAGGGACAGTCGGACAATCCGTTCCCGCAGGCCGAACTGGCATTGCAGGATTTTACTGCGGAGATCTCCGGCGATACGGCGATTGAGAAAGAAGAAAATTATTCTGGCTATCTGTCAGACATGCGCGGCCGCGATGCCGCCGCCGGCAGGACATTGACCGGTCCGCACAGATCCGATCTGCTATTGCGTCATCGCGCAAAGGACATGGATGCGGCGCGGTGCTCGACCGGAGAGCAAAAGGCCTTGCTGGTTGGGCTGGTGCTCGCCCATGCGCGATTGACCGGTGATATCAACGGTCACACCCCCATCATGTTGCTCGATGAAATCGCCGCCCATCTCGACGCCGTCCGGCGCGCCGCCCTGTTCGATCTGGTCGATAATCTGGGCGGACAGGCTTTTATGACCGGAACCGACGCCCAGATGTTTTCAGCCCTCGGCGAGCGCGCCCAATTTTTCAACGTCAAGGCCGGCGAAGTGGTGGCCGAAGATGCCAGCTAGAGCATTGCAAACCATTTCTGCTATGACAGAGCAATGACCGACAAAGCGCTATCTCCATCTGAACTCGAACGCTACGCGCGGCACATCGTTCTGGCCGAAATCGGCGGTCCGGGGCAGCAGAAGCTCAAGCATGCGCGCGTGCTTGTTGTCGGGGCCGGCGGTCTGGGCTCGCCCGTGCTGCAATATCTTGCGGCTGCCGGAGTCGGTACGCTGGGCGTGGTCGATGACGATGACGTCTCGCTGTCAAATTTGCAGCGCCAGATCATTCATGACACGCAGTCCGTCGGTATTGCCAAGACCAGAAGTGCCGCCGCCGCGCTCAAGCGCATCAACCCGCATATCGTCCTTGAACAGCACCAGACCAGGATCGATACGGACAATGCGGCGGAGCTGATCGACCAATACGATGTGGTAGCCGACGGTTCGGATAATTTTGCCACCCGCTACCTCATGGCCGATCAATGCGCTGAACGGGAGCGACCGCTGGTGACGGCCGCCGTCGGACGGTTCGACGGATCGGTGACCGTGCTCAAGCCGTATGAGATGAGCAGCGGCGGTGTTCCAAACCCGAGTTATCGGGATCTTTTTCCCAAACCGCCGCCGGACGGCCTTTTGCCGAGCTGTGCCGAAGCCGGCATCATCGGTGCGTTGACCGGCGTCATCGGGACCTTGCAAGCGATGGAAGTCATCAAACTGATCACCGGCACGGGCACACCACTGATTGGCCGGTTGCTTTTGTACGACGCCCTGGCAGCCCGGTTCGATACGATCACCTACAAGGCCGCGAAGTCCGAATAATCTGCTGCTTCTATATTTGTCCGGGAAGCACGCGGTCAGGCGGCCGGTGGCCGTCAAACAGCGTCCTGATGTTGATGATCACCTTCTCGCCCATGTCGATGCGGCCCTCGATCGTCGCCGATCCCATATGCGGCAGGATGACGACCTTGCCCTGTTCTGCCAGTTTGACAAGTTTCGGGTTGACCGCCGGCTCATGCTCGAACACGTCGAGCCCGGCTCCGGCGATCTTGCCTTCCTGCAGGTTTTTGATCAGCGCGCCTTCGTCGATAATGCCGCCGCGCGCGGTATTGACGATAAAGGCCTCTGGACGCAAAAGGCCAAGCCGCCGTGCCGACAGAAGATGGAAGGTCGCCGGTGTCGATGGACAATTGACAGAGACGATGTCAATCCGTGCCAGCATCTGGTCAAGGCTTTCCCAGTAGGTTGCTTCCAGATCCTCTTCTGTCACCGGGTCGACCCGGTTGCGATTGTGGTAGTGGATCGACAGGCCAAAGGCGCGCGCGCGTCTGGCAACGGCTGTCCCGATGCGGCCCATGCCGACGATCCCCAGCCGCTTGCCCCAGATGCGGTGACCGAGCATCCAGGTGGGCGACCATCCGTTCCAGATTTCTTCGCCCGTCAATATGCTGGCGCCCTGGGTCAGACGGCGCGGCACTGCAAGGATCAGCGCCATCGTCATATCGGCGGTGTCTTCGCTGAGCACATTTGGAGTATTGGTGACCGCGATGCCCTTATTGGCAGCCGCATCCACATCGATATTGTCCGTGCCATTGCCAAAATTGGCGATCAGCTTGAGGTTGTCGCCGGCCTGTTCGATCATCGCGGCATCGATCCGGTCTGTGACGGTGGGAACAAGCACATCGACAGATTTCATCGCCGCCACCAGCTCATGCTGGGTGCGGGCCGTGTCCTCGATATTCAGTTCCACGTCAAACAGCTCGCACATGCGGGTTTCCACAGGCTCGGGCAATTTTCGCGTGATATAGACCTTTGGTCGTTTTTTATTCGGCATTTCCTAAATCGGCCCCTTGTTGAGAGCTCTTTAACCATGATGTGATAGATTGGGTACGGACCTTGCACATCGGTTGTTTTTACCAGACCAAAGCGTGAAGACAAAGAAAACTCGTGTGCGGCCTGAAGGAATTTTTCCGATTGCACCCTGTCCTGCTAATATGGCACTCGGGCATGGTTGCTGAATCTTGGTGGAGGTCGCGATGAAAGCAACATCCGTCGCCAAATCCCTGGCTGTCGGCTTGGCTCTGTTTTCGCTGCTTGCGGCAGATATGACAGCCAGCCCGCCGGCGTTCGCGCAGAGCGCGGCCAAGGGTGCCAGTGGCCTGCCGCTGCCGCGGTTCGTCAGCCTCAAGGCCCGCCGGGTCAATTTGCGGATTGGTCCGAGCCGCGACTATGCGATTGAATGGCTCTACACGCGCTCCGGTATCCCGATGGAGATCATCCAGGAATACGATCATTGGCGTCGTGTTCGCGATACTGACGGCACCGTGGGCTGGATCCATAAATCACTCCTGACCGGCGACCGCACCGCGGTGGTAGCGCCATGGAAGCGCGGCGAGCAAAATGTCTACGTTATTCTGAGAGAAAATCCTCAGCTCAGCGCCGACATGATTGCCAAGATGGAGCCCGGCGTTGTCGTCAAGATAGCCGAATGCAACGGCAAATGGTGTCGCGGCGAGGTGCAGGGTACCAAAGGCTGGGTTGCCCAGGACGAAATCTGGGGCGTCTATCCAGGTGAAGCGTTCAAATAGTTTCCCGAACCGACAAAGTCCCCCGGAAGGGCGGCAACGGTCGAATATTGTGCATCCGTCAGATTTGATGCTTACAATGCATAGTTGATTCGTTTCCGTCTCGGGCCCGGCGGGCAGCGCTTCAGACCTTATGGCGTCACGAGCCGTAGACGACAACAGACTCCAGAGGTCCAGTGAAAACGCTTACCCGCAGAACATTGCTTCTTGCCACGGGCGCAGTCCTCGGCGCTGGCGGATACCGATCGTTTTCAAACGAGAAGATTCCATTTGGAGAGCCCTTTCCAAAAGGCCGGCCCGGCGGTTCAGAAACGATCCTCAACGACGCCAGCCTGCTCAATCCGACACCAGTGACAAAACATCTGGTCGTCAGCGACGATCCGGCAAAAGCGCTTGAAGATCTTTTGCGGTCCGAATTGACGAGCGCCAGGCAGGAAGGCCGCCCGTTCGCCGTCAGCGCCGCGCGCCACTCGATGGGCGGGCAGAGCCTGGCGCGCAAGGGCACGGTAATTACACTTGACCAGCAGTGGCTGGAACCTGACACGAGCAAGGGCACCTATCGCGTGGCGGCCGGAATGCGCTGGTCCGATGTGATCGCGCGGCTCGACAGGATCGGCTATTCGCCAAAGGTGATGCAGTCGAACAATGACTTTGGCGTCGCCAGCACCTTTTGCGTCAATGCCCATGGCTGGCCGGTTCCCTGGAGCGCTTTCGGCAGCACTGTCAGGTCTTTGCGCATGATGCAGCCTGACGGTTCGATGATCGAATGTTCACGCGAGCAAAATTCCAGGACCTTCGAAACCGCCACGGGCGGTTACGGCTTGACTGGAGCGATCACCGAGTTCGAAGTGGAGATGGTTCCCAACAGACGGTTGCAGCCGAAATTTGAAATCGTCCCGGCAAAAGAATTCGGCAGCCGGTTTTAAAGATGCACTCGAAAACGATCCGAATATCGAGATGGGCTACGGCCGGCTGGATGTGACGATAGACGGCTTCTTTGACGAAGCGCTGTTGATCACCTATACGCCGACCGCGGATCAGGATGACCTGCCGCCGACCTCCGGATCAGGTTTCATGAGCCGCGTCGCGCCTCATATTCCGCGCCCAGCTCGAATCCGACCGTATGAAAAGCCTGCGCTGGTTGGTGGAATCCGAGATTGGCCCCATGGTCGGCGGCGGTGGGGTCACGCGCAACAGCCTGATCAACCAGCCGGTCATTACACTGGACGATCGCGATCCGACACGAACCGACATTCTGCGCGAATATTTTGTCTCGCCTGATCGCTTTCGGCGAATTCGTCGAGGCCTGCCAGGATGTCATTCCGTCGTCCTATCAGGAGCTTTTGAACATCACTTTGCGGTTTGTCGATACCGACAAGGACAGCGTTCTTGCCTATGCCGCCGAGCCGCGCATTGCTGCGGTGATGCTGTTTTCACAGGAAATGTCGCTTCGCGGAGAAGACGATATGGCGCGCATGACCGAGGCGCTGATTGAGCGCACACTGGCCATCGGCGGAACCTATTACCTGCCTTATCGTCTGCATGCCACGGACGCACAGTTTCAACGTGGCTACGCCCGGGCTGCAGAATTTGCCGGCCGCAAGCGCGAGGTCGATCCCGAACTGGTCTTCACAAATGCATTGTGGAACCGGTACCTCGCCAATCTGTGATGGGAGAGCTGCCGAAATGACCAAGCTGCGCTGGATTGCCCTCGCGTACATGATCATTTTGCTGCTGGCCGCGGCGCTTAACTACATTCCCCCGACTCACCGACAGTGAAGGCCGGGCGTTCGGCGTATTCGCTCTCGATATCTACGATGACCTGCTGCATCTCGTCTCGGCGGCATGGGCCGGCGTTGCCGCGCTGCTTTCGCACCGGGCGTCCCGCGCGTTTCTGTTCTATTTCGGAAATTTATATTTTGTGGATGGATTGCTCGGTTTGGTCACTGGGTCGGGATTTCTTGATCTGGGTATAGTAAACTATGGCATCGTCGATCTGCCATTCGGCTTTAAGATTCTGGCCAATCTGCCGCATCTTGGTCTTGGTGGTGTTGCCGTAGCGTGCAGCTACGTGTTTCGCGAGGGGAACTGATGATTCGCCGTATAAGGCGCATTTTCGCATGGTTGCTGGTGGGGCTGGTTCTGCTAGCGATTGTTCTCGCCATACCGGTTGTCTATGTCGAGACGGCCTGTCGGGAAGTTCCGAATCAGGACGATTATGAACCGATCGTCGCCAACGCCGCGTTTGAGCGATCGGAAGCCAATACGTATCTGACCTATCCAGAATGGCACATCGTTTATGCCTATGAAGGCCTGGCGAATGTGCTGAAGAACGGCGACGAACACGATTTCGACTACACCAAAAGCGTTGTCGGTTTCTGGAAGTCGTTTTGTGATTTGAACCGAATGGCCAGCCAGCATGGTGCCGCAGACTTCAGCACCCGCGCCACAATTCACACGATCGGTGTGAGTTTTACGCTCGAGATGATGTTGAAGGCCGCCTACGAAGAAACGCTGGGACGCCTTTTCGCAAACAACAGGGGCGCGCAAAAGGCACCGCAAGACAAAAATGCAGCCAATGTGGCTGCCGACTATGCGCAGTTCCTTCACCAGGTGCCCTGGTACAAATATGATTTTGATTCGGCCGTTGAGACCCTGTGGAACGAACCCCTCACGCAGCCGGTTCGCGGTTGGGAGAGGCGCATTGCACTTGGCGGCGAGTGGAAGGTGAAATCCGTCTATGCCAGCGTGATTGCCGAGGCTGTGGCCGCGACCGGACAGGCTCAGTTGAAGATACGGTCGGTGATCACCGGCATGCCCGCCAAGAATCTGGCGGCAATCCCGGGTATCGTTATTGTTGAAAGCCGCCCGCACTATACCGTCATCGAAACGCCGCGTTACCGCAGGTTTACTGAAATCTTGAAAACGGTCGCCGCTTCCGGTGGACGGGTTATGGAAATTGCCGGCAACGACGACATCATGGTGTCTTTAATCGGCCCCGCCCGGGTGCTTGGCGATTCATTTTCGCAACACCAGGTGATTTCAGTCCTCGGACGCGATGGATTTGACACCAACCGAATTCTTGTCAGTGTGAAGATACCGGAATTGGCGCCCCTGCTTGTTGCGCTGAACGGCAGCGCGCTGGATCTTGAACACATTTATGACTACTGACCCGATGAGGGCAGGCGGCGTACGTGCTGTTCGCGCTTTGCGTCCTGCTGGCCATCACGCTGGCATGGTTCGCGTCCAAGGCGCTGTTCATGGTCGTCACCGAAAATGCGCCCGCGGCTCTGGTATTGGTGCCGGGGGTCGGTTTTCTCGACCGCGCGCCCTCCGACCTTCGGCTCCTGAAGGCCGGTGACAACATTCTTGTCGTTGCCGCAGGCGATGCGGGCTACGTCCGCCGGCTATATGGTGCTGGCGCTTGGCTGGTCCTGCCGTCGCTGCGAAACGTGTGTCTTGATCTTGGCCCAACCGGCCCGGGCAACACCGTCCGATCAAGTGGTTGATGCCGCTGCATCGGGAAGCAGGAAGACCTTTCTGGCCAAATCGGTGTTGAGACGTTCGGGCGTATACCATTTACCGAGCGGGTTTTTTTCCAAAAGGTCCGGGTTGCGGGCAATGAACTCGTCAAAGTCATCGTCGCTACCCGTGTGCAAGCGTTCGGCAATCAGGCCCATAAAGGCAAGCGTGATCGTCGTGTTGTATTTGCCCTTAGCCCCTGCCTTGGTTGCAATCGCCTGCAGACACTGAGCATAGCGCACAGAG
Source organism: Hyphomicrobiales bacterium (assembly GCA_024244645.1). GTDB lineage: Bacteria > Pseudomonadota > Alphaproteobacteria > Rhizobiales > Rhizobiaceae > Hoeflea_A. Next base: position 9,093 of record JAAEOH010000288.1, read on the forward strand.
GCGTCCAAAAACGGGAGCTTTTTCAAAAGCCCGTAGGCCACAGCAATGTGGTCCCGGTGGGTGAAGCTGCTGGCGTCGATATCGCGTGCTTCGAAAGATCGCACCAACTGGTCGTATCGGCTCATGAGTCTTTCCCCGTTTCCTTGAGATTGTGGCTGTCTCCGGCTTGCAGATCGCAATCGTAGACATCCTTCAATTGCTCGATTTTTTTCAACGTTTCCGTCGAAAAGGGTGTTTTGTTTTCAAAAGCATGAAGTGCCAGCCCTTCGACGAGATTGCCGACCGAAATATCGAGATGCTCGGCCAGACCCTTGAGAACTTTAAGCAGCCGCTTTTCAAGCCGGATGCCGGTCTGTACCCGTTCGATTGTGTTCGCCATGAGGTACATATGTACCAATATAGCATTATTGTCAACTTTGATGATTGTCAGTCGTGCGTTTGACGGACGGACATGATAGGCAACACTGGTGGCGTGTCATGCGTGTTGGTGGGCAACCGACGGACTGACCCTGGAGATCAATGCGGCCAATATGGCGATTGCAATAATAGCCGGTCTGGCAGCTGCAGCGCTGTCGGATCGGATCGGCCGGAAACAGATACTGATGACGACTATGGCCGCACTGGCGGTATTGGTCTATCCGATGTTCTGGCTGATCAGTCAGGGCGATCCGAAAGTCGTGGCCGCGGCGCAATGTGTTCTTTTCATCCTCACCGCCACCTTTGCCTTTGTCTTGCCGGCTACGCTCTCGGAGATGTTTCCCTGGCAGGTACGTGCCACCGGCGTCAATCTCAGTCTCAACCTGTCATTCGCGGTTTTTGGCGGCACCGGGCCGATGATTGCCGCCTGGCTGTTTGCACACACCGGAAATCTTGTCGCGTTGGCAGTCTATCTGTCGGTTCTGGCAGTTCTGTCGACAACCGCCTGCCTGTTTCTCAAAGATCGGCGGGGGGTCGAGTTGTAGAAATCCGGTGCCATTGCACCATTGCATCTGTCTGCGACGCCTGTGATCACCTGTGCTGGCCCAGCCGATCTATTCCAGCGGCCAGGCACAGCTTTGATCGCCGACATCCTTGCAAGGTTCATAAACCGCCACCGCGCTTTCCGTGCCGTCTTCCCACACGACCTGAACGGCAATCGATTGCGCCGTGCCGGCAGGCAGTTTTAGGGCAATGGTCTCTGGGCCGGCGTCGGGCGGCAGCGCCATAGGGTTCTGCGGATTGCATTCCACCAGATCGAATGTTTCATCGAGCGCCTTCGAATTGATCGAGTAGCGGATTTCGGAAAGCCGGCAGTGCAGGGTCTGCAGGGCGGTAAAATAGATCCATTGCGACCCATCGTAATTGCGGAACTGCACCCAGCCCGTCTGTCGGTTGGCATCCAGCATCGTTTGGTAGAGCGATTGCGGAGGAATACGGGATTTGTCTCCAGCCGCTCCAATCCGGCTTGTGGCCGCAAGGCAGGCCAGCGCAACCATGCCTGCCGCGAATATCTTCCTCAATCCGTCAGACAACACATTCATGGCTACACTCCGCATCTTGATGTTTCAAGCTAGCTGCTGTCGGCGACATTTTAAACCCTCACAAATGACTGCTTGACATTCAATACGGCAAGACAGATATAGGCACCAACCGCCGTCCGGTTGCCGCGTGAGCAACCCGCAACTTTAACAAAGCGCCCGAACCCGAGGTTCCATGCGCATGATATTGCAGGACGCGCCGCGCCCGCGCTGAATTTTCAGCTGGCGGGCAATCTCAAAACAAGTTCCCAAATCACGCGGGGCACTGACGATCTGCCGGCCCGAAAGGACAATTCTGTTCCGGGTCAGTGCATGGTCGCAACCGCAACTGTTTGCCTCCCGCACGCCGACTGCGTTTGTGGGAAGGCTCGATGTTATTTGGCGTGCCGTCCCGCAAGGGGCGGTGTCCGCCACAAGGAAAGTTATTCAACTTGATAGAATTCAATGAACTGGGGCTCGCTCCCTCGATCCTCAAATCCGTCCACGCGCTCGGTTTCGAAACGCCGACGCCGATACAGGAAAAATCCATTCCGCTGGTGCTTCAGGGCCATGACCTGATGGGCCTTGCCCAGACAGGAACGGGAAAGACGGCGGCCTTCGGTCTGCCTCTTGTCCATCATCTGATGTCCGTCGGCACCAAGCCGGAGCCGAAGACTGCAAGGGCGCTGATCCTTGCACCCACCCGCGAACTGGTCAACCAGATCGCCGACAATCTGCGCCAGTATGTGCGCAATACGCATTTGCGCATTAACCTGGTTATTGGTGGCGCCTCAATTAATACACAACGCAGGAATCTGGAGCGCGGCACCGACATATTGGTGGCGACGCCCGGCCGGTTGCTCGATCTGGTAGACCGCAAAGCAATCTATCTCGACAGCGTCAAATATCTGGTGCTCGACGAGGCCGACCAGATGCTCGATCTCGGCTTCATCCATGCCCTGAGACAGATTGCCCGGCTGCTCGGCACGCCGCGCCAGACGCTATTGTTTTCGGCCACCATGCCCAAACAGGTGGAAAAGCTGTCACAGGCCTACCTCAACGATCCGGTGCGTGTACAAACAACGCCGCCCGGTAAAGCGGCGGACAAAATCAACCAGTCGATCCATTTCGTCCACCAGAGAAGCAAGACGGATTTTCTGATCGACTGTCTGGCTCAACGCCCCAATGACCTTTCGCTGGTTTTCGCCCGCACCAAACACGGTGCCGAAAAACTGATGAAAAAACTGGTCGCTTCAGGCCTTCAGGCGCGCTCCATTCACGGCAACAAAAGCCAGAACCAGCGCGACAGGGCAATCAAGGCCTTCAGGAGCGGCGAAGTGCGCATCCTCGTGGCAACAGATGTTGCAGCCCGCGGTATCGATATTCCGGGCGTCACCCACGTCTACAACTACGACCTCCCCGATGTGCCGGAAAGCTATGTTCACCGCATCGGCCGCACGGCCAGGGCCGGCGCTGCCGGCGAAGCGGTTGCATTCTGCTCACCGGAAGAGCTGCATCTTCTCAGAGCCATTGAAAAGCAGATGGGTATATCGGTTCGCGTCGGCAGTGGTGATGTGCCGTCCGAAAGTGAAGGCGCAGCCGCCCGTCCGCGCGGCCGTAATGGGGGACGCTCGAGAAATGGTGCCAACGGCGGCCAGCCGCAGAATTCCTCATCGGGAAAGCCGAAGAGGCATCGCAACCGGCGCAAGGCAGTCAACGGCTCGCAGGACAACAGCGGCGGTGGACAGGAGGCCGCGCGCGGCGGCAATCGCGGTCAGAAGCCGGGCGGCAAGTCAGCCGGCAAGAACCGGCACCAGCCGCCGCACGCCAACAACAATTCCAGCAAGCCTGGTGGCAATCGCCGCCGCCGTTCAAATCGGCGTCCTGTCGCCGCCTGATCCAATGACCGCCGCCGCTTCTTCCATCAGCCAGTCGCGAAACGCATTGGCCGCTGGCGGTGGCGGCGCGGTCGCCGGGTGAAACAGATAATAATGCTGCAATCCGCGGATTGAAAAACCTTCAAGGCACGCTACCAGCCCGTAAGCGCGTAACTGCCGGTCGGTTGCCGGCGCGCGCGCCAGCGCCACGCCAAGCCCCGCTTCGGCGGCGCCAAGTGCGATGACAGTGTTGTCGACCAGATGAAACTCGGCGCTGCGCAAATCGTCACTGATGCGGTTCTGCAGAAGCTGAAACCATCCGCTGCGGTGCGGCGCCACTTCGATCAGCCGCTGCTTCAAGAAATCGTCCGGCGATGTGATCTGTGCGGCAATCTCCGGCTGCGCCACCGGTGTGATCGTTTCGCCGAACAGCCGCTCGGCGCTCTGCGGAAAATCCGTTGCCGAACCAAGGCCGATCTGCAGATGGGGGTTGCTGTTTCTGAAATCCTGCACCGAGTTGCCGCTTGTGATCTGCAGCCGGATGTGCGGATGCCGCTCCTCAAAGGACGCCAGCCGCTCCGGCAGCCAGTTCGATGCGAGGATCGTTACCACCTGTATGTTGAGCTGCTGTGTTTCGCGCGCGCCGAATATGGCGGCCGCCGACGTTTCGACCGAGGCGAGCGACTGGCTGACGACCGGCAGGAAGGCGCGGCCCGCATCGGTCAGTGTCACCTGTTTTGCGCCGCGGACAAAAAGCGCGCGGCCGAGATGACCCTCCAGTGCCCGGATCTGCTGGCTGACGGCCGGCGGGCTCATGTTCAGCAATTCGGCCGCCCGGGCAAAGCTTTCCGTTCGCGCTGCCGCGTCGAAGACCCTGAGCCAGTTGAGGGACGGAATGCGCCGTGTAACCACGGGCCCAAGAATAAGCACAGCTTATGCTCGCGGGCAAGTTTCCTGACTGGCGGTGCTGTCGTCCTTGCATCACATTCAAAGGAAATGGAGATGCAGATGGCTTCTGGATTGACCGGCGAAGAAATCGCCCGCTACCGTGAAAACGGCTACGTCAAGCCCGTCAGGGTTTTCAGCACCGACAATGCGGCTCGCGTGCGCTCTGAGATCGAGGCGCTCGAACGCGATCACGAGGACGGCGCTGGCGGCCACACGCTGGGCCAGTTCTTCCGCGTCAACGGTCAGGTCACGATCCCGCTTCTCGCGCGTATCGCCCGCACTGTATCGGTTCTCGATGCGGTTGAAAGCATTCTCGGCCCGGATCTTCTTGTCTGGTCCTGCGAATTGTTCATCAAGGAGGCGGGCTCCGACAAGATCATTTCCTGGCACCAGGACCTGACCTACTGGGGCATGGGTGAAACGGATGAGGAGGTTACGGCCTGGATTGCTTTTTCCGATGTATCCGAACGGGCCGGATGCATGCGTTTCGTGCCCGGTTCACACAGGCAGCGCATTCAGCCGCATAAAGATTCTTTTGACGGCGACAATCTGCTGTCGCGCGGCCAGGAGGTGGCAGTCGATGTCGATGAAGAAAACGCGGTTCTTGACGATTTAAAGCCCGGTGAGATGTCGCTGCACCATGGCCGCCTGTTCCATGCATCGGGACCGAACCGTTCCTCGGACCGCCGCATCGGCTTGGCGATCCGTTACGTGACGCCGAAGGTCGAACAGACCATTGCCAGCCGCGACTATGCGATGCTGGTGCGCGGCGCCGATCACAGCCGCAACTGGATTAACATTGCGCCACCGTCGACACTCTTTGCCCCAGCATCGCTGGCGCTCTATGATCGCATTCTCGCCGATCAGGCGGCGGCGCTGACGGCTGGCGCCGAACAATCGGTCGGGCTTTATGCGCAACAACAGGGGGTGTCGGTATGAAAACCGTCGGATTTACCCGGATGAAGGACGGCTCCAGGCAAGACTACGAACTTCTTGCCGAACTGGAAAACCTTATCATGCGCTGACTGCCGACCGGGTGCTCGCCGAGCTCGAAAAGCAGGGTGAGGACACCCTTTCGGGCTATCAAATCACCCGGCTGGATCACGGCCTTCAAAGCGCCACGCGGGCGCACCGCGACGGTGCGGATATCGACTGGGTGGTCGGCGCATTGCTGCACGATGTCGGCGACGGCCTGGCGCCGCAGAACCACGACCGTTTTTCCGCCGAAGTCGTCCGCCCCTTTGTGCGCGAGGAAGTTGCCTGGGTGATCGAGCATCACGGCATCTTCCAGATGCAGTATTACGCCCATCACTACGTCTGTGACCGCGATGCCCGCGACCGCTTCAAGGATCATCCGTGCTTCCAGTCCTGCGCTGATTGCTGCGAACGCTGGGACCAGTCCTCGTTCAACCCCGACTATCAACATGAAACACTGGGATTCTTCGAGCCGATGGTCCGCGAGGTCTTTTCCCGCAAGGCTTATGACCCGGACGTTGTGCAGGAGGGAGTTGTGACGGGGTTGCCAAAATCAGACGGAAAATAGCGCCGGATCCGGAAACGGATATTTGGGTGACTGCCGCAGCGGTTCCAGCATGCGCTGCTTAATGTGGGCTGGAAACAACGCGTCAAAATCAAGTTGCTTGACCGGATCCGTGCGGCCATCCAGTTTCTTGTCCGCAAGCGCTTTGGCCATGTGAAACACCAAATAGTCGAGCCCGTCCAGCATCTTGCTATAATAGTCAATCGGGTTGTCGGGAAAGCCGCCTGACTCGGTGCGCACAAAAATCGGCGGCGACAAGCCGATGATCGGGCCGCCATCAATGTCCTTTGTCATGATATGCACTGTCCAGCGGCTTGTGCGAACATCATTCGCTTTTGCGCCTTCATAGGGTGCTGGCCCGACGCCGATATTGCGCGACAGATCGGTCGGATGAATGTTGTAGCAGCCGAGTTTCGGGATCGACAAAAACTCCGGATCCAACATCTGACCGAAGCCGCAGCAGATGACTGCGTCCGGTTGCATTGCTCCTAATTGGTTCTTGAACCACGGTTGCTTGATGTCACCCGTATAGACCGGAACCTTGTTTTGCAGTGCGGACATGACGGTCTGGCTTTCGATGACCGCCCGTTCAGCTCTGTTGTAATGGTGCCAGATCCGCTTCCGCACACCGATTTTTGCATCGGCGTTCATGGGATCATCGGTGACAACGCACGCCAGATTGACGCGATCGGGGAAACCGCGCTCATGGGCCAGCAATGTCTGTAGGGTCATGAACCCGATCGGCAGGCTCGTTATCGCAACGATGCGCAGTGCCTTGTCAGATCTTGGCTGGTCACGGCCGGCCTCCGGAACAATGAGCTCTCCCCATCGCACGCTGCTGTCCGAGACAAATTCGTGCGCAAGACGAAACCGCCTCAACTGGTCATTCAACCATTCGCTCTTTTTGATATTGTCCACGCTGCGATTTTGCTTCCTGCTGTTTCCGGCCCCTATGCCGATGACCAACATATAATTCCACGGCGACACTCTCAGATGCAATCACCGTTCGGCCGGTGGGCAATCAAAACCCAGCCGGAATCCGTACGTGGGCGCCGCGTTGCGTGTGCTCTTTGACCCGCCGAAGGTTCTGTGCCTTAGTTTCCTGGGGCGTATTGACCGGGAATCACCATGAGCCACGATCACGATCATACCCACAAGGCCAACAAGAAACGTGTCCTGTGGGCGCTGGCGATAACTGCGGGTTTCATGATCGCGGAGGCGGTTGGCGGTGTGATAGCGGGATCGCTGGCGCTGATCGCCGATGCCGGGCACATGCTCACCGACTGCGTCTCGCTGGCGCTTGCCTGGTTCGCCTTCAAAATCGCCGACAAAAAGCCCGATCTGCAGCGTTCCTACGGCTATTACCGCTTCCAGGTGCTGGCCGCGTTCGTCAACGGGCTCAGCCTTTGCGTCATTGCCAGCTGGATCACATTCGAGGCGGTCGAGCGCATACAGGAGCCAGTCCACGTGCTGGCGACACCGATGCTGATTATCGCGGTCCTCGGGCTGGGCGCCAATATCGTGTCCTTCTGGATCCTGCAGTCGGGGCAGGGGGAAAATCTCAATCTGCGCGGCGCTGCCCTCCATGTTCTTGGTGATATGCTGGGTTCGGTCGCGGCAATTGCTGCCGCCATCGTCATCATGACCACCGGCTGGACGCCGATCGATCCGATCCTGTCGATCCTGGTGGCGCTTCTCGTCTTACGCGCCGCCTGGTCGATCGTGCGCAAGTCGGGCCATATCCTGCTCGAGGGCACGCCGGAAAATGTCGACCCGAA
>JAAEOH010000289.1 GCA_024244645.1 Hyphomicrobiales bacterium
CCGGCGAACTGATCCACATGGACATCAAGAAGCTCGGCTGCTTCACACGGGTCGGCCACCGCATCACCGGTGACAGGCACGGCCAGTCCAATACCCGCGGCGTCGGCTGGGAGTTTGTCCATGTCGCCATCGACGACCATCCCAGGGTGGCTGCAGGCCGGTTATGAAGTATTTGTCTGCGCCGACCACGGCATGAGCGGCGAAGGTGCCCATGGCGGAGACGAAGCCGCAATGCGCGATACAGCCTTCTATTACTTCGGTGGCGCAAAAGGTCCCGATCCCGAAATCGTGCTGGACCAGTGCGCCATCGCCCCGACAATTCTGTCACGCATCGGCGTGCCGGTTCCGGGCACGATGACGGTGCCGCCCTTGATGCGGTGATCGTCCGGCCAAATAGGCGCGTCGGATAAATGATGGTGAGGTTTGGTGCCCCCGGTCGGACTCGAACCGACACTTCCGAAGAAATTGGATTTTGAATCCAACGCGTCTACCAGTTCCGCCACAGGGGCCCTGTGTGGTCTTGCAAAGCCGGAATATACGGACCGGTAACGCCCGGTCAACTTGCTTTTGCTAGCGTCTGCGACGAAAAGTGCAATTTCCGCACGGCGCCGCTGCGTTTACTCGGAAATATCAACGGGGACCATGCAATGCTCAGACGCCTTTACGACTGGACCATGTCGCTTGCCGCCACGCGTCATGCCCGTTTTGGCCTCGCCGGCGTCTCCTTTGTGGAAAGCTCGGTTTTCCCCATCCCGCCCGATGTGCTGCTCATTCCGATGGTGCTGGCGGATCGCGCCAGCTGGTGGAAGAACGCGCTGCTGTGCACGGTTGCATCGGTCCTTGGCGCGCTGCTCGGCTATGCCATCGGCATGTTCCTGTTCGAGGCGGTGGGCCAGCCCATCCTCGCCTTTTACGGCAAGGAGGATGCCTTCGAGCGTGTTACGCAGTGGTACAACACCTATGGCGGCTGGGGCGTGCTGTTTGCCGCGATCACGCCGTTTCCCTATAAGGTCCTGACGATTTTTTCCGGCGCAACGGGTCTGAACATTCTGACATTCATCGTCGTCAGCGTCATCGGCAGGAGTTTTCGTTTCTTTCTCGTCGGCTATCTGCTCTATAGGTTCGGCGAGCCGATCCGCACCTTCATCGAGAAATATCTCGGCATTCTTTTTGCCATATTCATGGTGCTTCTGATCGGTGGATTTTACGCGCTGCGATTTGTCTTTTAGAGGGGTTGAAAATGATCGCACTAAACGCGCCGGCAGGCCGTGAAAAAACCGCCGAAGCGGCGGTGATTGCCATTGCAATGGCGGTGGTTGTCGGCTCGGCGCTCGGTTTCGAGCACATCGGCGGATACATCCCCTGCGCGCTCTGTCTCGAGCAGCGCACCCCCTACTATATCGGTGTTCCGGTGATGATTGCAGCGGCCATCGCATCGGCCTTGAAAGCGCCCGCTATCATCACCCGGATCCTGTTTGTTGCCGGCGGCGGCCTGATGCTCTACGGCGCCGGCCTCGGTGTTTTCCACTCGGGCGTCGAATGGGGCTGGTGGGAAGGCCCGGCAGATTGCGCCGGCGGGGCTGTGACGACCACCGACGCAAGCAACCTTTTAAATGACATCAACGCCATCAAGCCGCCGGCCTGCAACGAGGCAGCGTTAAGAGTGCTCGGTCTTTCCTTTGCCGGTTGGAACGTGCTCGCAAGCGTCGCAATTGCCTATGCCTGCCTGCGCGGTGCCTTTACAGGCGGAGCAAAGTAATCCGCGAGACCAACACGAATACGGGGCAGGTGGAAACAATCGATGTGATGCCGCTCTATGGCTCCAGTTCGACATCCCAGTAGAGATAGTCCATCCAGCTTTGATGCAGATAGTTGGGCGGGAACATGCGGCCATTGTTGTGCAGATCGTGCACCGTCGGATGATAGGGCTTTTGCGCCGGAAACATCCGCGCGTCCTTCGGCATTTTGCCGCCCTTTTTCAGATTGCAGCCTGAGCAGGCCGCAACGATGTTCTCCCAGGTTGTCTCGCCGCCATAACGGCGCGGAATGACATGGTCGAAGGTCAGGTCCCGTTCTGTGCCGCAATACTGGCATTTGAACCGGTCGCGCAGAAACACGTTAAACCGCGTGAAAGCCGGGTAGCGGCTCGGTTTGACGTAGCTTTTAAGGCAGACGACACTGGGCACCGCCATCGACATGCTGGGAGACGATACGCGGTGCTCATATTCAGCCAAAATGTTCACTCGGTCGAGAAAGACCGCCTTTATCGCATCCTGCCAGGACCAAAGCGACAAAGGGTAGTAGCTGAGCGGCCGGTAATCGGCATTCAGCACCAGCGCTGGAAGCGCATCGGGTGATACTGCAATCGTCAATTCACTCTCCTGAGTGATTCGCCAGTTGTCTTCGATATATTAGGCCGGTTGTGACAGGATTGTGAAGTAATCTCAGGAAATTGACTATGATTGAGGTGGACCGGACCTCAGCTATAGCCAAACGACACTACCCTGTTGGAATGACGTCACCGCGCCGCATCTCGGTCGAATAATACGCCCAAAACAGCCGCGCCGCCACACCTCGCCAGGGTTGCCAGTGTGCGGCGATTTCCCGCAGCGTTTTTTGATCCGGCCGCTTTCCGAGGCCAAATGCATCGCCTGCGGCACTTTGAAGCGCAATGTCGCCGGCCGGAAAAATGTCTGCATGACCGGCACAAAAAAGCAGATAGACCTCGGCGGTCCACACACCGATCCCCTTGAGCGCGGTCATAGCGGCGATGGATTCCCCGGCAGGCATTGCGCACAGCGCATGCGGATCGATTTCACCTTTCATGATGGCAATTGCTGCTCCTTTGAGCGTTGATTCCTTGGAGCGCGACAGACCGATCCGCCGACACTGATCGTCGCTGAGCGCAGCTATCTGTTCGGGCGCGCAGCCCTGCGCTTCTTCGACAAGCCGCTTCCAGATCGCCGCCGCGGAGGCCTTCGACACCATCTGGGCAACGATGATTTCAGCAAGCCCCTGATATCCGGGGGCCCTGCGCCGCAGCGGCACCGGCCCGGCCCGCTCGACCACGGTCGCAAGCCGCCCGTCGATCCGCATCAGCGCTTCAAGTCCCTCGGCAACATCGTCGAGCGTATCGATCCTGCGAACGGTCATGCGCGCCGTTCCGGCAATTTTTTCATTGGCTTATTCGCGGCTTTGTTTTGCATAAGCGATCGGTCTTTGCTTTGAGATTGCTCTTTCATCATGCCCGTTTTGCAGCAATATGCGGATGAGAGCCGTTTCCCGCAACGCCGGAGCCAGTGGCATGCCAGATTTCCAGCGTCTATTCAGATTTGCCCCCAGCCCGAACGGCGCATTGCACCTTGGCCACGCCTATTCGGCGCTTTGCAATTTTGAAATGGCGCAGGCATGCGGCGGCGCGATGCTTTTACGTATGGAAGATATCGACACCGTGCGCTGTACGCCGCAGTTCGAGCGGCAGATGGTTGACGACCTCCGTTGGCTTGGCATTGCCTGGCCCGAGCCGATCCGCCGCCAGAGCGAGCATTTTACCGATTATCGTGCGGCCCTCGAAAAACTGCAGGATATGGGGCTCGTCTATCCGGCATTTCTGACCCGCCGCCAAATCGGCGAAGCGGTGTCGAATGCCGAACAGGAAGGCCGGCTCTGGCCGCGCGATCCGGATGGCGCGCCGCTTTATCCAGGCACGGAGCGTGCGTTGTCAGAGGCTGAACGCGACGCGGCGATCTGTTCCGGCAAACCCTATGCCTGGCGCCTCGACATCGAAAATGCCTGTGCGGCGGCAGGCGCGGAACTGACCTGGAATGAAAGCGGCAGCGGACCGGAAGGACAATCCGGGGTGATAGCGGCCGAACCCGCCAGGTGGGGCGATGTGATCCTGGCGCGCAAGGACACGCCCACCAGCTACCATTTGTCAGTGACGATCGACGACGCGCTGCAAAAGATTACCGACGTGGTGCGGGGCCACGATCTATTCCACGCCACGTCGGTACACCGGTTGCTGCAGAGACTGCTGGTGCTTCCGCAGCCCGATTACCACCATCACCTGCTCTTGATCGACCAAACCGGAAAGAAGCTCTCCAAAAGTGACGGCGACACCGCCATCGGTGCGCTGCGCGATCGCGGCCTGACGGCGGAAAATGTCGTGCAGATGTGCAAAACCGGCGCCAGGATCTGACGCCGGTTTTGCTGATTGTGTTTGCTTTTTAAGAGCCGGTCAGGTTCGAAGGAACAGATGCTTGAACACTGCCAGGAGCAAAAGCGATCCGAAGGAGCCGACAAGCGACACACCGACCACAATCTCCATCCTGCCAAGTGGCATCCCTCCGAGTTCGGCGACAAACAGTCCGAGAGCCATACCGGTTCCCAGAATGATCATATTGCCGAATACACCGAAGCCGATCGAGCCCATAACTCCGTCCATGGCGTGGCCGACAAAGAAGCAAATCACCACGCAGGCGATAAGCAATCCGTAAGCCATTTCCGGCGACAAGAATCCAAACATGTGCTTGCTCCGTCATTAATATTCGCGAAGGCCCGATGTCGCCCAACACCGTTGAGGTTATTCCGCGTGACAACTCATTTGTCCGGTCCAGATAATACCCGAAAATGTATTGGTTTTGTCGGAATGTAGAAATTGCGGTTAATGGTTGGTGCACGCAAAAGCCCGCATTTTAGGGCTTATTACCCACTTTTTGCCGTTCTGGGTTAACGATTTTCATTTGCGTTCGGCCAGGATCGAGGCGTTCAGCTCCGCGCCCAGGATGAATATCGCAGCAATAATATAGAGGAAAATCAATGCGATCATGATGGAGGCGAGGCCGGCATAGGTTGCCACATAGGTGGAAAATCGCTGCAGATAGGCAGAAAATGCCAAAGCGCCAGTCATCCAGAAAAACATGGTTACCAAAACACCCGGAATAATGGCTCGAAATGGTCTGTAACCGCCCGGTAACCAGCGGTGACAGACCATCAAACCGACAAAAAGCAACACAACGGCAACCACCAGGCGCCAGTTATCGAGATGTGCAACAATGTCGTTTGACCACGGTGCCCATTCGCGCAACAGATCCGTCAGCAGCGGCGCCAGCACCAGCAGAAAACTGATCGCCAGCAGGATCAGTGTCGCGATGATGATGAAGCCAAGGCTCTGCGCGCGGGTAAAAAAGATCGACCGGCGGTCCTGCACCCTATAGGCGCGGTTGAGCGCAACACGCAGCGCCTCCACCCCATTCGAGGCAAAAAAGGCTGCTGCAATGACCGATATCGTGAGCAGACCACCGCGATTAACCGTAAGGACCGTCAGGACCTGCTGCGATATGGGTTCCGCGATCGATTTCGGCCAGGTGTCGAAAATGATGTGAACGGCCGTGTCCGCAAACGCATCGGCGCCGGCGAAACTGGCGAGCGACGTAGCAAAAATAAGAAACGGAAAGAGTGCCAGCAATGTGGAAAGCGCGACATGGCTGGCCATTGCCCAGCCGTCATCCTGGTTGAAGTGAATCACGGCACCCGAGACCACTCTCCACACCTGCTGTGCCGTCATTCACTGCCTCCAAGCATCGGCGGGCGGCGCTTCGCCTGCCCCATCTCCATGTAATAGCAGACAAACTGATTTCAAAAGAACCCGATGTCGAACCATTCACTGCTCTGTGGCTTGTTAGCGAATTACCGAACGTCTAATCATTGCGGCTTCGTCACCCGGCTTCCAATACCGGGTTATCGCCCGCAGACCGGAGCAATATATGCATCAGCAAAAATCCATTCTTGTGACCGGTTGCTCTTCCGGGATAGGGGCCTTTTGCGCGCGCGCCTTGAGGGACGACGGATGGCGGGTTCTGGCGACCGCCCGCAAGCAGGAAGATATTGATCTCCTGAAGTCCGATAATCTTGAGGCATTTTATCTCGACTACCGCGAGGCCGGCAGCATTGCCGAACTGACAGAAACCGTGCTGAAGCTGACCGATGGTCGGCTTGATGCGCTATACAACAACGGCGACTATGCGCAGCCGGGCGCGGTTGAAGATCTGAGCACCGATGCGCTGCGCGAACAGTTCGAGGCCAATTTTTTCGGCTGGCATGACCTGACGCGGCGCATCGTCCCCGTCATGCACGCGCAGGGCCACGGCCGCATTGTGCAATGCTCGTCCATTCTTGGTCTTGTCCCGATGCGCTGGCGCGGCGCCTACAGTGCGTCAAAGTTTGCGCTGGAAGGATTGTCCGTGACGCTGCGGCAGGAACTGGCCGGAACCGGCATTCATGTCAGCCTGATCGAGCCCGGTCCGATTGAATCGAAATTCACCGCCAACGCACTGCAATACATAGAAAAGAACATTGATGTCGAGGGCTCGGTCCATCGTGAGGCTTACGAGGGCGAACTGCAGCGCCTGCGGCAAGGCGGCATCCGGTCGAAACACAAACTCAAGCCTGACGCGGTTTACGCGGTTTTGAAACATGCACTTGAAAGCAACAGGCCGAAGACACACTACATTGTGACCTGGCCTGCGAAAACTGCAGTGATCCTCAAGCGGATCCTTCCATCGGATACGCTTTACGGCCTGTTGGGGAAACGCTAACAGGACCTGATTGGGTCGGGGTTTCAGGGCAGGCGACCGGGCATTTCCGCAATTTTGCGGCCGAACCGGAATAAACAACGGGAATTACATGGAGACGTTCCTTTACTATCTGATCCTGGTGGTCATGGCGGCCGTCGTATTTGTCCTGTTTCGAGGCCTTCTCAACATGATGCGCGGCGGCTCCGGCAATCTCTCCAATAAACTGATGCAGATGCGTGTTCTGCTGCAGTTCGTTGCGGTCGTGCTGATTGTGGTTGTATTATGGCTCACCGGCGGCGGGCGTTAGGGCGCGTTGCATTGGGGAGTGTGAATTGGTCAAGCTGAACAAGATCTACACACGGACCGGCGATGCCGGCACCACAGGACTTGGCACCGGAGAACGTCTGGCCAAACACGATCTTCGCATCGACGCATTCGGCACGGTTGACGAGGCCAATGCCTGTATTGGCCTGGCCCGGCTGCATACCGCAGATTCAGCTGAACTCGACGCGATCCTTGCGCGGGTGCAAAATGATTTCTTCGACCTGGGCGCCGATCTGGCAACACCCGACAACGGCAAAAAACTGCAGTACGAGCCGCTGCGCGTCAGCGATCAGCAGGTCGAGCGTGTCGAAGCGGAAATCGACCGGCTCAATGCCGATCTCGATCCGCTGAATTCATTTGTACTTCCGGGCGGATCGTCCGCCGCCGCAGCATTGCATCTTGCCAGAACCGTTGCGCGGCGGGCAGAACGCCTGATGGTTGCACTCAATGACACCGGCGCACACGTCAATCCCGCCGGCCTCAGATACATCAATCGCATATCCGATCTGCTGTTCGTTGCCGCCCGCCATGCCAATGACAACGGCAAGACCGACGTCTTGTGGGTACCCGGGGAAAACCGCTAGGCCAGTAGTCTTTGCGACGGGCGATGGGGGCCTCGAGTGAAATGTTCATTCCACTGCACGATAAAAACGATCTCAATCACATCAACGTTCAATACGTGACACTGGCGTTGATCGCACTGAATATTGTGATGTGGGCGCTGACCACTTTCAGCGGCGCAGACGGCAGTTTCACCAATGCCGCTGTTCTCGGCCTCGGTTTCATACCGGCAGTGGCCTATGGCAGTGCCGAACTGGCGCCGGAATTCGCTGTCGTGCCGGAAACCGCCACCTACATCACCTATTCCTTTCTGCACGCCGATTTCTGGCACCTGGCCGGCAATATGCTGTTTTTGTGGGTTTTCGGCGACAATATCGAAGACGCGCTCGGACATATCAGGTTCCTGATATTCTACCTTGCCTGCGCTGCGGCGGGCGCCTTTGCGCATGCGATATTGCAGCCGGTGTCGGAAGCACCCCTGATCGGCGCATCCGGGGCTGTTGCCGGCATTGTCGCCGCCTATGTCATTTTGCATCCGCGCATTCGTATATGGGTTCTGGTGCTCGGCCGCCTGCCGTTGCCGCTTCCGGCCTGGATCCCGCTTCTGTTGTGGATCGGTCTGCAGTTCTTCATGGTCGTCACCGATCGCGACAGCGGCGTATCGTGGTCAGCCCATGTCGGCGGTATTTTGGCAGGGGCGGTGCTTGTCGTGATTTTGAAACGCAGAGACGTTCCGCTTTTCGACCGCCGGATCGTTTCGCCCCTGGCCGTTGAACACAAAGAGCAGCATCCGCCGCAAAAGTCCCGACACTGGGGACGTTGATTTCCTCGTTGTTCAAGCAGCTGCGGGCTGAAATTGCGCAACTGCAGCAATAACGCGATTGACGTCAGCGGTCACTTGCAGATATGTGACTGACAAGAGGCTCGAAATCCGAATTATCCGGGCATACTGTTGGCCAGAATTGAACATGTTCATGTCGCCTTCCAGCCATCATTCAGCGATCCGGATGTGCACATATATGCGCACGATTTGAGAAAGGTAAGCGAATGAAAGTTCTGGTCCCCGTCAAACGGGTCGTAGATTACAACGTCAAGATCCGCGTCCGCCCCGATGGTTCAGGCGTCGAACTGGCCAACGTCAAAATGTCGATGAACCCGTTCGACGAAATCTCCGTCGAAGAGGCCATCCGGCTGAAGGAAGCCGGCAAGGTCGAAGAGATCATCGCCGTTTCCGTCGGTCCGGCGAAGGCCGAGGAAACCATTCGCACCGCGCTTGCCATGGGTGCCGACCGCGGCATTCTGGTTCAGACGGATGACCTGGTCGAGCCGCTTGCAGTTGCCAAGATACTGAAAGCGATCGTGGCGGAAGAAAATCCCGGGCTCGTTATTGTCGGCAAGCAGGCGATCGACGACGACGCCAACCAGACCGGACAGATGCTGGCGGCGCTTCTAGGCTGGTCGCAAGGCACGTTCGCCTCCGAAGTTGAGATCGGCGATGGTGTCGCTTCCGTGACCCGGGAAGTCGACGGCGGCCTGCAGACGATTGAAATCAAGCTTCCAGCCGTGGTCACCACGGACCTGCGTCTCAACGAACCACGATATGCGTCTTTGCCGAACATCATGAAGGCCAAGAAAAAGCCGCTCGACAAGAAGACGGCCGCCGACTACGGCGTCGACACCGCTCCGCGTCTCAATGTCCTGACTACGGAAGAGCCTGAAGGTCGCAAGGCGGGCGTCAAGGTCGAGAGCGTTGCTGAGCTTGTCGACAAGCTCAAAAATGAAGCCGGCGTGCTTTAGGGAAAGGAACACAGATCATGACCATTCTTCTTCTTGCAGAACATGACAACGCGTCCCTTTCGGATCAGACCGCAAAGGCGCTTTCGGCAGCAAGTCAGATCGGCGGCGACGTGCACGTGCTGGTCGCCGGCAAGGGAGCACAGGCTGCCGCCGATGCGGCTGCAAAACTGGACGGCGTTTCCAAGGTGCTTCTGGCCGAAGCCGATGAGTTCGAGGTCAACCTCGCAGAGCCGGCCGCAGCGCTGATCGTTGCGTTGGCCGAAGGCTACGACACCCTCATCGCAGCAGCCACGACCAACGGCAAGAATATCATGCCGCGTGTTGCCGCATTGCTGGACGTCATGCAGATTTCCGACATCACCGATGTTGTCAGCGCCGACACCTTCAAGCGCCCGATCTATGCCGGCAACGCCATCCAGACCGTGCAGGCAACCGACGCCAAAACGGTCATCACCGTACGCACCGCCGGCTTCAACGCCGCTGGTGAGGGCGGTTCGGCATCCGTCGAGACCGTTTCAGCGGCCGAGAATCCGGGCCTTTCGACCTTTGTCGAAGCGAAATTGTCGGCAAGCGACCGTCCCGAACTCACCTCCGCCAAGGTCATCATTTCCGGCGGGCGTGCGCTCGGTTCCGAGGAGAAATTCCAGCAGGTCATTCTTCCGGTTGCCGACAAACTCGGTGCCGCCGTCGGTGCATCGCGCGCCGCCGTCGATGCCGGCTATGCCCCGAATGACTGGCAGGTCGGTCAGACTGGCAAGGTTGTCGCGCCTGACCTTTACATTGCCTGCGGTATTTCCGGCGCGATTCAGCACCTCGCCGGCATGAAGGATTCCAAGGTCATCGTCGCCATCAACAAGGATGAGGAGGCGCCGATCTTCCAGGTCGCCGATTACGGGCTGGTTGCGGATCTCTTCGAGGCCCTGCCCGAGCTGGAGAAGGCGCTTTAGATCAGACGATGACCTGAATCGGTGCGCCGAAAACGGGCGCGGCGCATTGTCTCATCTCAGGTAAAATCATAACGCAATATTGTTGGTCGGGCTGGACCTTATCAGCCCGGCCATTTAGTTTGTGGCCGAAACAAAGTGTGAGTACAACTTACCCGGCGAGAATTGGAACAGTCATGGCCAACGCGATCAAATCTGTTGGAATAATCGGAGCCGGTCAGATGGGCAGCGGCATCGCGCATGTATGCGCCGTGGCCGGATATGACGTTCATCTGCATGACGTCTCCGAAGAGCGCATCCAGGACGGCCTGGCAACCATCAACGGCAATATGGCGCGACAGGTCGCAGCTGGCACGCTCGCCGAGGAAGATCGCAACAAGGCAGTCGACCGGATATCCGCCGCACCGCAGATCGACGATCTTGCATCGCTTGACCTTGTTATCGAGGCGGCAACGGAAGACGAAAACGTCAAGCGCAAGATTTATGCGAATCTATGCCCGGTTCTCAATCCGGAAGCGATCCTGGCAACCAACACCTCATCCCTGTCGATCACAAGGCTTGCTTCGGCGACCGACCGGCCCGAGCGCTTCATCGGCATTCATTTCATGAACCCGGTTCCCGTCATGCATCTCGTGGAACTGGTGCGTGGCATTGCAACCGAGGACGTCACATTCGATACGGCAAAGCAATTTATCGGCTCGCTGGACAAGACCGTGACCGTTGCCGAGGATTTCCCCGCCTTCATCGTCAACCGCATCCTTCTGCCTATGATCAACGAGGCGATCTACACGCTTTATGAAGGCGTCGGAACCGTCGAAGCCATCGACACCGCCATGAAGCTCGGTGCCAATCATCCGATCGGCCCCCTGCAGCTGGCCGATTTCATAGGCCTCGACACCTGCCTGTCGATCATGCAGGTGCTCTATGACGGCCTGGCCGATTCGAAATACAGGCCCTGCCCGTTGCTGGTGAAATATGTCGAGGCCGGATGGCTCGGCCGCAAGACCGGCCGGGGTTTCTACGACTATCGCGGCGAAGAGCCCGTTCCCACGCGGTAAACCGCCCTATCTCATCCACGTCTGCCGGACATCAGCCGGAATCAACCCGCCCCAGGCGGTGGTGATTTCGGTTGCGGCCTGTTGAAGCGCGGCGCGGATCCTTGTCTCAAGCTCCGCTGTCAACCTGGAGGTAGGCGTGGCGACAGCAACGGCGCCGGCGCATTTTTGCGAATGGTCGAAGAGCGGCGCAGACAAGCCGACGACATCCGCTTCCAGACCTCCATGCGAGTGCCCGGTTCCCCTGGCACGGATGCGTTCCAGTAACTGTCTCATCCGACCGGGATGGGTTTCGGTTTGTCCGGTAAATGCCTCCAGATGTAAATTCAACACCTGATCGACAAAGCCCGGCTCCGAATAAGCCAGCGCCACCAGGCCCGATGCCGTGGCGTGGAACGGCAGCAGGTCTCCCGGATTGATGTGAACCCGATTGCCGTGGGTCTTGTCGTCCAGATGGGCGAGCGTGCTCATCCCGTCGGTTCCCTGGATAACTGAGACATGAACGGTTTCGCCGATCTGACCCTGAAGCTTGACGAGCGTTTCCATTGCGGACTTTCGCGCTGGAAATGTTTGCTCCTTGACAATCTCCAGCCGGGAAATCGCCGGTCCGAGCCTATAGGCCTTGTTGCCCGGATCCTGCTGCAAAAACCCAGCATCACGTAATTCCGTGAGCCGCCTGTGTGTCGTCGCCTTGTCGTTGCCGGTCAGACGAACGAACTCGCTTAGACCTATTTCCGGCAGGTCAGCGGAAAAGCAGCTCAGCAAATGCAGCGTTTTTGTCGTTGTACCCATGGATTGGTTCCGACCACCTGACGTTTGGCCAATTCACGTTTGAAGGCCGCTTTACAGTGATTTCAATTGGTCCGAATTTGCATCTGTATGACCACTTGGTCCAAATAATGAACCATGAGCAACATACCGGGTTCGGGTGAAAGGTCAATTCTCCGGTTCATGCTGTTCCAATTCCGTGTATAAATTCCATCAACTAAATCAGTAAGTTAAAGTTCACGATTTCGATTTAGAAAATGGTGCAACGTCCTGAGCAAAGCGCGTACGGCTTGACTCGTTCACACCGCAGGTTCATTACATTGAACCATAGGTTCGTATATTGAACCTTTTACTGCAATTCATACCGGATCAGAGTTTGATGACCAATCCGCCAGGCCACCTCCCCGAACACGCGCCCGTCGTCATAATCGGCGGTGGTATCATCGGCGTTTCCACGCTCTACCATCTCGGCAAGCGCGGCGTCGAAAATGCTATCCTGCTTGAGCGCAAGCAACTGGCCAGCGGAACGACATGGCATGCCGCCGGCATTGTCGGACAGTTGCGGGAATCGGGCGCGCAAACGGAGCTGTCCAAATACACGGCAAGTCTGTTTACCGAGCTTGAAGTCGAAACCGGTCAGGCCACCGGCTACAAGCAAAATGGCACGATCCATCTGGCGCTGTCAGAAATCCGCATGGAGCAATTGCGCAGAAACCGGGACCATGCCGCCCGAATGGAAATTGAAGGTAGCATACTGGATATCGATCAGCTGCGCGAAATCTGGCCCTTTGTCGATTACCGGGACGTTCTTGGCGGATTGTTCGTGCCGTCCAACGGTCAGGTCAATCCGCTGGACGTTACCCAGGCACTCGCCAAGGGTGCGAAGCAGAATGGTTGCTTCATATTCGAAAACACTCCGGCCACCCGCATCCTGACACGCAACGGCAAGGTTTCCGGCGTTAAAACCCCTCATGGCACAATCGCGACCGAAAAGGTGCTCCTGGCCGGCGGCATGTGGACAGCGGGCTTTGCAAAGGCCCATGGCGTGACCGTGCCGCTGCACGCTGCGGAGCATTTCTACATCGTAACGGAAAATCTGAAGGATTTGCCCAAGACACTGCCCGGGCTGGTGGTCATGGAAGAGCGGACATACTGGAAAGAAGATGCCGGCAAGCTTCTGATCGGCGCCTTTGAGGCGAAGGGCAAGGCCTGGGGAGCTGATGGCATTCCCGATCATTTCGAGTTCGATGAATTGCCTTTCGACATGGAGCATGTCGAACCTGTACTCGAAAGGATATTTGAACGAATGCCGGCGCTTGCCGAGATGGGCATCCAGACATTTTTCAACGGACCCGAGAGTTTCACGCCCGACGGTCGGCCCTATCTTGGACCGGCTCCGGAAATATCCGGGCTGTTTGTCGCGGCCGGCATGAATTCCAACGGGATTTTGAATTCCGGCGGCGTGGGCCTCACCATGGCGGAATGGCTGGTTGAAGGCGCGCCAAGCCGCGGGATGGGCGCCCTGATGACAAATCGCGCCCATCCGTTCCAGGCAAACAGCGCCTACAATGCTGAACGCGTGACCGAGGCCATCGGTTTTCACTATGGTCTTCACTGGCCCGGCAGGCAGGTTGAAAGCGCCCGCGGCATACGCCGATTGCCCCTGCATGATCGTCTGAAAGACAAAGGCGCGGTCTTTGCCGAGCGCATTGGCTGGGAGGTCCCGATGTATTTCGATCCGTCCGGTGCCGGCTGGCCAACGACGCCGTCCATCGGTTATCAGCACTGGTTCCCGGCAGTGGAAGCCGAATGCCTTGCGGCGCGCGATAGCGCCGTGCTTCTTGACCAGTCGATGTACGCAAAAATCCTGGTTCAGGGTGCGGACGCCGTTCGCGCTCTCAATCGGGTTTGCGGCGCGGATATGAATGTTGCGGTCGGAACGTCCGTCTATACCCCGTTCCTCAACCAGCGGGGCGGTATTGAAGCCGATGTCACAGTCACCCGGTTGAGCGAAGACAGTTTCATCGTTCTGACAGGCCACCCGAGCCAAATCCGCGACCAGGCCTGGATCAAGGCGCACGTCGACCCGTCATGGAACGTCCAGATTTTCGACGCCACATCCGCCTATTCCCTTCTCACTCTGCAGGGGCCGAAGTCGCGGGAGATTTTGGCGGCGATATCCGGCGATGACTTATCGAACGGAGCATTTCCATTCGGCGCGGCACGCGAGATCGATTTGGCCTACGCGCGTGCATGGGCGATCCGCCGTTCATTCCTCGGCGAACTTGGCTATGAATTGCTCATCCCGACCGAATTTACCGCCGGTGTTTACGAGGCACTGATCGGCGCTGGAGAGCCCCAAGGCCTGGCTCCTATGGGCATGTTCGCCATGAACCATTGCCGCATGGAAAAGGCCTTCCGCCATTTCGGACACGACATTGGCGAAGATGACACTCCGTTTGAAACCGGCCTTGGTTTCGCGGTCAAACTCGACAAGGAAGATGTCTTTTTAGGCAAGGAAGTCCTGGCAACGCAAAAATCGGCCGGCCCGGCAACAAACGATCGGCTGATTTCCATCGCCGTTAAAAATGCGAACCTGAAAGAGGGTCCGTTCCTGCAACACAACGAAACAATCTGGCGCGGTGGCGAAATCGTCGGCTACGTCACCTCGGGCGCCTGGGGTTTTCGGATCGGACGGTCCGTCGGACTTGCAAGTCTGCACAACAAAAACGGTATCTCGAAATCCTGGATAGAAGAGGGCGGATTCAGTGTCCGTGTCGCCGGCACCGACTATCCCGTCGATGCGCGATTGTCACCATTCTACGATGCCGCCGGCGAACGGATGCGCGGGTAACACAGTTCAGGGAGAAGGCGATGGGCACAGAAAAGACAATACTGGTCATAGGGACCTATGACACAAAGTCCGATGAATTGCGTTACCTGCAGCAACGCATTGAAAGTGACGGCGGCAACACGATCACGATGGATGTCAGCGTGCTCGGCGATCCGCCGGAACCGGTGACAATATCCAAACACGACGTTGCCCGCGCGGCCGACTCGTCGATTGAAGCGGCGATCGCTTCGGGCGATGAAAACACGGCGATGCAGATCATGGCCGCCGGTTCTTCGGCACTGACGCGTCAGCTTTTCGACGATGCAAGGATCGATGGCATGATAGCCCTCGGCGGCTCAATGGGCACGGACCTTGCCCTCGATTGTGCCCGGGCGCTTCCGGTGGGTGTGCCGAAATACATCGTTTCGACCGTATCGTTTTCTCCATTGATCCCGGCCGACCGCCTGTCTGCGGACATCCAGATGATCCTCTGGGCAGGCGGCCTCTATGGCTTGAACGCGATCTGCAAGTCATCGCTCAGCCAGGCTGCGGGAGCTGTGCTTGGCGCCGCCCGAATTATTGAGCCGCCAAACGCCACCCGCCCGGTCATCGGAATGACGAGCCTCGGCAGCTCCTGCCTCTCCTACATGAAGATCCTCAAACCCGCGCTTGAACAAAGAGGGTTCGAGGTCGCCATATTTCACGCCACCGGCATGGGTGGGATGGCCTTCGAGAAACTGGCGGCGGAAGGCGGTTTTGCCTGTGTGATGGATTTCGCCCTGCCGGAGCTCGGCAATCTGATGGTCGGCTCGGTGATCAATGGCGGCAAGGACAGAATGCTCAACGCCGGTCGCAGCGCGATTCCGCAACTGATTGCGCCGGGCTGCATCGATTTGATTGATTTCGCCGGCTGGCAGGAGATACCGCAACGCTTTGCAGACCGCCCGTTTCATGCCCACAACCGTTTGATAAAATCATTGGCGCTGAACGAGGAAGAGCGGCGTGAAACGGCCCGTGAGATGGGAAAGCGCCTTTCACATTCGCAGGCCCCGGTTCATGTCATCCTGCCCAATAGGGGCATTGAGGAATGGGACAGAAAGGGACAGCCCGCACATGATCCGGACGGACTGGCTGCATTCCTCGATGAAATGCGCAAGTCGATCAATCCGCCCGTCGCGATGACCGAGATCGAAGCACACATCAACGACCGGGCTTTTGCCGGCGCGGCGCTCGAAATCCTCGATGGTTGGATAGAAGACGGAACCGTTCGCATGGAGGTGAATAGGTAACGTCCGGCAATCGCGGTCCAAAGCGCCACCGGAGCTGTTGAATTACCCCTGGCCGCCGCCTTCCAGCGCCTTGCCGATATAGGTCTTGCCGTCATCGCCGGACCAGTGCGCCGGTCCGTTCATATTGGCAAGCAGGCACCCCTTGTCATCAACCAGCAGCGTCACCGGCAGGCCGAAGGCAAGCCCGTCCTTTTTCAAGGCGTTGAAGATGTCCATTGTGTTGTCCCGGTAGAACCCGAGGCTGGAAACGCCGATTTCATTGAGAAAATTCTTCGGTTTTGTATCGTCGCCCCGGTCGATATTGACGGCCACAACTTCGAAATTGTCGCCGCCCAAATCCTCCTGCAACGCATCAAGCGCCGGCATCTCCTCGCGGCAGGGCGCACACCAGGTGGCCCACAGATTAATGAGCAATGTCTTGCCGGAAAGATCACCGACGGATGTTGGCTGTCCGTCGGGCGCGTTGAAGGCCAGTGACGCCAGCGATTTCGGTTCGCTTGCCGATGCCATGGCCGCAACCTGCCCGCGGGCAAGCGGCTGGATTGCCTCGGCCAGCGTCAGCGATGCCGAACACTGCCCGGCACCCGCGCCACTGCTCGCAATGGCTGACGTGTTGCCAGAGGGCGTGCCCATCACGTATACCGCACCAACACCGGCCAGCAGGCCAAGGACAATGGCGGCGCCGATGATCCTGACTGCAGCGCTGTTTTTGTTTTTTTGTTCTGACATTTACGTCATCTCCGGAGTTGACTGAGACATGACCGGCAAATCCTCCAACCAGATGTGGGGCGGGCGCTTCGCCTCCGGCCCCGACGCAATCATGGAAGAAATCAATGCCTCGATTGATTTCGACCGCAAACTCTTTGCCCAGGACATCAAGGGATCGCTGGCCCACGCGGATATGCTCGCGGATAATGGCATAATTAGTGCGCAAGATCGTGACAAGATAGCGCAGGGTCTGAACACGATTTCGTCAGAAATAGAGGCCGGAACCTTCGAATTCTCACGCCGGCTCGAAGATATTCACATGAATATCGAGGCGCGTCTGTCGGATCTGATCGGTCCCGCCGCCGGACGCCTGCATACCGCCCGTTCCCGCAACGACCAGGTGGCGCTCGATTTTCGCCTCTGGGTGCGCGAGGAACTGCAGAATACGGAAGAAGCGCTCAAAAAACTGATTGAGGCCTTTTTGGATCGTGCGCAGGAACATGCCGACACGGTGATGCCCGGCTTTACCCATCTGCAGACAGCCCAGCCGGTCACCTTCGGCCATCACTGTATGGCCTATGTCGAAATGTTCAGCCGCGACCGTTCGCGGGTAAAAGACGCACTTGCGCGTCTTGACGAATGCCCCCTTGGGGCGGCGGCACTCGCCGGGACGGGATTTGCCATCGACCGGCATCAGACGGCCAAGGCCCTTGGATTTTCGGCACCGACGCGCAATTCGATAGACAGCGTCTCCGATCGGGATTTTGCCCTGGAATTTCTCGGGCTCGCTGCAATCTGCGGCACACATCTGTCGCGCCTTGCGGAAGAAATCGTCATCTGGTCGACGCCGCAATTCGGATTCGTGCGCCTGTCGGATGCCTTTTCGACCGGTTCTTCGATCATGCCGCAAAAGAAAAACCCCGATGCGGCGGAACTAGTCCGTGCCAAGACCGGCCGCATCAACGGCGCGCTGATCGCGCTCCTGACGGTGATGAAGGGCCTGCCGCTCGCCTATTCCAAGGACATGCAGGAAGACAAGGAACAGGTTTTCGACGCCGCCGAAACGCTGGAACTGGCGATTGCGGCCATGACCGGAATGGTCGGCGACATGCATGTACTAAAAGATGGCATGAAGGCTGCCGCCGGATCCGGCTATTCGACGGCCACGGATCTCGCCGACTGGCTGGTACGCGAGGCCGGCCTGCCCTTCCGCGATGCCCATCACGCAACCGGCACCGCCGTTGCGCTTGCTGAAAGCAGGAATTGCGACCTTGCCGATCTGCCGCTTGCCGATCTGCAGAAGATCAATCCGGCGATTACAAAAGCGGTCTATTCGGTTCTGAGCGTCGAGGCATCGGTGGCCAGCCGCACAAGCCTTGGCGGTACGGCACCCGAAAATGTTCGCCAGCAGATTGCCTGGTGGCGCAAACAACTTTGACAACAGATCGACAAAACAGGGTGCACATTTGCTCAGAACTCCGTTAAAAGACCAGAACAAGATGTTCCGGACAAACGCGAGCACACCATGACTGCCACCAGTGTCACCAAGGCCGTAACCCTTTTTGCGTTGATCGCATTGCTCATTGCCGGCTGTGGCCGGAAGGGCGATCTGGAAATCCCGTCCTCGAAACCTGCTGTGGAAAACCAGGATGGCACGGAAGAAGAAGCTGAAGAGGACCGCCCCTTCATTCTTGATGCACTGATTAAATAGGCGGATTTCCGGTGAACCATTTTGAGTACAGGGACGGCGTCCTCTACGCTGAGGACGTCAGTGTCGCCGAGATCGCGCGATCGGTCGGCACCCCTTTTTATTGTTATTCGACTGCTACCTTGACGCGCCACTACAATGTCTTTGCCAAGGCATTCTCCAGTGTCGACGCGCTTGTCTGCTATGCAATGAAAGCCAATTCCAATCAGGCGGTGCTCGCCACTTTGGCCAGCCTTGGAGCCGGCGCGGACGTTGTTTCGGAAGGCGAACTGCGCAGGGCCCTGGCTGCCGGGATACCGCCGCACAAGATCGTATTTTCAGGGATTGGCAAGACCGCGCGTGAAATCGACTTTGCACTCGAAACCGGCATTTTGTGCTTTAATATTGAATCCGAAGCCGAGCTCGAAATCATCAATGCCCGCGCCGTGTCGGCCGGCAGCAAGGCATCCGTTTCCTTCCGCATCAATCCGGATGTCGATGCCAAGACCCATGCCAAGATTTCGACCGGCAAGAAGGAAGACAAATTCGGAATATCCTGGCGCCGGGCCGAGGCCGTTTATACCCGCGCCGCGAAACTGCCGGGCATCGACGTCACGGGCATCGACATGCATATCGGCAGCCAGATCACCGATCTGCAGCCCTATGACGATGCGTTCAAGCTTCTGCACACGCTTGTCGCGCGGCTGCGCGATGCCGGCCATACAATTGCGCATGTCGACGTTGGCGGCGGTCTGGGGATTCCCTATCGCTCTGACAATGAACCGCCACCCGACCCCGTTGCCTATGCGGATGTGGTGCTCGAACATGTCAGATCCCTCGGTTGCCAGGTCATATTCGAGCCCGGGCGCATGATCGCCGGCAATGCAGGCATTCTGGTCAGCGAGGTGGTGTATCTCAAGGAAACGGGCAACAAAACCTTCGTGATCGTCGATGCCGCCATGAACGACCTGATCCGGCCGACCCTGTATGAGGCCTGGCACGATATCCGTCCGGTTGTCGCGCCGCAGGCCGATTCCAAGCGCATTTTGGCCGATTTTGTCGGACCCGTATGTGAAAGCGGCGATTTTATCGCAAAGGACCGGGATACAGCGACTTTGAATGCCGGCGATCTGATTGCCATCGGATCCGCGGGCGCCTATGGCGCGGTTCAGTCATCCACATACAACACCCGGCTGCTGGTGCCCGAGGTTATGGTCAATGGCGACCGATTCCATGTGGTCCGCCCCCGTCCATCCTATGACGATCTCATCGGTCTCGATTCAGTCCCTGACTGGCTGAATTGACGCGGTTTTGCCTGTGACGGGCTGAACAGCCATTATTGGCGCTTCGCAGCCGATCTCACAATTTGTTGCACCGTCTCGCCTTTGCCGCAAAGAATGCTATCTTTCTGTAGCCAGACAAGAGGATCATTCGCCCATGGCGCAATCGACGCGGCAGGACAGCACATCGGGGGCAGGGTCCCTGCGCGCGCTGCTGCGGCGGATCAATCTTCGCATCCAGGCGATGCGGGTCATCCTGTTTACCGAGCGGGCGTGGCTGCGACTTTTACCCGCCCTGTGTGTTGCGGCGCTGTTTGTGACGCTGTCCTGGTTCGGCTATTTCCGGCTGGTTCCGGATTGGTTGCGTCTGGCATCCGGTACCTTTTTTGCGGTTGCAATCGTCGCCTCTTTGCTTGCATTCCGGGGTTTGCGATGGCCCAGCCGGCAATCTGCACTCGACCGATTGGAAAAAGACAACCGCATCATACACCAGGCACTGGCAGTCCAGTCCGATCATCTGGAAAGCGATGATGCATTTGCCCGTTCCCTTTGGCAAGCGCATCAAGAAAGGATGGCCGAACGGATCGAGGCCATTCACCTCGCCCCGCCCCGTCCCGACACACCAAAGATGGACCCCTTTGGGCTGCGTGCAATCGTCGCGCTGCTTTTGGTGGTTGCATTTTCCTATTCCTATTCGAATCAGTCCGGTCGTTTGAGTGACGCGTTTCGCAGCCATGCACCGGCACCGGCGGTTGCGGGGACCCGGATTGACGCTTGGGTAACGCCTCCGGGCTACACCGGAAAGGCTCCCATTTTCCTGACCGGTAGCACCAAGGGACTGCCCGAAACGATTGCCGTTCCACAGGGCAGTGAAATGCTGGTCCGCATTGTTGGTGGCACCGGCTCGGAGGAAGTCCTGTTCGAAACCGGCGGCGATCGGATCGCCATTGCCGCAAGTGAGGAAAAGGGTGACGGGGCAGCGTCCGAGAACAGCCGCTCAACGGCAAGCGACTTCCGGTTTGAAGCACCGGGCGATGGCGTGCTGACGATCCGGCAGGGAACCAAGATCGCCCAAAGCTGGCGCTTCGCACTGATCGAGGATACGCCGCCGTCGATCAGATTCAACGGCAATCCGGGCCGCGCCGTAAACGGCGCGCTTGAAATCGGCTTTGTCCTTCGCGACGACTATGGCGTCCACAAGGCCTATGCCGAAATTCTCCCGGTTAGGCCCCAGGCCGAAAACGCCAACCCGCTCTATGACCTGCCGGACTATCCGCTGACCCTTCCGCGCAAGTCGGCGCGCGAGAAAAAAGCGCGTGAAAGCCGCAATCTGACAGAGCATCCCCTTGCCGGCCTGCCGGTCACGGTCACGCTGGTGGCTGAAGACTATCTTGGCCAGGTCGGCCGCAGCGCTCCGCATGAAATGACCCTGCCCGGCAAGTTCTTCAGCAATCTGCTCGCCGGATCGGTCGCCGAGCAGCGCCAGGTTCTGGCGCTCGACACCAATCAGATGGATCGTGTTATCGATTTGAACGATGCGGTAACGATGGCACCCGAAGAAACCATCGACAACACCACGCACTATCTGCTGATCAAATCGGCAAGAGCACGCCTCAAACAGGCCTGGGACAATGAAATGCTGCTCGACGCGGCGGACTATATGTGGAGCATCGCGCTGGGCATCGAGGATGGCGATCTTTCCTTTGCCGAGCGGCGGTTGCGCGACGCGCAGCGTGCATTGTCCGAAGCTCTGGAAAGAAACGCGCCGGACGAGGAAATACAGGCACTGATGGATGAGTTGCGCGAAGCCATGCAGGAGTTTCTCCAGGCGCTTGCCCAGCAGATGCAGCAGAACCAGAACGCCATGCAGCAGATCCCGCCGGAGGCGCTGCAGAATATTTTGCGGCAGCAGGACCTGGAACGCATGCTTGATCAGATTGAGAACCTGGCAAAATCAGGCGCGCGCGATCAGGCCCAGCAGCTTCTTTCCGAACTGCAGCGCATGATGAACAATCTTCAGACGGGTCAGCATCAGGCACAGCAGGGCGACAATCCGATGCGTCAGCAGATGGACAAGCTCGGCGAACTCATGCAGCGCCAGCAGCAGCTGATGGAGGAAACCTTCGATCTGGAACAGGCCCTGAAAGAGCGTCGCCGTCAGGAATTTTTCCAGAACGAGGATCAGCAGCGGCAGCAGGGCGAGAATCAGCAACCGGGCGACAACGGTGAGATGACCGAAGAACAGCTCCGCCAAGCGCTACGCGACCTTCAGGAGCAGCAGCAACAACTCCAGCAGCAGCTGGGCGAATTGCAGGAAAAGCTGGAAGAGTTCGGCATGTCGCCGAATGAGGGATTTGGCGAAGCCGGAGAGGCGATGGGCAACGCCGACGAGGCGCTCGGTGAGGCCGACGGCGGCACTGCAGTGGATGAGCAGGGGCGGGCGCTTCAGGCGCTGCGCCAGGGCGCGCGCGAGATGATGAGCCAGATGCGCCAGGCCATGGGCCAGAACCCCGGCCAGGTGCCCGGCAATGCGCGCCGCAATCCTCTTGTACAAGATCCGCTCGGCCGGTCATCTGCCAACAATGGTTCAGATTTCGACGGCGAAAACGTGAAAATACCGGAAGAAGCCGATATTCAGCGCGCACGAAAGATTCTTGAAGCAATACGGGAACGGCTTGGTGATGCCTTCCGGCCGGAAATGGAACGGCACTATCTGGAGCGACTTCTGGACAACCGCTGACCGGCATTTAGCCGAATCCAACAATCCGGCAAGTTCCTAGGCCGTGAGCGCTTCGGCGACTGCGCTGCGGATATCGGGCAGGCTGAAAGGTTTGGGAACCACATCCACAACGACGCTGGCCAGCGAATCGGCGCGTTCACGCTGCTCGGCAAAACCCGTCATCAGCAGAATTTTGAGGTCAGGAAATTCCTCGGCGGCCGCGTGCGCCAGCTCGATGCCATCCATCACAGGCATGCGAATATCCGACAAAAGCAGGTCATAGGACGTGTCATCGCGCAGCTGGTCGAGGCAGTGCGCGCCATCGACGGCTTCATCGACGTCATGTCCGTCCATTTTCAGCGCGCGGCTGACAAAACGGCGCAGTGAGTCTTCGTCTTCGGCAATGAGAATTTTTGCCATATTATCCCGTCCGACATTTGTCCGAACACAAACCATCTTAGCGGCCTGTGCCCACCCTGTTTTTTTCGCGCGACACCACAGCCGCGCAGGAGCGTCCAACCCCGCAAGCAGAAAAACATCCAATTCTTGTCGCGGAGTAAATAGTCCCGACAAAGACGCCGAATTCCGTCGATCAACATCGGATTCGGCAATTCATGCTTAACAGAAGGTTGGCGGAACCGCTGGACGGCGAGCAATATCCTCTCAGCATTCCGATTTGCGCCCCGTTCAGCGAAGAGGAATCAAACGGCTACGCGTCTCCGGTCACGACGCCGACAAAGGGCAGCTCGCGAAAGGCGTATGCGACATCCATGCCATAGCCGACGACAAAATAGTCGGGACATTCGAACCCGACATAGTCGGCGTTGAGCGTTCCTTCACGGCGGCTGCTCTTGTCGAGCAGCACCGCGATCGAAACATCGTTGGCGCCGCGCTCATACATCAAATCGCGGGCGAAACGCAGTGTATTGCCTGATTCCAGAATGTCGTCGATCAGCAGGATATCGCGGCCGGTCACCTCGCTGTCGATATCCTTGATAATCTTGACGCCCCGGCTCTCTGTGCCCTCGCCGTAGCTGGAAAGCGTGATGAACTCGACTTCCGGCTCAAGACCCACCGCATGCAGGGCACGCAATAGATCGGCGGCAAAAATGAAGGAACCCTTCAAAATCGAAATGACCAGCAGATCCTTTTTCGGCTCCGCTGCAATCTTTGCGGCCAGACCCAGATTGCACTCGGCAATCTGCTCGGGCGAAAACAGAACGTCTATATTTTTCCCACGAACAACAGGCATGACGGCATATCCCAGCTCAATAACAGTCAGTGGAGCAACCGCAATTCAACTGCATCTGTTTCTGCTGCCCCTTGGCGACGTGTAGTGCATGCATGCACAAAGGAAAAGCCACACCGCAGTTTTTTCCCAATTTTCGGGTGAAAACCGTATCAGCGTGCAGTTCCGCCGCCCGCCAGCGTTACGGTTAACTGATCGTAATCGCGGATCTGGTTCGGAACCCGCACTCGAAATCGCGTGCTCTCTCCCGCCGCCAGCCGATTTTTGCCCGCACGCGCATAAAGCGGCACCGTTCCCTCCGGGGCGGCACCGGGTCCGATTGCCAGCAAGGGAACGTCTTGATCGTCGGAAGAATCGTTTTTGATCACCCCGTGCACGACAAAATAGGAACTGTCCCGCACGCGCAGCGGATCGATGGACACTCGAGACAGTGTCAGACCCTCACCGGATAAGTTTCCAAGCAGGCCCGGCGCCAGTGCATAGCCGCCGGAAAACCAGAACGCCGTGAGGCAAAGCACGACAATAATGGCTGAATACCCGGTCGTTGAAAGTCTGAAACCCTGCTTTTCAGGAGGTTTCCGGCCGGAAAACAGATCGAGACGATCTGTGCTTCCCGTGACAATATCATCGAAATCCGATGCGCGGACATCGACCGGATCAATCTCTACGCGTCCTGAGAAAGGCTCTGGCGGCATCCGCCGCACGCCGCCTTCAATGTCTTCGAACTCGGCATCGATGACGTCATCGCCGGCCAGTCGTCCCCGACCCGGGCTGCGACCTGTGGATGCTTTACCCTGGCTTGACCGCGAAGACTGTTTCGAAAATTGATTTCGCGTACTATAGCCGAATCTGTGCTTGCCGCTGCTGTTGTGCATGAGCTGTCGAAGGTGCCCTTGGTTCGGCCATTGCGGGAATTCTTTAACAGTCGTAAACGGATTTGGTTAACAAAGAAAAAACCGGATCGATACCAAACGCAGCAAATGGCTGGATTTAATCACTGGTTAACCCTAGCAACACAGCGATAGGGTTTGAAAAGCAACGAATGAGGCGCGCGCGTGATCGACTTCGACAATGTTGGACTGCGTTACGGCATGGGGCCGGAAGTCCTGCGCGATTTGACATTCGATGTGCCCAGACGTTCGTTCCAGTTTCTGACCGGCCCGTCCGGCGCCGGCAAGACCACACTGATGCGGCTGATGTTTATGTCATTACAGCCAACCCGCGGGTTTGTCCGTGTCTTTGGGCAGGACATCACAACGATCCCGCAGCAGAAATTGCCCAAGCTGCGTCGCCGGATCGGCATCGTTTTTCAGGATTTCCGCCTGCTTGACCACCTGACGACCTATGAAAATGTCGCCCTTCCCCTGCGTGTGCGCGGCAAGGAAGAGACAAGTTACCGCACCGACGTGATCGAATTGCTCAAATGGGTCGGGCTTGGCGATCGTATGAACGTCCTGCCGCCAATCCTGTCCGGCGGTGAAAAACAGCGCGCGGCCATTGCCCGGGCATTGATCGATCAGCCGGAAATCCTGCTGGCCGACGAACCCACGGGCAATGTCGACGCGCCGCTCGCGCGACGGCTGCTGCGCCTGTTTCTTGAGTTGAACAAACTCGGCACCGCAGTCATCATAGCCACTCACGATCTATCTTTGATGGATCAGATAGATGCACGGCGCATGATTCTCTCTGGCGGACGGCTTGAAATTTATGAATGACATGTCGGAAACGGAACAGGAAATGAGCGGCAGCCGGCGCAAGATCGTGCTGCGACCGACGGCACCCATCGTGCCGGCCGGCAACATTGCCGGCAGCTCGCTCATGTTCGTCATCTCGATCATGTCGTTTCTCGCTTGCCTGACCCTCGGCGCCGTTATCATGGTGCAGGACACGGCAAGCAGTTGGCAGAGCCAGATTTCCCGTGAAATCACCATCCAGATCAAACCGGAACCGGGCATGGACCTGGAAGCGGAACTGATCAAGGCGCGCGACATCGCATTGACCTTCACCGGAGCCATGGACGCCACGATCGTCGATACCGCGGCAACGGCGCGACTGCTTGAGCCGTGGCTTGGCGAGGGGCTGGATCTAGATGAACTGCCGGTGCCGAGGCTGGTGATTGTAACGATCGACGAGGCCACCCCGCCTGATTTTGCCGGCATGCGCAAGGCGCTGGACGAATCGGTTCAGAATGTTTTTCTCGACGATCACCGGACCTGGGTCGATCGCCTGGTCGCTATGGCCAACACCACGGTCATCATCGGTCTGTGTGTGCTGGCGCTTGTCTTCATGGCAACCATCCTGACCGTTGTGTTTGCAACCAGGGGTGCCCTGTCGGGCAACCATCACATTGTCGAAGTGCTGCATTTCGTTGGAGCGGAAGCTAGCTTTGTCGCCTCCAAATTTCAAAGACACTTCTTCTTGATTGCCCTTAAGGGCGCACTCGCCGGCGGCATCACGGCTGCGCTCACCTTCGCGATTGCCAGCTTTTGGGCCAGTCATAGCCTGGCAACGCCGGAAAGCGATCAGGCGACCGCGCTGTTCGGCGGATTTTCAATGGGCGCCGGCGGCTATATCGGCGCCCTCGCCATCGTGGTCATCACAGCGGTCCTGACGGCACTGACAACCCGCATAACCGTTATCCGCACCATCATGGAAATCGATCTGGTGCGCTCGGATCCGACCCTGTCGATCTGACCGCCGAACCCGCCAATGAGATGGACAACACACAGTCGGCACACTGCCGTCGGCCCGTGTGGCAGGCGGTGCGCTGGCGCTTGCAGCAAAGGCGCTGTATGCATGGGTCATGAATACCGAACCAACCGGCGAATCACCTCCGGATGATTCGCCAAAGAAGCACAGCGGGCGCGCGCGCTGGCTGACCCGGCTGGTGGCTGTGTTTTTGCTTGTTCTGGCCCTTGCGGTTGGCCTCTTTGTAGGCAGTTTTTTACGTTTCTCGCGCGACATCATACACCTCGAACCGCCGAGGAAGCTCACAAAGGCAGATGGCATTGTCGTCCTCACCGGCGGCAGCCGTCGCATCGACCAGGCGGTGGAACTGCTCGACGGCGGTCAGGCAGACCGCCTTTTGATCTCCGGTGTATTTCCGGCCACAACCGCAAGCCAGATTCAGCGCCTGACCCAGGCCGAGCCCGCGCTCTTTGAATGCTGTGTCGACATTGACCACGATGCGCTCGACACCATTGGCAACGCGAATGAGACCGCTGCCTGGGTGCAAAAGCACGGCTATAAGGATGTGATCCTCGTCACCAGCAACTATCACATGCCACGCAGCTTGATGCTGCTGAGACGCGTCGACGGAAAAACGAATTACATTCCATATCCGGTTGTCGCCACCGATCTCAGACATTTGCAGTGGCTGCAGCAGCCCGGCGCCATCCGCATGCTGGCCGCCGAATATCTGAAATACTTGGCTGCGCGCTTTCGCTTGAACATTAGACGTTCGGCCGGGGACGGGCTACCTTCGAGCTGATGTAATCTTGCCGTGAACCGCAAAAGACCCGTCCGATGATCATCCTGCGCTCTGCATTGTTCAATGTGCTCTTTTACCTGAACCTGATCGCTCAGATGATCCTGTTCACCCCCGCCTATTTTCTGATGCGGCGCAAGGCGGCTTGGGTTATACCCAAGAACTGGGTGAGGTCGAACCACTGGCTGCTTGAAAAGGTCGTTGGCACCACACACACGGTCGAAGGTCTCGAAAACATACCGCAGGGCGGTTACATCATTGCGCCCAAGCACCAGTCCTTCTGGGACGCCTATGCACTGCTGCCCTACCTGGACGACCCCTTCTACATTCTCAAACGTGAACTGGTGTGGATTCCGCTCTTCGGCTGGTATGTCGCCAAGATGCGCATGGTGCCGATCAACCGCGGCAGCAAGGAAAAGATCATGCCCGCCGTTTTGGAAAAGACCAAGCGGCAGATGGACAATGGCCGTCAGCTGATCATCTATCCCGAAGGCACGCGCAAACCCGTGGGTGCGGAACCGGCTTACCGTTACGGGATAGCCCGGATCTATGCCGAGCTCGATGTCCCGGTCCTCCCCGTCGCCATTGTCGCCGGACTGTTCTGGCCGCGCCGCAAATTCCTGCGTTATCCCGGCAACATCAAAGTGCGTTTTCTGCCACCGATTGAACCCGGCCTGTCTCCGGACGCCTTCATGGAAAAACTGATCAGTGTCACCGAAACGGCCACCGATGAACTGCTCGTCGACGCCATTCGCAAAAACCCGGACCTGCCCCTCGGCAAACATGCGCGCAAGCGGTTCGAGGAACTGACCGGCGTTGAAACAGCCAGAGATTCAGTCAGCGTCTAGAGCGAGCTGTGATTGGCTTGAAATATTTGATGGCGGAAAATCGGCTCACTCGGCTAGAGCGTGTCTGGTTTATACGGGATCATTTGATGACGGAAAATCGGTCCATTCGGCCAGGCGCGTCGCGTAGCGCGATGTGGTGCATCGGGCAAGCGGCGCAACAACGCCGATGGGCCCATTGTCCGCCACCCTTGAAAGGACGATGTTGTTGAAATTCAGAATTGAATGGGCCGGGCGATTTTGCCCGCTGACTGCGTTGGCTCGCACTTGTGGTGGGGTGGCACCACGGCGTGCAACCCGCCTTGTCAGCGACCAAAATCGCCTCGGTCAAATGATTCAATCTAAACAAGACACGCTCTAAGCCATCACCAGCCTATTCGGCAGTGGCTTTTTCAGCTTTAGCATCGTCAGCCGCGGCCTCTTCTGCCGGAGCTTCTGCAGCGGTCTCTTCGGCAGCAGCTTCTTCAGCAGGCGCTTCCTCTGCTACGACTTCCTCTGCAGGTGCTTCCTCTGCAGGCGCTTCGTCAGCGGCAGGCTCTTCAGCCGGTGCAGCCTCTGCTTCTGCGGCAGCCGACTTGGTGTCTTCTTCCTTCGCCTTCAGCTCGTCGAGACGCTCCTGTGCCTTCTTGCCGGGTTTGGCCTTGTTCGGATTGTTGCGGGCTTCGCGCTCCGCAATGCCGGCTTCGGCGAGGAAGCGCAGCACACGATCGGTCGGCTTTGCACCCTGATCGAGCCAGTGCTTGATGCGCTCTTCATTGAGCTCGACGCGGTCGCCGTCCTTCGGCAGCATCGGGTTCCATTTGCCTACCCGCTCGATGAAGCGGCCATCACGCGGTGCGCGCACGTCGGCAATGACGAGGTGATAATAGGGGCGCATTTTCGACCCACCGCGGGCCAGACGAATTTTAAGTGCCATTTCAGATTTCCTTCGAGAGTTGTTTGGGCTGTTCATTGAAGCCGCTGTCGCGGCCTTAATTGGTTGATCGGATCATTTGGTTTCCGCCTCGTGCCGAAAGGCCTCGTGATGGCGGATGACTTCCTTGATGATGAAATTGAGGAATGTCTCGGCAAAATTGGTATCGAGACCGGCTTCCTCAGCCAGCTTGCGCAGGCGTTCGACCTGCCGCGCTTCCCGGTCGTGATCGGCCGGCGGCATATCGAATTCGGCCTTCAGCTTGCCCACCGCCTGGGTGCAGCGGAAGCGTTCGGCCAGAATATGGATAAGCGCCGCATCGAAATTGTCGATGGAGCGGCGCAGTTCGAGTAGTCTTTCTGTCGGATCGATGGTCATCAGCGTCACTTCTTCTTGGGCAATCCGGGAAGGCCGGGCAGTTTCGGCCCGCCAAGACCCGGCAGTCCGCCGCCGCCCAGACCGGGCAGGCCACCGCCTTTGCCGAGACCGGCCGCATCGGCCTGTTTTTGCAGCGCTTCGAGCTGCTTGGCATCGGGCATTCCGCCCATGCCCGGCATGCCACCGCCCATGCCGCCGCCAAGCCCGCTCATCATCTTGCCGAGCATGCCGGCTTTTTTGCCCTTGCCGCCCATGGCTTTCATCATGTCGGCCATCTGGCGGTGCATTTTCAAAAGCTTGTTGATTTCGGCGGCATTGGTGCCGGAGCCGGCAGCAATGCGTTTCTTGCGCGAATGCTTGAGAAGATCCGGATTGGCGCGCTCTTTTCGCGTCATCGACGAGATGATTGCCAGCTGCCGTCCGAACACCTTGTCATCGAGACCGGCGGCGGCGATCTGGTCTTTCATCTTGCCCATGCCGGGCATCAGTCCCATAAAGCCGGACATGCCGCCCATCTTCTGCATCTGCCGCAGCTGGTCGGCAAGGTCGTTGAGATCGAATTTGCCGGCCTTCATGCGCTCGGCCATGACCTGCGCCTTCTCGGCGTCGATCGTCTCGGCGGCCTTCTCGACGAGCGAGACAATGTCGCCCATGCCGAGAATCCGGTCTGCGATGCGGCTCGGATGGAATTCCTCGAGCGCATCCATTTTTTCGCCGGTACCGATCAGCTTGATCGGCTTGCCGGTAACGGCGCGCATCGAAAGTGCGGCGCCACCGCGTCCGTCGCCGTCCATGCGCGTCAGAACGAGACCGGTAATGCCCACCCGCTCATCGAAATTGCGGGCAAGATTGACCGCATCCTGGCCGGTCAACGCGTCGGCGACGAGCAGGATTTCATGCGGATTGCCCTTGGCCTTGATATCGGCCATTTCGACCATCAGCGGCTCGTCGATATGGGTGCGGCCGGCCGTATCGAGAATGACAATGTCATGACCGCCGAGCTTTGCAGCCTGCACGGCACGCGCCGAAATCTCGGTCGGCGACTGGCCTGCGACGATCAGCAGCGTGTCGACGCCCGTCTGTTCGCCAAGCTGGCGCAACTGTTCCTGGGCGGCAGGCCGGCGCGTGTCGAGCGAGGCCATCAGCACTTTTTTCTTGTCGCGCTCGGTAAGTCTTGCAGCGATCTTGCCGGTCGTCGTCGTTTTACCCGACCCCTGCAGGCCGACCATCATGATGACCACCGGTGCCGGTGCGTTGAGATCGATCGGCACGCCTTCGGCGCCGAGCATCTCGACCAGTTCGTCATGAACGATCTTGACGACCATCTGGCCCGGCTTGATGGATTTGAGCACTTCCGCGCCGACCGCCTTTTCGCGCACCTTGTCGGTGAACGAGCGCACCACTTCGAGCGCCACGTCGGCCTCGAGCAGCGCCCGGCGCACCTCGCGCAGCGCAGCCGATACGTCCTTTTCCGACAATGCGCCACGGCCGGTCAGTCCATTGAGAATGGAACCAAGGCGATCTTGAAGGCTTTCAAACATCCATTATTCCTTTGCTTTCAGGGCCCGTCCCTGAAAGATCGTGATCCCGCGCCGGATTGGCAAGTCCCGAACGGCGGACGGCCTGCAAACGGCCAAAGCACAAAAGCACCCGGGGGCGCGTCGCGCTGCCGGGTGGTGGCTTCCGGGATCTCTTTACACCTTTGCGGGTCCCGGTCAGCTGCTCGGAGTGTTCAACTCGTCGCGGAATAGGCGCGGATAAACCCGATTGCCGGGCAAATGTCAAGCGTATGGATCTAGAGCGGCACCCGTACGACGATGCCCGCATTGACGATGACGACCGGCTCGCCCGTCGTCTCGTCGACAACGTTCAGCCCGCCTTTGACGGGCTTTGGGGTCACGCTGCCGAAAGGCAGAGCTTTTCGCACCTGTTCCAGGTCGATCCTGTCCGGCTCCTGGGCGGCAAGAGTCAGTTTGACCTCCATGGTCGTGGGATCGATCCCGAGGCTGCGGAACATTGTAATCGAGGAATGATGAATGGCGTCCTCGACCGCGCGCAGGGCGGCTTTCGTGTAATCTTTCGAATGCAGCGCATTGCCGGTCCCCATTTCAAGCATGATGCGCTTTGCCTGTTTACCGCTCATTGCGCACCGCCTTCCGGAAGATCCAGAAAGACAGTCAAGGCCGCATTGGCGAGGATCGTGGCACCCGGCGCGGTCTCCCGCTTGATTTCCATGCCGCCCTGAACCACACTGACCTCCGCATTGCCGTAGGGCAGGACAGCAGCAACTGCTTTCCTGTTGACTTCCTCCGGCTGTCCGACACCGATGACAATTTTGACGACCATCGATTCCGGCGCGACGTCAAAAGCCTGCGCAAAGGTTATCGAATTGTGGCGCAGCGCCGCCTCCAGTGCCCGCACTGCGGCCTTGGTATAGTCGCCGCCGCAAATATCGACACCGCTGCCGAATTCCATCACCATGCTTTTGAGTGGCATTGCTGATTCCGTTAGAAATGATTGTTACGGCATTCAGCATGGCGGCTTGCCGCTTTGCAAGCCCACCAATGCATTTCCAGTCAGTAAACAGCAGCATTCATGGACAGTCCCACATTATAAATGTACTATTTGCTGATTGGAGACTGGCAAGGGCGTAAAATGCTTGTTTCACTTGCAAAACTACTTGGAATGTCTGGCCTGATCGCCGGAATATTCTATCTATTGTACAAGCAGATACTGTCGCTTGGTATTTTTTCCAAACTCACCAAACAGCAGACTTACCGGCTGATCATGACCATGGCGGTCCTGACCTGGTTGCTGGCGGTGTTCTGGCTGTTTGGAGACACCGGCATCAACATTATCAACGGTGACAACAACCAGATCACCCAAGGGTAATCGCTGAAACGTCCTGCGGGGCCCGGGAGCTAGGCAATGAAAAGATCATCGCTCTGGAAGGCTTTCGCATCGATTGCCGCTGCGGCGTTGTTTGGGCTTGCCGCCTGCGCACCCGCCTCGGCAATCAACATCGTCAATGGCGACTGCAACATCATCATTCAGAACGTCCAGGTGGGCGAAGGCACCTTGGAAATTCCAGAGGCCGGTTGCAACCGGACACGGCCTGAGGACAGCTTTCGGGTGCGCTATTTCTGGCTGGATTCGCTGTCGCTTTCTTTCCTGATGGCCGGTTACGCCGACGAAAATCTGCGACAGATTGCCGGCAGTTCCCCACAGATGTGGCGCGGCGGGATTTATCCGGTCCTCAGCGAAATCCTCGACCGGTTCGGCGAGCGGCCAGGCCCCAATTCCAAGCTGCTTTATCCCGGTTATACGGCACGACTTTTAACCCGCGGCGGCACCGGCGAGGATCACAATTTCCGCTATTTCAAGGACATACCCGAGACCGTACGACGCAATCTGCAGATCTATAATGGCTATCACCCGATCCTGTGGCCGGACATCGACGGCGTGCGCGAATTTTGGGAAACGGACGGATGGCCATCCGGTTACGCCATGTCCTATGGCACACAGCCCGAACACGATTCGTACAATATTGCGGAAATCGAATCGCGCAATCCCCAGGCCGGCGGCACCATCGGCTACTGCACCTTTTTGTATGGATTTGTATCCCGCAACAACTATGACAGTTATATGCGCGACATGCGCGAATTCGGGGATCTGGTCGCCAACAACCGGATCGGGCCTGTGATGGAACCCTATTCGGTCGGCGACGCCGGATTCAATAGCGCCGGATCCTTCATTTCCTATGATGCGATGCGCTATTTCGGCGGGCAGAACTGGCCGGGCGACTTCCTGGTTAAATTTGGCCGCTATTCATCCGACGATTGCGCCCAGACGAGCGGCATGGGTTTTTCGGTGCTGCCGCGTGAATTGTTCGTGCTCGTCGCGGTTGTCGAGGCAACAGCCGAGCGGCTCAAGCTCAACGGTTTCGGCTACAATGTCGATGCCGACACGCGGCTAAGAGCCGACATCGCACCTGCAGACTA
This sequence comes from Hyphomicrobiales bacterium, assembly GCA_024244645.1. Lineage (GTDB taxonomy): Bacteria > Pseudomonadota > Alphaproteobacteria > Rhizobiales > Rhizobiaceae > Hoeflea_A. The sequence continues at coordinate 33,414 of JAAEOH010000289.1, forward strand.
TCAGCTCGAAACTTTTTCCTTTCCCGCGCTCAATCGCGGAGACACCGTGGTTGTGCCGCTTCGCATCGAGTTGCGTTATGATCTCGGTCGAGTGCCTTTTGCCTATATGCGGCCAAACAGCGCCTCGGAACGCTATTTTTTCGCCATTGGGGGATTCGGCCAGCCGGCGGTGCTGAATGACGGTTCGGTTTCGCCGCCCTATGTCGAAAAGCCGCTGAGATCCTTCCGCCCGCCTTCCTTCACCGATGTCGAGCGTACTTACTATTTCGGCGAGGCACGCGATTTGAAACAGGTGGTGATCGGCGAAAACGCCTATGAGGTACGGGAAACGCCACGCATGGCGATGCTGTCGGTCGCCGGCTACGACGGCGCCTCCTGCCCGTTCCTGGAATTCACCGAAGCCGATGGTAAGTCCTCCCTGCATGGCCGCGTCCTTGTCGGCGCCAGCGACGCCTCGAAGGCTGAAACGGAAACCGTTCCCGTTCCGCGCGGCGCAACGACACTCATCATTTCGGAGCGCGAACCGGAAATTTCCTATCTGAGCGAGATTGCACTGGTGGAAAGAACCACCGGCGCTCGAACCGTGCTGGCGGGAAATCTGGTGCTCAAGCCGTTCGACCGACTTGAGCTGGAAGTACCAAAGTTGCTGCGGGACAAGACGCTGGACGTGCAGATCAGTGGCTACTATGAGCCACTGAGACCGCCGGACCTGGCTCAACGATGACCGGCCCGACATGAAACGCTCTGGTCCGATGGCGCCAGCGCGCAGGGTTTCAATGCAATGACCAATGAAGGGACAGCTACATCCGGACGCAACCCGTCCCACGGCCAGGCAACAATGCCTTTCGAGCTGTTCCTGGCTGCAAAAAGGGCGGATATCGGTGAGCGGGGAGATCTCCCCGATGCAACGGTTGCAGGGCAGCTTGACCTGCTTGATCAGCTCGCCGGCTTCCCGTTTGGCCGTTTTCTGCTCGTAAACCAGGGCTGGAACGGATTCTGGACCGATTTTGTCATGCAGCATCCCGGGCAGGGCCGCGCAAGCGGAACCGCGCCGGACGGCCGCGCGCTGACGGGTCTGGAACGGTGCCTTCTCGACACATTTCCGATGGTTCTTGCGACCCAGGAGCGGTCCCGCCACTTTGCCGCCACCATCCAGGACCGGATTGTTGAAGGGAATGTCCTCGCGTCCATCCCTTGCGGGATCGCGCGCGACCTGCTCGGGCGCGACTATTCAGCCGTTTCCGATATCCGCCTTGTCGGCATCGATATCGACGATGAGAGCCTGTCGCTGGCGCGGCAACTGGCCGCCGACTGCAGTCTCTCAGCATCGGTAACATTCCACAAGAGCGACGCCTGGGCATTCGGATACCGCGAGGCGTTCGACCTGATCGCCAGCAACGGGCTCAACACCTACGAGCCGGATGACGGCCGGGTTACGGATCTTTATCGCGGCTTCCTTTCCGCGCTCAAGCCGGGCGGGACCCTCATCACCAGCTTCATCACGCCGCCGCCGGATGTCGATCCCGCGTCCGAATGGAATATGGATGCAATCGATGCCGAGGCGCTGAGACTGCAACGAATCGTGTTTATCGACATCGTCGGCGTGTCATTTCAGTGTTATCGCAACTCGACCAAAACAATGATGCAACTGCTTGAGGCGGGCTTTTCCACAGTCGAACTAATTTGGGACCGCGCCCGGATATATCCCACGGTCATCGCTACAAAGGCTGATTGAAATCTGTGACCGAGAATCGCGACGACCCCATTTCACAGTCGATCCGGGACTTGAAAAGAGGATTGTTGACGCATTCGTCGAAACTCAGGGCAACCAGTTTCAGAAAACTGCATGAAGGTGGACAGGACGCCGTAAAGCCTCTTTTGACGGAGCTTGGGCGTATTGACCTCAAAACCATTGACAAGCATGGCAGCACGCCACTGCTTGCCGGCATTGCAACGGCCCTGCACGACATCAGCGAAGCCGAATCTGTCTCGTTTATTGAAAAAGCGACGTCCGGACGAATTCATCCGGTCAACATGGCTGTACTTCAACGCATAGGGAGGTATCGAAGATCAAATTTTCACGAAGTGAAATTCGGTGAAATAGACATATACGAGACCAAATCCATCGATCAGCGATATCGGGCAACCAGGAATCTTGTGCGATGGCTGTCGCATGTTCCTGCCGGAGATCTCTCGCGCATTTCCAGAATCTACATCATAGATGAAGATTCCGAACAGGATTTCTTGGGGTATTACCGACCCTATGTGGCAGTCATCACTATTGTCTGGAAGAGTTCAATCCATCCAAACATTCCAGTTCAATGGCTATTCCGCCTCAGCTGTGAGTCAACACTTTATCACGAAATCGGGCATCACAAGCTGGGGCACATTGGCGGCCAGAACCCCGAACAGGAAGACCAGGCAAACCGGTATGCACGGAGATTGATGCGCCGTGCCCATCCCTGGATGGCGTCCTTCGCCCGGATATTCCTCAAACGGAGTTCAAAAAAAGAATAGAACGCCACTCCAGTGCATTTTGATCCACCATCACCGCATATATCCAAATGCAAATATTTGCGAAAACACTTCACAAGACGTTGTAGATTCAATTACTTCCCTATAATCTGACTGAGTCGGGGGCGGCGACCGAGTCTATTATTGAGTATCGGGGGGACAGACGATGAGTAATGCTGCTCGTGCCTATTACGGCCGCAAGCCGGACCGGGAAGGCAAAAATCCGCTTCACAGCACGATTTCTGCAATCAGTACATTCGATGCACCGGATGGCATCGAACGCTATGTGGTGCTCAGAGAAGCTGAATTCAGGGCCATGCACGACGCCTTGGAGCTAGCCGAATCAATGGCGGCACAGTCAATTCTGGAGGCCGCGGTCGAGCCGGCCACCCACGAGATTGCCGAAGTTGCCCGCAACAGCGGCAACTCGGTGAGTGCTGTACGCGAAGCCCGCCGCATGAGCCTGCGCCAGCTGGCGTCTCGCACCGGCCTCGACGAATATTACATCGTCGGCATCGAGGACGGTTCGAGACGCCCGACGCTGACGGCGATCAGCAAGATCGCAAAGGTGCTCAACGTCACCATCGACGATCTGGTCAACACATGACAGACTTTCAAACAGCGGGCCGGATGTAATCCGGCCCAAAGTCCTCAAAACCGCGCCATCGCATCCCAGAACATTTTTTCATAGGCCTGCATCATGCGCGCCGCGCGAATGATGACATAAGGTTCGATACCCCGTTTCAGATCGTGCTCGATGACCTTTGCCGCACTGTCTTCGAGCGGCGGCAGTTCTGCAAATCCGTCGAGAAATTTCGTGTCCTTGGAATCAAGCCCGTAATGGCCGCGCAGGCCGCGGCTCATCATGCCGCAATTGTGGCCCCAGGCAGCAAGATTAAGGGCCCGCGCGCAGGCGATCTCGGCGGCCGAGCCGTAGCAGATCAGCCAGGCCTTGTAGGCGGCATAGCCAAAGGCCTCAGCGGCCGGTTCGAAACGCTCCAGATTGTCCAGCCCAAGGCGTTTACCCAGTGCCGCAAACGCGCTCGCCGCGCCCTCTTCCACCTCGGGCGGTGTCAGGAATACGGCCTGGTACGGATGATCGGCAAACCGGAACATTGCGACAGATCTGGCATCGACATTGGGTTTCCACATCTGATACTGGTTGCCGCAGAAAAAATGCAGCGCCGACATGCCCGCCCGCCCCGCTTCAATCGCTGCCGCACCTGCGTGTCCGCGAATCCGGTTCTCGGTCGCGGCAAGCGCGCTTTTGGCTTCCTCGATTACTTCCCGCGCGTTCGCCATGGCAGAGCCTCCACTGTCGTGTTACGAAGATTGGCCCGTCGTGAGCATCAACGCAAGGAAGGACGAGCGATGAAACACGTCAAGGACATGGTTGCCGCGGCCAATAAAGTTATCGAATGCCTTTCAGCCGAGGAGGCGATTGCGCTGCACGGCGACGAGAATGTTCTGTTCGTCGACCTGCGCGATGTGCGTGAGCTGCAGCGCGAAGGATTTGTTCCAGGCGCCTTTCACTGCCCGCGCGGCATGCTTGAATTCTGGATCGATCCGGATAGTCCCTACGCCAAGGAAGAATTCCAGTCGGGCAAGCGCTTTGTCTTCTACTGTGCATCAGGCTGGCGGTCGGCGCTTTCGGCCCGCACCGCAAAGGACATGGGTCTCGAAGGCGTCAGGCATATCGTCTCGGGATTTTCCGGCTGGAAAAACGCCGGCGGCGCTACCGAGGAAAGGTCCAGCTGACCGCATTCGCTACAGAAGATACGCTCTAAATCGTTCCCGCATGTACGGGCTGAGGGAAGGGTGCACCGGATAAATCCACCACGCGGTCATTTTCGGGCAGCGAAAGCACGGCAATTTCCTGCGGCTCTGCCACACCTTCCAGCTGCTGGGTTTTGAATTCCGCCAGAAGTGCGCCGTTGTAACCTTTATCCACCGCCTCGCGCCAGGTTGCGGCAGCTGCAATCAGCCGTGAACCGAGCACCTTGTTGTGTCTTTCCAGCTTGGCCGAATAGTTGACGGCAGACCCGATCACCGTGATCTCCAGCCGGTTTTCCTGGCCCACGGCACCGAAGGCAACGGGACCCGACGCTATCCCGAGACCGATGCCCGTGTGGCTGATCGCCTCGAGTGCCGGTTCCTCAGCTGCCCATTTTTCGCAGTCGCGCAGGATACGCTCCGCTGCCTCGATGGCGCGCAGCGAGCCGGCAGCCCTGTCGCCGTCAATGCTGAATGTCGCCATGATCCCGTCGCCAATGAATTTGTCGATCACGCCGCCGCACGCCTGCACGATCGGCACGACCCGGCTTTGATAGCGTGACAGCGTGCGCATGACGTCCGATGCCTCCATTGTCGCGGCCATGCGGGTGAAGCTCCTTATATCGACAAACAGGATTGCCGCTTCACGGTTTTCGCCGTTGCCGGCCTGCAGCTGGTCGGCGCTTTCGCGAATGCCGCTGGCAATGCTGGTGTCGAAGAACCGCGACAGGTCGCTGGCCGCGACCTCTTCGGTTACCGCGCTGACAAGCAGGTTCTTGGATGCATTGACCACCAGGGTCAAAACACCGGTTACGAACAGGATCGACAGAATCTTGTCGATCTCCGCGCCGATCAGGATCGAGTTGGATGTCAGATAGTCGACATAGGACCGGGTCAGCATGTTGTCGCCCGGATCGATGCGCATGACATAAAAGATCATCACTGCCCAGCCGGCGGCCGCCACCATGCCGGCGGCGATCACGAACCGCGCCTCGAAGCGCAACGCGCGAATGGCAATGAAAATGAAGACATAAAGCAGCGTCGGCGCTTTCAGGATGAAAGAGGCCGGCTGCATGTATTGAATGTGAAAACTGATCATCAGACTGTAGAGCAGGCCGAAGTCAAACAGGATCGATCCGTAGACCGACCAGTGCGGCAGTTTCTGGCGGATCGACCAGATCAGGCCGACAATGCTGACGATAAGATAGGCGCCCAGCACGTAGGGAACAGGCGAAAACGCCTCGTCGGGGCTGGTTTTTGGGCTGATCGTGTAAATCGCGGAAAACAGCAGAACGATGGTCAGCTGGATAAGACGCGCCATGATCTCGTTGGCACGCTCGCGCTCGTCAATTGCCGTGCGGACACGCTCCGGCAGCTGATCGCGCCGGGCCCCGCGTCGGAAATTCTTTGTGATGAAGTCGATGGCCGCCAACACAAGTCTCCATTCCGTCCGGGTGCGCACGAATCGGCGCCTGTTTTACCGGTCAGATCTGTACCAGAATATCAGCTAACGAAAAAAGCGCGCATCAAATCACTTGAACCACGCGTGATCGCCAGTTGATTGCCACCTGGAAGAGTGATTGACCGCGGTCTCCTTCAGTCAACCTGCCAGCGGCAATGTGCCGGCAACGGCCTTGGTAAAGGCCTGTTTGAGATCCTCGATCAGGTCCTCGGCATTTTCCAGTCCCACCGACAATCTGATGAGCCCTTCGGTGACGCCCGCCGTCTTGCGTGCTTCGAGAGGAACACCGGAATGCGTCGTTGAAGCCGGATGGCACACAAGCGATTCGGTGCCACCGAGACTGACTGCCAGCTTGAACAGCCGCAGTTCGTTGAGAATCCTGAACGCCAGCGCCCGGTCGTCGTCGACGACAAACGCGAAGGTAGAACCCGGACCCGTGCACTGCCGTTCATAGACAGCCCGCTCGGCTTCGCTTGTCGTAAATTCCGGATGCAGCACGGAACAGCCGATAAGCGTATTATCGGCCAGCCAATCGGCGACGCGGGTCGCCGTTTCGGCCGCCCGCTCCATGCGCAGCGTCAATGTTTCCATCGACCGGGCCAGCATCCATGACGAATGCGGATCAAGCTGGAAACCGAACGCGCCGCGCGACAGGCGGATGGACTTCATGAGATCCGTGGAACCGGTGATACCGCCGGCGATGAGATCGCTGTGCCCGCCGACATATTTGGTCAGCGAATAGACACAGATGTCGATGCCGAATTCATGTGGCTTCTGGAAGACCGGTCCGAGCATGGTGTTGTCGCAGACGATGATCGGGCGCTGGCCGGAGGTTTGCGACCACTCGTCGACAACGCGCCGCGCCATTGCAAGATCGATCATCGCGTTGGTCGGATTGGCCGGCGTTTCAAGATAGAGGATCTTGAGCGGCCCGTGCCGGGCCGCTTTTTCAAGTGTGTAGATCAGCGTTCCTTCCGACAGGCCGTCGACAAAGGGAATGGGCTTGATGCCCCAGCTCGAAAGCACTTTGCCGATCAGCGTTTCCGTGCCGCCATAGAGCGGCGAATAGTGGGCGATCGCATCGCCGGGTCGCAAAAAGGTCAGGAATACCGCGCTGATCGCCGCCATGCCCGATGATGTCAGCAGCGCGCTTTCTGCGCCGTCGAAAAGCGCAAGCCGGTCTTCGACGATCTCGGTGTTTGGATGATTGAAGCGGCTGTAGACCAGTCCGCCCGCACCGCCGTCATCCGGCGCCGGTTTCCGGCCCGCCACCACATCGAAGAACTCCGCGCCCTCTTCCGCCGAGCGGAAGGCAAAGGTCGACGTCAAAAATACCGGCGGCTTGACGGCGCCCTCCGACATCGACGGCTCATACCCGTAGGACACCATTTGCGTGGAGGGATGAAGCGTGTGCTTGCCCAGCTGCTTGTTGCGGAAGGAATTGGACATCGAATCGGTCTCCTCTTTGAAAAGAGTTTACGCTGATTCCATTGGCCAATTCTCTCCTATTTTGCTAACATACCGTCACATATTAGAGGTTTTCATCTAAAATGCTGGACAATATAGATAAAAGAATCATTACTGCGCTGACCGAGGACGGGCGCGCCAGCGTCGAAACCGTCGCGCAAACGGTCGGCCTTTCTCCGACCCCGACACGACGCCGCATCAGACAGCTGGAGGATGCCGGCATCATTCGCGGTGTGCGCGCCGATATTGATGCCGAAAGATGCGGGCTGGAACTGGCGATTTACGTCTTCATCAAGCTGCTGAACCGTGACCGGGTGACGATTTCCCAGTTTGAATCGCGCATCATGAACCTGCCTGAAGTTCAGCGCTGCGACCTGATCACCGGCCCGCATGATTATATTCTGACCCTGCGGCTCGCCGGCATGAAGGACTACAACCGCTATCTGCGCGAGGTTCTGGCCGAACTGCCCGGCGTTTCAGGCATTGAGACGAGCATTGTCATCGGCAAGGTCAAGGACAGGCCGCATCTGCCGCTTGATGCCGCCGACACTTGAAAAAAGAGCGAAATCATTCGCCCAGGAGCACTGGTCCTTTGGATGCAAATGTCACGGCCACCGCATCACCGGGCTGGAATTCTGCGTCGACATCTGTGGACGTTGCAAATATCTGACCGTGATCTGTGTCCACTGTCAGTTCCAGATGGTTGCCGACATAGGTAAAGCGCGCGATCTCGCCGGGGATGGCGTTTTCCATTCCGGATTTGCCGACAATCACGCGATTCGGTCTGACCGCCAGCAGCGCTTTGCCGCTGGCAAGTCCGCGCGACGGCAGCTCCGCACCATAGTCTCCAAGCTGCACCTTGGCCCTGTCTCCGGTCACAGACGAGATCTCGCAGTCGAGAATATTGGCCTCGCCGATGAAATCGGCAACGAAACGGTTGGCCGGCGCGTCGTAGAGTTCGCGCGGCGTTCCATCCTGCGCGACAACCGCGTTGTTCATCACGATGATCCGGTCGGAAACCGCCAGCGCCTCCTCCTGATCGTGGGTGACATAGACCACCGTCAGGCCGAGCTTCTGCTGGATTTCGCGGATCTCTTCGCGCACCTGGCGGCGCAGCTTGGCATCGAGATTGGACAAAGGCTCATCAAACAGCAGCACCTGCGGTTCAAGCACCAGGGCGCGGGCGACCGCCACACGCTGCTGCTGGCCTCCGGACAGTTCGCTCGGCAGCCTTGTGCCGTAACCCGACAGGCCGACCAGATCGAGACCGGCCATGGCCCGCTCTTTTGTCTCCGTCTTGTCGAAACCCGAAAATTTCAGCCCGTATGAGACGTTTTCGAGCACCGTCATATGCGGAAAAAGCGCATAGGACTGGAACACCATGGACACGTCCCGGTCGGTGGCCGGCAGTTTGGTGACATCCTTGTCGCCAATGCGGATTGTGCCGCTTGTCGACATTTCCAAACCGGCGATCAGGCGCAACGTGGTCGTCTTGCCGCAGCCGGACGGTCCGAGCAGGGTCACGAGCGTACCGGCAGCGATATCGACCGAAATATTGTCGACCGCGCGCACGTCTGTGCCGTAGACCTTGGTCACATTCTCGAACGAGACGGATGCGGCGTTGCTGTTTTCTGTCAGGGTCATGGGGTCTCCATCATCCGCCTGCCTGCACAGTGGTCCGCGTCTGGCCCATCCGGCGCCCGACATTGGTGCGGCCGACGAGAATCTGCATCAGTCCGACGGCAATAAGCATCACGACGATCAGTGTTGTGGAATAGGCGATGGCAAGGCCGTAATCATTGTTTTCAACACGCCCGATTATGTAGCTTGTGGCCATGTTGTATTGCGCGCTGACCAGGAAGATGACCGCCGATATAGCCGTCATGGCGCGGACGAAGGAGTAAACCAGAGCCGCAAGGATGGCCGGTTTCAGCAGTGGCAAAATGACGTTCAGGAAAGTCTGCCAGGAATTGGCGCCAAGCGTCAGCGAGGATTCGTCCAGGCTCTTGTCGAGCTGCGACATCGACGCGATGCCGGCCCGCACCCCGACCGGCATGTTGCGGAAGATAAAACTGACGACCAGAATGATGCCGGTTCCGGTTATCTCGATCGGTGGAACGTTGAAGGCAAGTATGTAGCTGACGCCGATCACCGTTCCCGGAATGGCAAAACTCAACATCGTGCCGAATTCAAAGGCGCTTTTGCCGGCAAAGTTCTGCCGGGTCAAAAGATACGCGGTCACCAGGCCGACCGCGGCCGTGAGCGGCGCGGAAACAGCGGCGATCTGCAGTGTGGTCCAGAAGGAATCCCAGGCCGAACCCGACCAGTGAACACCATGTTCGCCGAACTTGACGGAGAAGGCGGTCAGGTAATGCTTGAAGGTCAGCGCATTGTTGACGCCCCAAAGTTCGACGAAGGATCCGTAGACGATCATGACATAGATCGTCAGGGTGAAAAGCATCCAGATGCCGGCGATCGTAAAAACCGGTATTGCCAGCCCCTGCGGCAATTGCGGATGCACGCCCGCATCGCCCTTGCCGGTCATGGTGGTGTAGGATTTTTTGCCAAGCCAGAAACGCTGGGCGTAAAAGGCCGCGAGCGTAAACGCCAGCAGCACCAGCGCCAGCACAGCGGCGCGCCCCTGGTCATATTGCGCGCCGACAATGGCAAAGAATATTTCCGTCGACAGCACGTCGAAATTGCCGCCAAGGACAAGCGGATTGCCGAAATCCGCCATGCTTTCGATGAAGCCAAGCAAAAAGGCATTGGCGAGACCCGGCCGCATCAGCGGCAGTGAGACCGTGCGAAATGTCTCCCATTTGTTGGCGCGCAGGGTCTGTGCCGCTTCCTCCATCGACGGGCTGACCCCCTCGACAACGCCGATGAGCACAAGGAAAGCAATCGGCGTGAACGCCAGCAACTGGGCAATCAGAATGCCGGGCAGCCCATAAACCCAGCGGCTCGGCGCAATTCCCAGAAGATCGGCGAAAAACCGTGTGACATTGCCCGACAGGCCGAAAAGCAGAATGATCGCCAGGCCGATTACGAAGGGCGGCGTGATGATCGGCAGCACCGTCATCGCACGCAGACCCCTTTTGAAACGAAATCCGGTGCGCGTCACCACCAGCGCAAAGATCAGTCCGAGAATCGTGGTCAGCGCGCCGACAAGGATCGCAAGCGCCAGCGAATTCCACGCCGCACCGCAGCGACCACCGGAAAGACAGGCCAGCCCCCAAAGCCGCCTGTCGGTGAATTTTTCGAAGAACACGCCAACCGAATAGCTGTTTTCCTGGGTGATGAAAGCTGAACCCAGCATGCTGAGGATCGGGTAAAATACGAAGATTGTGACGATGGCGATGATGAATCCGATCGCACCGACCACAAAGATGTCGCCATTGACCGCACCGCGTGCAGCGATTCCCTGGGTGAACACGAACAGGAAAGCGCTGGCGACCAACAAACCGCCATAGCCCATGCCGAACTGGCGGTCGCCGAGCGGCCCGAACAGGTCTTCAAGCCACGCGAACTGCCATCCCCTGATGCCGATGCCGAAACCCTGGGCGATCAACCAGCCGAACCCCAGCGCGCCGCAGATGATGAGGATTTTGGAGTAGGACGCATCAGTCCGGGCTTTTCCAACCGCGTAGATTGGAGCCGCCAGAAAGACCATCAGCGGTGCCAGCCAGAGCTTTTCGCCCTGAAAAACCAGAAACAGTCCCGGTGCCGTGTCCGTATCGAAAAGATAGCCCCAACTCAGCCAGTCGAACGAAAAGAATCCGTCCTCCATGCCGTACCAAGGCACCAGACAAAAACCCGCCCAGCCAACGATCAGCCATGTGAGCAGTGTCGACTGGGCGGTTTTCTTCTGGGTTGCGGGTTTCACCATGCTGTCACAGCAATAACCTATTGCGGCAGCGTGGAAACCTCGTCATCCCATTTTTTCAACAGGCGTTTGCGCTCTGCGCTCGAGCCGTATTTCTTGAAGTCGTAGTCGATCAGCTTGATCGACGACAGATCCGGCGCTGCCGGAGAGGTCACGGCGCCCTTGTTGGACGGCACCTGATAGGCCTTGACTTCCAGCGCCCGCGACTGAGCATCCTTGGTCAGCGCCCAGTCGTAGAACTTCTTCGCCTCATCCAGGTTGCGGGCACCCTTGATGATCGACATCGAGCCGATCTCGTAGCCGGTGCCCTCGCAGGGTGCCACGACCTTGATCGGAAAGCCCGATGCCGCCTGTTTCACCGCGTCGTGCATGAAGACGATGCCAATGGTGTTTTCGCCACGGCCTGCGGCCTTGATCGGCGCGGATCCGGATTTGGTGTACTGGTTGATGTTCTTGTGCAGCGCCTTCATGTAGTCAAAGCCGCCCTCTTCACCGAACAGCTGCACCATGGTGGCAAGTGTCGTATAGGCAGTTCCCGAGGAATTCGGATTGGCCATTTGCACGTGGCCTTTGTATTCCGGCTTGGTCAGGTCTTTCCAGCATGCCGGTTCCGGCAGTCCCGCCGCTTTCAGCAGGTCTTCGTTGTAGCCGTAGCCAAGTGCGCCCGAATAAATGCCGATTGTCTTGTTGTCGGCCGATTCCGCCTGGGAAATCGCCCAGTCATTGAGCTCGCCGCGCATCGGCGACTCGTAAGGTTCCGTCAGGCCTTCTTCGGCCGCCTGCAGATGCGGATCGCCGGTACCGCCCCACCACACGTCGCCTTTGGGGTTGGATGCTTCCGCCTTGACCTGGGCAAATGTTTCACCGGAACTCTTGCGCGTCATGTTGACGTCGATGCCGGTCGCTTCTTCAAACCCGCGCGCCATCAACTGGCACCAATCCTCCTGCGCGCTGCAATAGAAGGTCAGTTTCGCTGCGCTTGCCATCGATGTCGATGCCGCGAGCGCTGCTGCTATCACAATGAGTCTTTTCGTGTTTTTCATGTCCTGCCTCCCAATTGACAATGCGGATTATCTTCCGCAAACAGCCATCTGACTTTGAATCACCCGGACTTGTCAATCGATTGTTGAATTGGTGGTGGAGGTTGGGAACGCCAGGGATGCGAACCACGGGACGAGACTACATGCAGCCTGCGATGCAGGGCTGCGGTCTGGATTGCCCCGAAACAGCCATTTGGATTTCAGCAGGCAACGGCAACATCCGTATTATTGTTGTTAAATTTGTGCATTCCACGGGCAGAAATTTTCGATCGTTAACGGTCAATGAGCCTCAAAATTTGCCGCATTCTGCTTTTATACGGGCAAGTAACCAATATTTGCCCGAACGCTTGAACTTCCAACCACGTAGCTTATGTTTTGGGCATGGAAAACAGATCTGATAATTCTGAACCGGTCGGTATGAAAAATAAGAAAGCCGGCCGGAACAAGTACTATTCCGGACCTGAATCGGACCATTTCGACGGCACTGTATTTTTCAACCCTGGCGGAGCGCCGCCAAATGGCCTTCGCGACCTTCTCAAATGGCAGTTCGGCGAAAAACGCAACCGCTGGCCAGCAAACTTCGAGAGCCCGTATAACGGCATCGCACCCGAGGCCTGCATCAACGGAGATGACCTGCGGGTAACCATGGTCGGCCATGCCACCATGCTCATCCAGGTGGCCGGGCTCAATATATTGACCGACCCGGTCTGGTCGCAGCGCGTCTCGCCGCTTTCTTTTGTCGGGCCGAAGCGCGTCAATGCTCCGGGCATTGCCTTTGACCGGCTGCCGGATATCGATCTTGTCCTGCTGACGCACAACCATTACGACCATCTCGATCTCGCCACGCTTTCACGTCTGCACCGCCATCACCGGCCGCTGATCATTACCCCTCTCGGCAATGACAAAATAGTCCATGCCGCCGAAACGCATATGCAGATAAAGACCGGTGACTGGGGCGATCAGTTCGATATTGCCGGTGACGTACGGGTCCACTTCGAACCCTGCCACCATTGGTCGGCGCGCGGCAGCCGCGATCGCCGCATGGCGCTGTGGGCGGCCTTTGTCCTGGAAACACCGGCGGGCCGGATATACCACATCGGCGATACCGGTTTTCATGACGGCTCCATCTACCGTGCGGCTTTTGATAAATATGGCGGATTCCGTCTGGCGATCCTGCCGGTCGGCGCTTATGAGCCGCGCTGGTTCATGAAGGACCATCACCAGAACCCCGAAGAGGCGGTCGAGGGTTTCGAGCTGTGCGCAGCGGATCATGCAGTCGGCCATCACTGGGGTACGTTCCAGCTTACCAATGAAGCGGTCGATGCGCCGGTTGACGCACTGTCGGAGGCACTTGCGCAAAAGGGCATTCAACAGAACCGCTTCCGCACATTGCGCCCGGGCGAATCCTGGGATATTCCAGCCGCCGCGCAAAGCGTTGCGGACGCGCCGAAAAAAGCTGCATCTGGTAATTTGTAGAGACTTCGGCCATATACACGCCATCAGAGCGCGTCATGACGCCTAACAGGGTTGGCCGATGGCTGAAATGGTTCCATTCGCAAAGATGAACGGACTGGGAAACGACATCCTGGTGGTCGACATGCGCGGCCGCTCAGATGCCGTAACGCCGGCTGCCGCCATCGCGCTTGCCGGCGGCGGAGCGACTGCCTTTGACCAGATCATGGCCATCCACGATCCGCGCATCAAGGGCACCGATGCCTATATCGATATTCTCAATTCCGACGGCTCCAAGGCGCAGGCCTGCGGCAACGGCACCCGCTGTGTGGTCCAGGCACTGGGCGCCGAGACCGGCAAGCAGATTTTCACCTTCCAGACCGTCGCCGGCATTCTCAATGCCAAGGAGCATGCCGACGGCTCTGTCTCCGTTGATATGGGCACGCCCGAATTTCACTGGGAAGAGATCCCGCTTGGCGAGGAATTCCGCGACACCCGCATGATCGAATTGCAGATCGGCCCGATCGACGATCCGGTGCTGCATTCGCCCTCCGCCGTTTCCATGGGCAATCCCCATGCGGTGTTCTGGGTGGATGAGGATGTGTGGTCCTATGATCTGGAAAAATTCGGCCCGCTGCTTGAAAACCATCCGGTCTTTCCCGAACGCGCCAACATTTCCATCGCCCGTATCCTGTCCCGCTCGGAGCTTGACCTGCGCACCTGGGAGCGCGGCGCCGGCCTGACACAGGCTTGCGGTTCCGGCGCTTGCGCGGCAGCCGTCAGCGCCGCGCGAACCAATCGCACCGACCGGCGCGTCACCGTGAATGTTCCGGGTGGCCCCTTGTGCATTGACTGGAACGAGGAAAACGACCGCGTCACCATGACCGGCCCGGCCAAGTGGGAGTTTTCCGGAACCCTCGATCCGCTGTCCGGCGCCTGGATCCCTGATGCCCAGGAAGAAGAGACCGTTTCATGAGCGGCGTCGATGTCATCACATTCGGCTGCCGGCTGAACACCTATGAATCGGAGGTGATGCGGCGTGAGGCGGAAAAGGCCGGGCTCAACAACGCCATTGTCGTCAACACCTGCGCCGTGACCGGCGAGGCTGTGCGCCAGGCCAGGCAGGCGATCCGCCGCGCCCGCCGCGACAACCCGCACGCCCGCATCGTCGTCACCGGCTGCGCCGCGCAGAGCGAGGCCGCCGCCTTTGCCGGCATGGACGAGGTCGACGCGGTTCTCGGCAACGAGGAAAAACTGAAAAGCGCCAGCTACCGCAAACTTCCGGATTTCGGTGTGTCGGCGGAAGAAAAGATCCGCGTCAACGATATCATGAGTGTTAAAAACACCGCACCGCAGATGGTCGATGCCATCGAGGGCCGGGCCCGCGCCTTTGTCCAGGTTCAGAACGGCTGCGATCACCGCTGCACCTTCTGCATCATTCCCTATGGCCGCGGCAATTCGCGCTCGGTACCGATGGGTGCGGTTGTCGAGCAGGTCGAAAAGCTGGTCGGCAACGGCTATCTGGAAGTCGTCATCACCGGCGTCGACGCCACCAGCTATGGGGCCGATCTGCCCGGCAAACCGTCTCTTGGCCTTTTGGCCCGAACGATCCTTGCTCAGGTGCCTGATCTCGAACGGCTGCGTCTTTCCTCTATTGACTCCATCGAGGCGGACGATCACCTCCTGGACCTGATCGCCAATGAACCCCGCTTCATGCCGCATCTGCATCTGTCGCTGCAGCACGGCGACGACATGATCCTGAAGCGCATGAAACGCAGGCACCTGCGCGACCATGCGGTGGTTTTTTGCGAAGACGTGCGGGCGCTGCGCCCTGACATTACGCTCGGCGCCGATCTCATTGCCGGTTTCCCGACAGAAACCGAGGCCATGTTCGAAAATGCCCTGTCGCTGGTCGATGCATGCGGGCTGTCCTTTTTGCATGTCTTTCCGTTCTCGCCGCGTGAGGGAACCCCGGCAGCGCGCATGCCGCAGCTCGACCGGGGCCTTATAAAGACCCGTGCCGCAAGGCTGCGCCAAAAGGGTAACGAGGCCCGTCGGGCGCATCTGGACAGCATGGTCGGCACCGATCAGAAGGTGCTGATCGAGCGCGAGGGTCTTGGCCGGACGGAAAATTTCACCCTCGTCAATATTCAGGGCGGCAAACCGGGATCGATCGTTCCCACCCACATTTCAAGCCATGATGGCGAGCGTCTGATTGCCGGCAAGGCAGACAGTCGGCCGACATCGCAGGCAGCGGCTTAACGGTCACGGAAACAGGCGGCACAATGGCACTCGGCTTCATCAAGAAGGTTTTCTCCTTCGGCAGAAAAAAGACCGTCGAAACGCCGCAGGAACCCGAGGCTCCGACAGTTGAGGCAGAAGAAATCGCCGCTGCCGTCGAGCCGCCGGCCGAGCCCGAACCGGTTACCGAGCCCGCCGCCGCACCACCAGTTGCTGAGCTTGCAGAAGTACCGGCTGTAGCAACTGAGCCTGAGCCTGAGCCTGAGCCTGAGCCTGAGCCTGAGCCTGAGCCTGAGCCTGAGCCTGAGCCTGAGCCTGAGCCTGAGCCTGAGCCTGAGCCTGAGCCTGAGCCTGAGCCTGAGCCTGAGCCTGAGGCTGCGCCTGAG
>JAAEOH010000290.1 GCA_024244645.1 Hyphomicrobiales bacterium
CCGAGTTTCAGGCCGTGTGGAGCCGGATAATGGCAATCCGCGCAAGGTCTGACGAGATCGAGGCGATGGAGCCAATACCGGCTGATTTTGACGATGACAGTTACTGGCCTTGATCCGGTTGTTGAAATTCATTGGGTTATCGGCCATGCGCCGATGGATTGCAGAGCCGGTCTGAGTAGGAATTCAACCGCGAAGGGGTTACCGAAGACAAACCGGCCACACATTAAAAAAAGAATACCTCGCCATGTGATATGGCGAGGCATGGGTAAGACGTTTTTTAAGCCTTGCGGGCTTGAGAGAGACCTATCAGCAGACTAACGCACATTGCAAGCAGGACGATTGTGAATGGAAAGCCAGTGCTGACGGCCATGGCTTGCAGTGCGGTTAGCGCCCCTGATCCTCCCACCAAAAGCAAAGTAGCAGCAACAATGCCCTCAAATGTGCACCAGAAGACTCGCTGAGAAACCGGAGCATCCGTTTTCCCGCCAGCGGTAATCGTGTCTATAACGAGCGAACCAGAATCAGATGAGGTTACAAAAAACACGAGCACCAAAACAATGCCGATAAAAGAAGTAATGCTAGCTAGCGGCAGCGGCTTGAGCATCTCAAATAGTTTAAGCTCCAGCGCTGCGTCCTTAACAGGTGCGGTCGCGTCAGCGACAACTTGTGATATAGCGGTGCCTCCAAAAACACCCATCCAGAACACGCACACGATCGTCGGTATCACGATCACACAGAATATGAACTCGCGCACTGTGCGGCCGCGAGAAACCCGGGCAATGAACATACCCACGAAAGGAGACCATGAAATCCACCAGGCCCAATAGAATGCCGTCCATCCCTGTGAGAAGTTGGCATCCTCACGCCCGAATGGCATAGAAAGAGGAACCAAGTTGGTGATGTACGCTGTTCCGCCTGAGAAGATAGTCGAAATGATATCGCCGGTTGGTCCAACGGCCAAAACAAACAATAGCAGCAAAGCGGCCAGCGCAATATTTACCTCGGAAAGAACCTTAACACCGCCGTTGACACCGATGGACTTTGTTTATTCCTTCGTCGAGGGCGATGAAGAAGACATCGACTACGGCGTCGACATGACCGAGTGCGCGATACAGAAGTTCTTGAAAAAGCAGTACGCGGAAAAACTGGTTCCATACATGTGCGCTTTAGACAACGCGCTAAGCATCCGGTTCAACCGGGGGCTGGTTCGCACGAAAACCTTCGTTGAGTCAAATGTGTGTGATTTTCGGTACAAACGGGATCGGGAAACGAAAATGGCGCTTCCAAAAGGTTTGAAAACCTGACGGGCGACGTTTGCTGAATTGTCTTTGTGTCCGCGCCGCTGTTCTCACATCCTCTGCAAAACCATGGGTATCAGTTTGTCGGTTTTTTCAACATAGTCCTCGTGAGCTGCTACCGCCGTTTGGACCACCCGGCTGGAAATTTTCCGGGGGTTATGACGCTGCCCCGAACGCTGGACCACGGCTCTGAGAACTTTCGGCCCTTAGTGCACCATCGGCTGGTTGGGTTTGCCGATGGATTTCATGAACTCCATCGGGGTTTTGAGCCCGATTGAGCTGTGCGGTCGGACATAATTGTAATCATATCTACACCGCAACACCTGCAGGTTCTCAACGCAGTCATGTTCACAGTTTATGAATTCCAACATCCAAACTGTCGCTCCCAATTTCGATCTGGAGCGAAATTGTCTCCGCGTCCTGGTGCCGCAATTCCAGTCTGCACATTCCCAGGTTCGGTTCCAGTCCAAAGACTTTGAAATCTCCGAAGTCGTCGCTTTCTGCCTGAGCAACCTTATCCTCGCTCAAAAAAACGATCGCGGAGGCGCCTTCCAGGCATTCCATCACGCCTTTGATTTCCTTGCGGACCGAGCCACTCACGAAACATGTCGTGACCTTTTCAAAATTGCGGTAGTAAACACGCGCCCGCGTATTCTTTTCCGCCAGAAGGGTTGTCAGGTTTTCCGCTTTTACACGTTGGGCCATTTGTTCGTCCGTGCACTTAACGGCATTCAACGCGCCGGTTGGGCAGGCCTCGGTGCTGTTGGGTTTTTTGTATCCGCGGTCCAAAAGATGGGCGTCGAATATCCAGGTCTGTGGTGTCTCACTTTCTTCATTCCAGATGATTGCGTCGTATGGGCAAGCCGCGACCAAGTCCTTCTTTCCCTTTGCCCTATCCGGGTCAATAATGACGATCCCATCATCCCGTTTGGTGATCACGCCATCCTTGTCGACCTTCATGCAGGGAGCATTGTCGCAATGATTGCACATAACAGGAACATAATACGCTTCCATGTTCGGAAACTGACCCCGCTCGTGGTATTCGATGTCCAAAGCGGGTTTTCCGTGTTTCGGATGCGAACTGAAATAACCTGGCTCGTCATTTCCAGAATATTCGTCCTTACAGGCAAGGGCGCAATTGTAGCATCCGCAACAGTTGGCGACGTCAACAATTAAGTTCCATTTGGCGCTCATTTGTTTAACTCCGTCTTTCCGTCCCATAATTCAACTTGAATCAGGCAGGCATTGGGGGCTGAGGCGGTTGTCTTCTCGGTCTGGAAGCGTTTGTTCGTCAATGTGTTGATGCAGCCACCACGATCGACGGATTCGCCTGGAACTCCCATAGGTTCGTAGATCGCGCTGGATTCATACGAATGGACAACACCGGGCATGAGGCGCTCTGTAACATCAGCAGCACAAACAACTGCGCCCCGGTCATTGTGCAGCTTGATCAGATCATTCTGCCTGATGCCGCGTTTTTCTGCGTCCTTGCGGCTTATCCGGGCGGTCCAGTAATACCAGTCACCAACTTTAACGCGGTGCCCCGGAATATCATTGATTGAGCTCCCTTTGCCATCGGCATGCGTATGGAACGAGTATCGCGGATGTGGCGATATCAGCTGCAACGGGTATTTTTCATAAAGCGGGCTGTGACGACCCTCCCAAGACGGAATGTATTTGTTCAATGGTGGTCGCTCAGAATCCTCGCCAAACCGCTTCAAGCTTGAGGATTCGAACTCGATTTTGCCGCTTTGGGTTTGCAGACCATATCCGTATTTCTCGGTGTATTCAGCCGGTAAAGGATGTGGCTCCGGCACATCTTTCTTGCGGCCCTCAGCGAACCACCTGAACGATGGGGGTGGCCGCAGATGTTCCTTTTCCGCATCGACGACAAAGTAGCCTTTCTTAAGAAATTCTTTCCACGTGATCTTGTCCGAAATGTCAGAAGCTTCAAACATGAACCTGCACCAATCCAGCTCCGTGTGACCCTCGCTGAAATAGGCCGCGAGCCCGAGACGCTTGGAAATATCAAGGAATATCTGGAAGTCAGATTTTGACTCGCCCAAAGGCTCGATCGCCTTGTGTTGCAGCGCGATGATACGGTGGTTGAGCTGCCCTTCGTTGTGCAGCGAATACCCCGAAGCGTTGGCCCATTCACCGATGTCCCAGCGTTCAAAATTCGTGCAGGCCGGAAGGATGATGTCCGCAAACTTGGCTTCGCCCTCATTCCAGACGGACTGGTTGATGACAAATTCCAGATCCGCGGAACGATAGGCCTTTGCCAGTCGGTTGGATTCCATACTTGTACCAAAATGGGACCCACCAAATTTGTACATCATCCGGATTGGTGAATGACCTGGTGCAGGATAGCCAAATTTCGCAAACTGCCTCTCCAGACCGCGCGGGTCGGTGGCGTAACCTTCGGTTTTACCGTCCAAAATCGCCTCAGGGATACGCAGGCGTGGAATTCTCTGCCCCGTCGGGTTCATGCTCGGCAACTGCGCCATCCGCTGATAAAGCTGGATTGCCGATCCGGTATTTTCGACATCACCAGAAAAACCGCCCTCGGCGTAGCCCGGGAAATAGAAATTGTGATCTACCGGCGCGCCGTATTGCAGGTTACCGAAATTGATACCTGGTTTGCCTAGCCCCTGCATCGCCATGAGGTAAACCATGGCACGGGCCCATTGTGTTCCGGTGGCCGAGCGGTTCGCACCACCAAAGGTCGTGCCCTTGCCACCGGCCCCGAGGTAGGTTCGCCGTGTGCCCCACTTTCGTGCCAGAGCCCGGACAACTGCAGCAGAAACTCCGGTTTCTTCTTCCTGCCATTCAGGGGTTTTCGGAGGGGTTCCATCCTCACCGAGAAGATGCGCGCGCCACTTCCCAAATCCAGTCGTGCGTTGGGAGACGTATTCCTTGTCGTAAAGCCCTTCTGTAGCCCAGACATACATGATCGCCTGCGCCAGAGCCGGACTGGTGCCCGGATTCACCGGAATCCACTTTCCACCGATGAATGTCGCGGTGTGGTTCTTGTAGGGATCGATATGGATCATCTCGATTCCAAGTTCTCGCGCCCACTGGCGCCGGATGGTCCCTTCAAAGGCACCATAGGTTCCTTGGGTACTGTCAGGATCGCTTGACCAGAATACAATCAGATCGGCGTTCTGCAGGCAGTCTTCGACCTGCCCGTAAGGCTCAGCCCCGCCATTCCGCATGGAGTAGCCATAATGGTGCATGGCACCCCAATACCAACCCTCCCAACTGTCTGGATTGATCACCATCTTGGTGTGCCCGACCGCATTGTTGAATTTGAAAAGCGCGCAGAGGTAATAGCCAACATTGCCCCATATCTGGTGCGACGAATGCGAGCTAAGCATTGCACCCTGACCATGCTCTCGCTTGACCCGTTTGATTTCACCAGCGACAGTGGCCAGAGCCTCGTCCCAGCTGATGCGCTCATACCCAGAAACGCCGCGCATATGCGTATTTCGTTTGCCATTGGCGTCGAAATCCACGCGCTTCATGGGATAAAGAAGGCGGTCATCGGAATAGACTGTTGATTTCACCGCCTGCGCATGGGGGCTGAGTGTAGTCCTTGCTGGTGGTGAAAACGTATGCCCTCGTGCTTCGATTTTCCATGAGCCGCGCCTCGCTTCTGCTTCTTCGAGGGCAATCGGCGTGACCCTCAGGATTTTTCCATCCTTTACATATACGAAAACCGGGCCTCCATTGGTGTTGTTCACATAGCGCGTTTCGCCATGGCCAACATCAACGCCGTATTTCCAGCCGGCAGACAACATCAGGCTCATCAGCTCGGTGAACCACGTGGTCACCTCGTCGTCTCCTTCCATGTCCATGCGAAAATTCTTGATCGCGTGGACAAATTTGAAATGGTCGAATGGGATTTTCAGCAACTTTCTTGCGGTCGCGGCATCCTTGAAAACCAGAGTCATGTCAGGTGCCTCGTGGCACCCGGCGCGGTTCCGGACATTGCCCGCTCGAAAAATGTAATGACGGCCGGTTTGGGTGTTCTTTAGCTTGATCTGAACGATTGCGTCACGCTCACGCACTTTCTCGCGCACCGGGCCATAGGCCATTGCCGCTGCCCGCAATGCGACCCCCAGCAAAACCAGGTATGTCCTAACTAGCATTGGCGATCCTCTTTAAGCAGTGCGGCTCTCGTATCGGCAATAGCGGACATACCCGATGGCGATCTCTTTGAGGGGCAGCGCGAGGTTGTGCAGTTTCATTCCTCGGCAACCATCTGTTCGATGGCACCCATGACCGAATTACCGTTATAATCCACCAACTCGATCCGCACCGTATCGCCGGGTTTCATGAAGCCCAGCTTGGCTTCGCCGGTCTTGATCGTCTCCATCGCTCGGTATTCCCCGATACAACCGGTTCCGATCGACGAGTCTTCGTCCGCCGCCTCGTTGGATACGGTGCCAAGGCCGATGATCGTACCCGCCTCGAAATTGCGGGTCTGCGCCACGTGGGCGATGGCGTCACCATAGTGAAACGGGCTGTCGATGCCGGTTTCGATATTGCCGATCTGTTCGCCGCGAAGGTGCACTTGCATCTTGCCCGACACCATTTTGCCGTCCCAGCGTTCGCCCAACTCGTCCGGCGTTACCGCGACGGGGCCAAGAAAGCTCTCTGGTTTGGAGGTAAGAAAACCGAAAGACCGCTTTAGCTCTGGCGCCACGATGCGGCGCAGAGAGGTGTCTTGCAGCAGGCAAAAAAGCCGGATGTACTTAGTCGCCTCATCTGTCGACACACCGCGGGGCACATCTTCGGTGATCGCAGCAATTTCAGCTTCGAAATCGATCAGATCTTCGGTTTTTTGTCCCTTTATCGGATCATTCCAGGCGCCATAGCCATGGGAAACCCCTTGATAAATCAACGGTGCATCTAAAATATCATCCGGAAGTGTATCCCCGCGAGCTTCGCGATTGCGGCGGATATGACTGATATAGCAGGCCCCATCGAGGTACTGGTATGCCCGTGGCAATGGAGCGGCAAGCGCATTCATGTCCAGTTCAAAGCTGTTTTCAGCCCTACCGATGTTCAAAGCAGTATAAATATCCTGGAGCCCAGGCGCGCGCGCGTCCCAATCATCCAACAGGACTTGCATTGTGGATGCAATCCCTGTGGCCCTGGCAGCTTTCTTCATATCCCTGGATACAACAATCAATTCGCCATCACGACCGGACTTTAGAGAAGCGAGTATCATCGAAACCTCCTTTGGGTTTTGATTTTGCTTCCGATAATGGAAAACCACACACCGTCGGACGCCACCCTGCGGGTTGACGCATCGACCCATACCCAGTCCGATTTCCTGAACAAGCGTTAGTTGGTTTGAAACTCTTTGGCGTGTATCCAAGCTGCGTGTTTTGGCGCCTTCTTTGTGACATCAAATTCGTTGAGCATGTCCCATTTCACTTCTGCCATGCGCTGGATGCCTTCTTTTGCATCCGGGTCCCATGCGGCGATTTCCACGCGGTGCCCGTTTGGGTCAAAAATGTAGATCGAGTGGAAGATCGAGTGGTTGGTAACACCCAGCACATCGATCCCCTTACCTTCCAGATGCTCCTTGAACTGCAACAGGGCGTCGCGGTCCTTGGCCTGAAATGCGATGTGCTGCACCCATTCCGGCGTATTCGGATCGCGCCCCATCTCAGGCTTGGTTGGCAGCTCGAAAAAGGCCAGGATATTGCCTCCGCCCGCGTCCAGGAATACGTGCATGTAAGGATCCGGCTCGTGCGTCGAAGGGACGCGGTCCTCAGCCATGGCCCCTATGAAATCCATATTGAGCATTTCCATGTACCATTCGACGGTTTGCTTGGCGTTCTTGCAGCGATATGCCACGTGATGCATTTTCTCGAGTTTCATAGTATTTTCCTCCTGGCGTGTTTCGAATTGAAGGATACTCTTTTTCGAAACCCGCGTGCGTCACCCCAAAAGGTGACAACTTTGCTAAGGGGATCGTCCTCCATCAGTAAGCAACCGGTGTCGTGCGACCTGGTTTTTACGTAACGTAGGAGGGCTTGCCGGAATCGCGTCCGGCCAGTGATTCGACCACGGTACCTGTAGATCGTTAAACGAGGCAATGACCTCGTATTTGATCCGTGATGCTTTCATAGTAGCGGGCAAAGAGTTCATTTTGCGAGCCTATGCCGAGTTTGGCGTAGGCGCGTTTTCGGTGCGTGGCGACCGTGTTCACCGATATTCCGTGTTCGAGCCCGATCCCGGTCGCTGTCTGACCCAGAGCAATTGCGGCACAGATATCCGCCTCTTTTGGGGTGAGCCCGACGCCCTCTTTCAAAAGAGCGCATCGTACGCGATCCTTGAAATCGGAGCGGAAATCATCGGACATCTCATAATTTGGGCAAAGAGGCATTGCCGAAGGTTCGACCATTGTGTGGTGTTTGGTAAGCAAGGCACACAATATCCCACTGACGCCTTCCAGCATCCTGCGATCCTCGGGGGTGTAGTCTTCCTGGTCAGGATTGCGATAAAAATTCAGGTAATAAAGCTTGCCGCCGGAAAATTGGACGGCTGCCAGTTTTTGTCGAACCGAGGCATTGTCGTAAAACCGGCGACGGTAGTCCGTATTGGGAATCTCGCGCGGTGATAAGCTGCGGATTGAAGGCCTGAACCGCGTATTCCCACAGGATCGCGCCCAAGCCAATGTCGGGTCGTTTCGATAACCAGAAGCGATGTAGTCATTTGCACAAAGCCGGGTCAACTCCCGCATTTCACGACCTGAAGCCGTTGAAAGGATACAATCTGGCCTTTGGTCCCCCTCCAGCACGAATACATTGCATTGGTCATTGCGAAAAAGGTCCCGGCACACAGTGTAGAATTTGCGGGCGAAAGTAACCGAGCCCAATCGAACGACAAGTTCTGAGATTTTTTCAAACTCATTTCGGGTCATTTCACTGTCAGCTCCCCTAGTTCAGGACCACAATACCAAAGTCTATGCCAGCTGCGACCATAAGGATAATCTCGCCACCCTTTCAAAGAACAATCCTCCCCAGCCGTTCTACCTGTCGTCACACCGAAGAATGTCGTTCTACAAAAATCGTCCCAAAGTATAGCTTTCGGATTTTATCAATCGGCCCAATGTATGTACCGGCTGCTGTTCGCAAATGATATCTGGCATGTTCTCGGAAGTCGCTCATATGTATCCGATGGCGTGGATATCTCCTCCTTTGCCTGGTTGTCCGTCGTCAGGGATATTGGGCCTTTGATTGGCGTGAGTTAAGATAGTATCTGGCTCATCTGTTTTCTTGATTATGCGGCGGATTTGCGATGTTGCAAGCGTCGCATTTCGATAGTCTTTCGTTTGTTCGTTCCCCGTTGTTTCAGAATGGTTTGACCGCGTCCGAAGTAGACATCAGCGGGCGTGAGATTTTGCAGGGCCTCGTGATAAGTAGTTATTGTAGTGATCCACGAAACTGTCGATCTGTTGCCTGAGATCGCCTGGTAGGTAGCAGTTTTCCAACAGGATTCGGTTCTTAAGAGTCTGGTGCCAACGTTCGATCTTGCCCTGGGTTTGCGGGTGATGGGGCGCGCCACGAACATGATCCATTTTCTGATCGTCGAGCCAATCGGCCAGTTCGCCGGAGATATAGCTGGAGCCGTAACACCTTCGGAACATCATGCTGGATGAGGCCGTGGCCCCCTGCGTAGCCCTTATCCGGCGAAGCAGGTGGCCATAACTGAGAACCTCCCATCCCACCAAACTTCTTACGCCACGTGTAATACGTCGCGTCGCTGACACCAACTGCACGGCAAGCAGATTGGACATCCATCCCAGATGACAAATGAACTCAATCTCACGCAACAGCTTTAAAATATCTTCGTCCGAATATCGCTTCCGTGCCATCAATCCATACTCCTGAACCAAGCAAATAATGGCGCAATCTTAAGGGGCTAAGACACGCCCAGTCCCTTTCATGAGATGTGAATACGCAGCCTGGCATCTATCGCCGGCAACGATTGGACCAATCGGAATTGATCGTTTGACACGATATCTTGTGATTAATAATCTGATATTCCGATTAAACATACATCAAAGCTGGAGTTGGCGATGGACGCGACGGAGAATTGGTGGGCCGAGGGTCTCGTCTTTGAGAACTGCAATTGCCAGCTCTTGTGCTCGGGGCATCTCTCCTACAAGAACCTGTGTGACCACGAGCGCTGCCTGTTCCATTGGTCGATCCACATTCACGATGGCCAATACGGGCCGGTGCCACTTCGCGATCTCAACGTCTTTGTTGCCATGGATGCACCGCAGCATATGATTACAGGCGGTTGGACCCAGGCGGTTTACATCGACGATTCAGCAGATGAAGCGCAGCACAAAGCGATTGAGCGCATCATCAAGGGCAACGTTGGCGGACCACTTGCGGTTCTCGCCAGGTTTGTATCGAACCGGCTCGAGACGCGTAGCGCCGACATCAAGTTTCTCGATGATGACAGACGCAAGGCAATGCGGATCGACGGTCTGTTGGAGACCTCGGTCGAGCCCATCGTGGGGGCGGACAAAAACGGCGTGGTTCGTCTGGAGAACGTTCACAACCAGGTTCATGCCCCAAGTCAGGTGATGGCTCTTGGAATGACACGGTTTTCCGACCGGGGAATCGTTTTGGAGACCGACGGCACACACGGTGTCTATTCCAACTTTTCCTGGCAGGGGCCATGAACTGACGGCAGTCACTTTCGGTCGCAAACCAACCAACAAAAAGGAGTTTGGCGTGTTCCTACCGGCAGAAACGGAGAAGCTCTACGATGCCTTCGCAAATATTGTCTACAAGGCTGATGCTCTGGACAAGAAGAACAAGGAATTGATCGCGGTTGCCTGTTCGGTGATGGCGGACTGCGTTCCTTGCATCAAACACCATTATGGCGCGGCGCAGGCGGCAGGCGCCAACACGCAAGAGCTGGCCGAGACCATGGCGATTGCCATGGGCATCGCCGCCGGCAGCAAGCGGGCAAAGTATAAGGGCCTCATCACCGAGCTTTCGGCATCCGAAACAGGCTGACCTGAGATGCCGTCCGCCGGCAGTCGACCGGGCGGCATCCGCCACGAAGAAGCATTGGCGACATCATGACCGCAAGTGGACCCATGGTCGTATCGATCCTCGACCTTGCGAGGTGGGAACGTGTCATAATTCTGTTGAGCCTCGCTTTCATCACCGTCCTCGCCTGGTCCGACCTCGCCTATCTCGGGTCGCGAATGGGCGGCGTGGAAATGCCGGCCGGATCGCACGCCTGGGGCCATTCCAAACTTGTGTCCGCGGCCGCCATGTGGGCGGTTATGATGGTGGCGATGATGGTTCCCACTGCGGCGCCCATGGTGTTGCTGTACGCCGCCGCGCAGAAGCAGACGACCGGACGCTTGAGCTGTCATACCCGGACCGCGGCGTTTCTGGGAGGCTATCTCTTAACCTGGGTGGTCTTCGGTCTTTTGGCGGCGTTGCTGCAGATGGGTTTGGCGGCTGCATCGCTCTATTCGCCGACGGACATGACCGCGGCGCCTGTCGTGGCGGCAGTCTTCCTTTTTGCCACAGGCGTCTATCAGTGGACGCCGCTGAAGGACGCTTGTTTGGACCATTGCCGCTCTCCCTTCCTTCACCTCATGGCCCATTGGCGCCCCGGCCTCCTAGGCGGTGCCCGCATGGGGGCGACGCATGGCCTCTATTGCATCGGATGTTGCTGGCTCGTCATGATTTTGATGTTCGTCGTGGGCACCATGAACCTTGCCGGAATGGCCGGGTTGACCCTGCTGATCATGGCCGAAAAAGTAATGCCGGGTCCGATCTGGCTGCCCAGGGCATTCGGCGCCCTGTGCCTGATCGGCGGGGGACTCATAGTCTGCAACATCCTGGCCTGACAATCGTCGGGAGTGCCTTCAAATCCAATTATATGAGACCCGCAAAGGCGAGGGTTTGTTCTGATAATGCAGGATCGATCGATGACACAGCCCGAGCCACCGGCGTCTTATTCCTGCGCCAAATGGCGCAAATTCGGTGTCCTGATCCTTGCCCAATTGTTGGGAACGACTACCTGGTTTTCGATCTCCGCAGTCGTTCCTCGACTGACCGCTGAGTGGAACCTGAGCGGTGCGCAGCAGTCCTGGCTGACGATGAGCTTGCAAATCGGTTTCGTGGTTGGTGTCCTGATCAGCGCGATGTCAAACCTCACCGACCGTGGAGCCACTTATCGCTTGGTGGCCCTGAGCGCTGCTGACCGCCAGCCGCAATGATGTTATCGCCATCATCGACTTGGGATATGGGCCAGCACTTTGTGTTCGTTTCCTGACCGGCATGGCGTTTGCCGGTCTCTACCCTCCTGGCATGAAGCTTGTGGCGACCTGGACACGGTTCGACCGTGGTCTGGCGATCGGTTTCTTGGTCGGCGCGCTGACCGTGGGAAAGGCGATGCCCAACGCAATTAACGCCATTCCGTTCCCGGGTGAGGGAGACATGCCGCCGTGGCAAACGGTTCTGCTGGCCACTTCGGGTCTGGGGTTGAGCGCGTCCGTGATCGCCATCTTTTTTGTCCGTGAAGGGCCCTGCGCACAGAGCGGCGCACGCTTCAGTTGGCGTCACGCCTTGGATCCATTGCGCTATCGTCCGCTCCGTCTGGCCACCTTTGGATACCTCGGCCATATGTGGGAACTTTATGCAATGTGGACTTGGGTTGCCGATCAAAAATATGTGGGCACGGCGCTCACTGTCCGGACCGCGCTTGGGTTTCTGCTGACGCTTTTGTCTATCCGGATTATACCGCCCCTGGTCGATATTATGGGCTGGGAATGGGTGTTCACGGTTCTGGCGATGGGACCCACCTTCGGCATTTGGAGCATGGTCCGGCTGCGTCGATTGCCTGACGCGACAAGGATGGCTTCTGGAAACCGTTAGCGATTCTCGTTGGCTGGCAAGCCCAGGACTCCCGAAATTCCTACTAACATGTCCTGAGGGGGTCCGGTGAATTTGTGCCGACTAGTCGACCGGCCCATGGGCTTTTCCGAGTTCTTCCCGAGAGATCGACATGAAGGCGTCCAAGATCGGAGAGAGCCACTTGTCCTGATGCCGGATCATGAGCGTATTGCAGCGCAGCTCCGAACTCTGCCATGGCAAGACGGCCAGTCTGCCGTGCTGGATATCCGCCCGGACCGTCACTTCGGGGAGGATGCTGACGCCGATACCGGCACAGACGCATTCCTTGAGGGTAGCCACGCTGTTGAATTCGAAAATCGAGCCCGGCTTGACCTTCAGTTGAGTGAGCGCCTTCTCGAACTCCCGCCGATAGCTACAGTCGGAACACGAAAGCAGAATCGTCTCACCGTTCAAATCGGTGCCGCGGACGGCGCTGCGACGGGCCAAAGGATGCGCTGCATGGGCTACTACTAAAAGGGACTCAAAACCAACGGTTTCTATCACAAGGTCGGAGGCCTGGAGCGAGTTATTCATGAGAAACGCGACATCGGTTATGCCCTTACGTAGATCTCGTTCCAGGCCATTGTAAGTGCAGTTTATGATGTTCAGGCGTATTCTGGGAAACCGGGCGGCGAAGCGCCCAAATATTTCGGGAAAGCGGTGGACACCGAGACTCTCGGGGAGGCGAACGGTCAGCGAACCAGTAGAATCGGCCCCTCCAACTACCCCTGTTTTGGCTTCTTCGGCCATGTCCAAGAGTTTTTCGGCGTATTGCAAGAGGCGATCACCGGCTTCGGTCAACGTGATACGCCGACCCAACCGCTCGAAGAACGGGACTCCGAACTCTTCTTCAAGCGCCTGAACCTGAGCCGAAACTGTCGACTGGGCGTAGTTCAGATGGTCCGCCGCGCGGTTGAAACTCATGAACTTGGCCACCGCCATGAAAGTTCGTAATTGTCGTATCTCCATCTTTCCGTCCAATCGATCTGATCGATCAGGTTAATCGAACTTAATCGCTACTTCAGATATTGAAGCCCATATCATCGAGTATTTCGATGCATGGGATTAGTCAAGCACTGTGTTCAGCGCCTCTCTTTCCCCGGCCTCCCACTCCCGTGGATAGAATTCCGACAACTGGCGAAGTACGCATACGTCGATTAAAAGGCGTTGGTTCCCTTCGCAAGGATCAGGACCCATTAATTTCGTCCATTTTGCGTGCGCCTATTTGACTGATGAGCAGGCAGGTGTCTTAGCCCCAAGGTTGGGCCATTATGATCCTGCCGATGGAGGAGGTTTTGAGCTGCTACCGTTGATTGGACCACCCGGCTGGAGATACTCCCGGGGGTTTGGGCTCAGGGCGGCGATGTTGCCGGTGAGCCGTTTACCAACGATATCGGCGGTTTGTTGCCAATCGCGCGGGTGCTGTCAGTCTATTTCGAACTGGTCTCTGCAAGGATAGTAGCTCTGTCCTTCATGTCGCGCCAAGACCACACCGCTTAGAGAGAGCGGCGGTGCGTCTGAGCTTGAAATTGCGTTATGAATAAAGCTGGCGCTCCAGGTTGAAATGGTGATGGACTGAAGAATGGACAGACGCGAATTTCTGCAAACTTCGCATCTGACGGGAGCGCAACATGGCCCACTCGTGAAGGAGGTCTTCTTTTGATCATCCGACCAACTCAGGTGACTGCCCTGCCCGTTTCAAACAAATTTGCGCTGACATTGCCGGATGATCACAGAGCCGGTCTTGAAGCGTCTAAAGGTGTTCGGCTTGGGCGTGAAGCGAAGCTGCGTGACTATCCCGCCCGTCTCAAGCCGTTCAGTCCGATACCGCCCCGCACCCCAATCAGGGTATTTTGACAAAGCCGCTTATAAGGCTTTGAGGGCAGTGCGGTCAGATAATGAAATAAGCGACATGGTTCTGGCCATGCCAGGAATTCCGTTTAAATACTGATAGTTAAATTCCTGATAGGAGGCGATGTCCCTAACTGCGATTTTGATCAGAAAGTCATATTCGCCGGCAATGTGGAAGATCTCCTTGACCTTGGGCATAGCGGCGATTGCTGCTTCGAACGCCTGGACATCGGTGCGGGTATGGCGCTCCAACATGATTAGTACAAATACGGATAGATTCTCGCCGAGAAAACTCGGATCAACAATTGCCCGATAGCCGGAAATAACCCCGGTCTGCTCCAGAGTCTTAATGCGCCGCTGACAGGAAGACAGAGAAATTCCAATTCTCTCGGCTATCTGGGTTTGCGTGCGTTTAGCATCGCGAGATAGAATTTGAATAATTTTCTCATCAACGGCGTCCATTTGGGAAAAATACACATATCTTTATCTCATTCAAGCAAATGTGACGCGGAATTTTCGGAAATTATGGCGCAATATCGGTCATGTGGCTCATGGTGATAGGTACTGCAGTGACGACAAAGAACTGCGCGGTGTCCATTAGCAATCCTGACGGCCTTCGCAGCGCTCACATGCCGGATCGCCTTTAACCAAAGAGAAAACTCGCGCTGATGGAGTGCCATAGTGACCATTGCCCAAATGGGAACACGCCTTGCTGAGGTCCCCGTTCGCACACATGAGATTGTCGTCGTGGGAGGAGGCATAGCCGGTGCAAGCGTGGCATATCACCTTGCCAAGCTGGGTAAAGAGGATATCGCTATCCTTGAACGTCACCAGCTGACTTCGGGGACAACATGGCACGCGGCCGGTCTGATTATGCAGACGCGCGGGACACATGCCCTAACCGAAATCGCCATGTATAACGCGGAACTTTATGCAGCATTGGAAAAAGAGACAGGGCAGGCAACGGGCTTTAAGCAAAATGGCACACTTGGTGTCGCCCGGACCAAGGACCGCCTGCATGAAACCGCCAGAAACGCCTCTATCGCCAAGAGCTTTGGCCTCGAAGCTCACATGATCAGCCCAAAAGAGGCGCAGGATATATATCCTGCAATCGACCCTTCGATCATAGAAGGCGCGGTTTATATTCCCAACGATGGGCAGACCAACCCGGTTGATACCTGCATGTCCCTGATTGCCGGCGCCAGAAAACTTGGTGTGAAAGTGACCGAGAATGCCGAGGTCAACGACTTGTGGCAAATCGCGAATGGGAATTATCAGCTGAGAACAGCCGAAGGTGTCATTGAGTGCGAAAAACTCGTTCTGGCATGCGGTTTATGGAGCCATGAGCTTGCCACAAAACTGGGGGCGAGTGTCCCGCTTTATGCTGCAGAGCATTTCTATGTTGTAACCGGCGTGATGGAAGAATCCCAGCCGACACTGCCGGTACTGCGCGACACAGATGGTCATGTTTACATCAAAGAAGATGCCGGAAAATTCCTGGTCGGGGCTTTTGAGCCCTGGGGCAAGGCGCTGCCAATGACAAAGCTGCCGCAAAACACGCCGTTCATTGAGCTTTGGGAGGACTGGGATCATTTTGAATTGCCGATGACCAAAGCGATGGAAATCCTGCCTGCGCTGCAAACGGCCGAGATCTCCAAATTTTTCAACGGCCCGGAAAGCTTTACCCCCGATCTTCTTTTTATGATCGGTGAAGTCCCGGAGTTGAAAAACTGTTTTGTGTCAACCGGCTATAATTCGGAAGGCATCGAGTACGGCGCAGGGGCAGGCCGCGCATTGGCGGAATGGATAGACGCGGGCGAACCGCAGATGGATCTCAGTTTCGTCGACGTCGCGCGCTTCCATCCGTTTCACTTCAATCAAACCTACTTAAGGGACCGCATTCCCGAAGTGTTGGGCCTGCATTACAAGATGCACTGGCCGCATTATCAACCGATAACCGGCCGCGGTGCGCGCAAGAGCGCCTTGCACGATCGATGGGCGAAGCTTAACGCAAGTTTTGGCGAAGGCATGGGGTGGGAACGCCCCATGTGGTTCGCACCGAACGGACAGCCGACCGAGAATATCTATTCGTATTTTGAGCCCAATTGGTACAAACACACGGCCAGAGAATGTGGAGCTGCGCGCGAAGCGGCGATCCTGTTGGACCAGAGCTCATTTGGCAAACATCTTGTACAGGGCCGTGACGCCTGCAAGTATTTGCAACACCTGTGCACTGGCAATGTCGATGTGCCCCCTGGCAAAATTGTTTATACCCACATGCTGAATGACAAGGGGGGGATAGAGACCGATATCACTGTGAACCGGATCTCGGAAAATGAATTTATCATCATCTCCTCGGCCACCGTTCAGCCGAGAGATAAAAACTGGATCACACAGCATATTACCGGTGATCTGAATGTAACTCACACGGATATAACCTCGGCCTATGCGGTGCTGTCTCTGCAGGGACCGAAATCGCG
>JAAEOH010000291.1 GCA_024244645.1 Hyphomicrobiales bacterium
ACTCGGGGACGACACTTGAGATAGGCAACAAGCGCATCGCCTACCTCTTGAGGTAGAGGCAAACGAACCTCTTGCGGAGTCTTGCCCGAAACAAGGAAACTCCCGTCTTCCCAGTCTATCTTGGACAAGCATAAGGCATGCACATCGCCGGCACGGAGACCAAGGCGGGTCAGAAGCACGATGATTGCCTTGTCTCGAACCCCCATCACAGAGCCGTCATCGCAGGCTTCGATGGTTTGCCGGACTTCACAAGCCGACAAATAGGAAGGAAGCGCTGCATGACGCCAACCGGCAAGGGCTGGGATCGCCCGGTCCAAACCCGCCCGACACCGCCCTTCATGGATTAAATAACGCAAAAACATCCGCAATGCATTGACGAGATTCTTGGCCTTGCCCGGACCAACCGTCCTTGAGTGATCTATTAAAAAGCCGCGAAGACTTGGTGCATCGTATGTGTCGGGGTCAGAGCCCAGACTGTGGATCAACTCTGCTGCCCCATTACCATAAGTGCGTAGGCTGGACTCAGATAGCCCTCGCTGGTTTTTGAGCCAGTGTCTGAAATCTTGAACCAACTCGGGGACCAGTGCTTTGTTCTTCTCCAATTCTGCAATCGCGAGACCTCTACTTACTCGAAGATATTTCAGAAACAGCTTGGCGCCACGTGCAACATCTTCCGTGGTTCCACCATTGGATTGCGGACAACAGCAAGAAGGCAGGTGTTGCGCAAACGCTTCCAGCACGTCAAAGACCACAGCGTCCAGGCCGATTCCTCTGGTTTCGAGGTAGTGGCCCAGATGTGCCGCAGCCCGAAGATAGCGTCGACCGATACCAAAGCTATACCGCTCTTTTTCCAGCATCTCGGCGAAGCCGTCAATATAGGGTCCTGATAAACCGGTGCGAAGTCGTTGAATGGTAAATGTCGCTTCAAAGTAGTTCTCTAACATAGCATCCTCCTGGTTTTGGGGCCGATGATCGGTCCCTTTACTAAGGATGCCATTTTTATGGTGAGACATGTGGCCTGCTGAGCCGACTTAAACCAGAGATTCTAAGCCGATATATGACTTTGATTAGAGGTCAACTCCCCATAACCATTTGCTCCCCATAAGCCGGGATCTGTGCGGGGGCCGCCGGGTAACCGGCGGTCCTACCGTGACGTGCGCCAAGCAAAGCTTGGCCAACCTTGTGGGGTGCAAGTCCCCACGGAGTAAGACCGTGTCCCTCCGGCAAAGGTCCGTGAAATAGGTCGGCGAGCCCAGTAGACTTGATCTAGCCCTGGAGAAGGAGGATCAAGTGAGCCAAGACAAAACAGAGCTGAGAATATTGGCGGAAACCCAACA
>JAAEOH010000292.1 GCA_024244645.1 Hyphomicrobiales bacterium
CTAGTTCCGGAATATAGCTGGTAAGCCAAGGCCGATGCGCCGGGTCATGCGTAACGACGATGATCCGGCCCCGCGTGACGCGACGCATCTCACTGAGGCCTTTCTGCTTGTCGGCCCAATGGTGACCGTCAGGATTTCCATCGATGCATCAAAAGAATTGTCGCCGAATGGGAGGTCTTCTGCATGACCCTGGACAACCTGAACTGCCGAAGCACTGCGCTGCGCTATCATTTCCGCCGAAGGCTCGAGTGCCGTGACGGTCCTGTCCGCCGGCTCATAGGACCCTGCGCCAGCGCCAACATTCAGGACCGTTTCGGCAGATCCCAGAGCCGCTCCGATCAGCGTCTTGATCCGGGAGTCTGGTTTCCGCAGATCAGAATAGTTGACACCGATCGTATCGCAGGAAGCGCGCATGACGCCGTGTGACATTCTGCGGGGGATTTGTCACAGAGTGCCCGATATGTGCCTTGTGGCCGTACAAACCGGCGTGTAATCGGCCCCTGTACGCACCGTTGCTCTGATAGAAGTCGCCAAAATCTGGTGATGAGCCTAGTCGCCTTCGAATTCGACCAGCGTGCGCACTGTAACACCGAGATCTTCCAGCTTCTTGCGGCCGCCAAGATCGGGCAGGTCGATAACGAAACAGGCGGCAACGATTTCCGCACCCATTTGCCGAAGCAGTTTCACGGCGCCTTCGGCCGTCCCGCCGGTCGCAATCAGATCATCAACCAGGATCACCTTCTCGCCTGGCGAGACGGCATCCTTGTGCATTTCCATCTCATCCAGGCCGTATTCCAGGCTGTAGGCGATCCGCACCGTCTCGTAAGGCAGTTTTCCCTTCTTGCGGATTGGCACGAAGCCGGCCGACAGCTGATGCGCGACGGCACCGCCGAGAATGAATCCGCGTGCCTCGATACCGGCGATCTGATCGATCTTGGTACCGGCATAGGGATGGACGAGTTCGTCAACCGACCGTCGAAACGCCTGCGGATTGCCGAGCAGCGTGGTGATGTCGCGAAACAAAATTCCGGGTTTGGGATAATCCGGAATTGTGCGGATGGAATTCAGCAGCGTCTCTTTGAGCGTTTGATCCATACCCAGGTCCCCTCAAAATCGGCCAAAGCCGGACATGCAAAAGGCGGCCCGTGGCCGCCTTTCACATTTCTATCCCTTAATACCCGAAGGTCAATGCTCTACGCGCGACCACACCGATTTCTTGCTCAGATAAAGCAGGCCGGCGAAGATCAGCAAGAAGACAATGACCTTGAAACCAAGAGACTTGCGGCTTTCCAGTTTCGGCTCGGCCGCCCACATCATGAAAGCCGATACATCTTTGGAATACTGGTCGACGGTCTCCGGCGAACCGTCATCATAGGTGACGATCTCATCCGAAAGAGGCGGAGCCATGGCCAGCGACAGACCGTCGAGGAAATACGGATTGTAGTATGTGCCTTCGGTGATTTCGACACCGTGGGGCGGCTCGTCCTGATATCCGGTCAGAAGCGCGTTGATATAGTCCGGTCCGCCTTCCGCATACATGGTGAAAATGTCGAAAACGAACTGCGGAAAGCCACGCGTTGCTCCGCGTGCCTTGGCAAGCAGCGAAAAGTCGGGCGGTGCTGCGCCGTTGTTGGCATAGGCTGCCGCTTCGACATTCGGGAACGGGTTGGGGAAATAGTCGGCAAGGATTGCGGGCCGTTCGAACATTTCGCCTTCTTCGTTCGGCCCGCCCAAAACGTCGTATTCCGCTGCCAGCGACTTGATTTGATCTTCGCTGTAGCCGAGATCGAGAAAATTGCGGAATGCGATGCGGTCGAGCGAGTGGCAGGCTGCGCAAACTTCAACATAAACCTTGAGGCCACGCTGCAGTTGTCCCTTGTCGTAATGGCCAAACGGGCCGGAGAAGGACCATTTCTGCTCCTCGGGCGCCTTATGGTGCTCGTTGTCTCCGGCGGCAAGCGCTGCGGCCGTGCCGAAACCTGCAATCACAACCAGCGACAGAAGTGTCGAGACAAGTTTTTTCATCTTTCTTGTTCCTTTCTGACGCCCGGTCAACCGCGGTCTTCCGAAGCGGCGGGAGCCACCTCGGGTTTGCCACCGCCGTGCTTTAAAAGCACGGATTCGGTTATCGAGTTAGGGACTTGTCTCGGTCTCTCCATCATGCCGAGAAGCGGCAAAATGGGGATGAAGAAGGCGAAGTAGTAGAGTGTCGCAAACTGCGCCATTACGACATAGGTGCCTTCGGCCGGTTTGGAGCCCAGCCAGCCAAGGAAGATGCAGTCGGCGACAAACAGCCAGAAGAACATCTTGTACCAGGGCCGGTAGACAGCCGAGCGCACCTTGGAAGTGTCGAGCCAGGGCAAAAGGAAAAGCACAAGGATCGAAGCGAACATGGCAAGCACGCCGCCAAGCTTCGAGTCGATCGGGCCGATATTGAAGGTGATCGCACGCAGGATCGCGTAGAACGGCAGATAGTACCATTCCGGAACGATGTGCGCGGGCGTCACCAGCGGGTTGGCCTCGACATAGTTGTCCGGATGACCGAGATAGTTCGGCAGGTAGAAGAGGAAGTATGCGTATACCAGCAGGAACACCACCGTTGCGAACCCGTCCTTGATGGTCGCATACGGCGTGAACGGCAAAGTGTCGGTCTTGGATTTGACCTCGACGCCGGTCGGGTTCGTCTGCCCGGTCACATGCAGCGCCCATACGTGAAGCACCACAACGCCGGCGATCATGAAAGGCAGCAGATAATGCAGCGAGTAGAAACGGATGAGGGTCGGATTATCCACCGCAAAGCCGCCGAGCAGCAGCTGCTGGATCGGCTCGCCAATGAGCGGGAAGGCGGTAAAGAACCCGGTAATCACCGTTGCGCCCCAGAAGGACATCTGGCCCCAGGGCAGCACGTACCCCATGAACCCGGTTGCCATCATCAACAGGTAGATGATGACGCCGAGGATCCACAGGATCTCGCGCGGCGCCTTGTAGGAGCCGTAATACATGCCGCGGAACATGTGGATATAAACGGCAACGAAAAAGAACGACGCGCCGTTCGAGTGCATGTAGCGCATCAGCCAGCCGGAGTTGACGTCGCGCATAATGTTCTCGACCGAGATAAAGGCACTGCCGACCGAGGCCACATAATGCATAGCCAGGACAATGCCGGTCAGTAGCTGAACAACAAGCATCACAGACAGGATGGCGCCGAATGTATATGTGTAGTTCAGATTGCGCGGCGTTGGATAGGCGACAAAGGAGTCATATACCAGCCGGGGAAGCGGCAAACGCGAATCGACCCATTTGCCGAGACCGCTTGTCGGTTCATATGTTGAATGTCCACCACTCATCGGTAAGTCCCCTGTTATCCGATTTTAATTCTTGTGTCGGAGATGAATTCGAAGGGCGGAATCGCCAGATTTTCAGGTGCCGGACCACTGCGGATGCGGCCAGCGGTATCGTAGTGCGAACCGTGGCACGGACAGAACCAGCCGCCATAGTCGCCTGCCTGACCGAGCGGAACGCAGCCCAGATGCGTGCAAACGCCAACCATGACAATCCAGTTTTCCATTGTTTCGCCAGCTGAACGATCAACATCAAGGGCTGGCGTATCGGGCGCGAGATTGGCGTTGCGCGCCGCCGGGTCCTTAAGGTCCTCGAGTGGAACGGCACTTGCCTCGTCGATTTCCTGCTGGGTGCGGTTACGGATGAAAACCGCTTTGCCGCGCCATTTTACAGTGATCGACATGCCTTCTTCGATCGCGGAGATATCAACCTCGATGGTAGAAAGCGCCAGCGTCGTGGCACTCGGTCGCAATTGGTCGATGAATGGCCATGCAACCGCACCGGCGCCGATGACGCCGGCCATGCCGGTTGTCAGATAAAGAAAATCGCGGCGTGTGGGCTCGGCAGTTGTATCGTGTTCACTCACGGCTTTAACCATCCTCTGCGCATACTCATTTGCCGGGGACAAATCGCCGGGTCATCCAATGATCCCTCACGCACGGCTCGGGCCCCATAATTGGCCGGTTTCTAGGCTGCTTCTTAGAATATGTCCAGCCTGCATCTCCGACCAGAGGCACATTGCCGCAAGTTTTTACCCGTGTCAGCGCTCGGCGACCATGGAGTTGTTGATAAATCCACCGGATTGGCGAGCCCAAAGCCGCGCGTAAAGACCGTTGACCTTCAACAATTCGTCGTGGCTCCCGTCCTCGACGATCCTGCCCTCATCCATCACCACGAGACGATCCATGCGGGCAATCGTCGACAGCCTGTGGGCAATCGCAATCACCGTCTTGCCGTCCATCAGCTGCGTCAGGTTTTCCTGGATAGCCGCCTCGATCTCCGAATCGAGCGCCGATGTCGCCTCGTCGAGCACCAGAATCGGTGCGTCCTTCAGCATCACGCGGGCAATGGCGATGCGCTGACGCTGCCCACCGGACAGTTTGACGCCCCGCTCGCCCACATGTGCATCAAAGCCTTTCCGGCCGTTTTGATCTCTCAGATCCCGAATGAACGGCAAGGCTTCCGCCTGCATCGCTGCACGGACGAGCCCCTCCTCTTCCGCCTCAGGCCGCCCGAGCATGATATTTTCCCGCACAGAGCGGTGCATCAGCGACGTGTCCTGCGTGACGACGCTGATATTGGCCCGCAGCGAACTCTGAGTGACTGCGGAAATGTCCTGCTCGTCAATTGTTATGCGCCCGGTTTCGAGATCGAAAAACCGCAGCAGCAGGTTGACCAGCGTTGATTTCCCGGCCCCCGACAGACCCACAAGCCCCACTTTCTGACCCGGTTCGACGGTCAGCGACACATCGTCGATGACCGCGCTCTGGCCGCCATAACGAAAACTGACTGCCTCAAACCGGATACGGCTTCTGGTGATACGAAGCTCCTGCGCGTGCGGCTGGTCCTGCAGCGCGATCGGCTTGTTGAGCATGTCCATGGAATTCTGAATGGTGCCGAAATTGCGCATCAGGCCGTTGAGCTGCGTCATCATGCGCCCCAGAAGGAGGCTGAGGCGCAACACCAGCGCAAGTGTGAAGGCAACCGCACCAACGCTGATCTGACCGCGCAGCCACAGATCGATGGAGAAATAGCCGATGGCGACAATCATGATGCCTGAAAGGGCGGCAAGCGACACCCGCATGCCTGTCAGATTCCGGGTGAACGGAATGACGGCACCCAGAAACTGGTCGAAACCCTCTTTGATATAGCGGTCGTTTTCGTCTTCGCGGCCAAACAGCTTCAACGTCTGGATATTCGAATAACTGTCGACGAGCCGGCCATTGATCATCGACGCCGCTTCCGCTGTCATTTTGGACATGTGTCTTATGCGCGGCACGAAAATACGGGCAATGACACTGAAGGCGACGATCCACACGGCAACAACCGCCGCAAGCCGCCAGTCTAGCTGAGCCACCAGGACAAGCGTGCTTACCGCATAAATGACGATGAACCACGCAACCTGCAGGAGCGATGTCATGAAATCGCCGATCGCCTGACCCGATTGCCAGACTTTGGCCACGACGCGGCCGGCAAAGTCATCCTGAAAGAAGGACAGGCTCTGCCGCGCGATATGCGAATAGGCCTGCCAGCGCACCAGATTGAAAAATCCCGGAACGATGGTCTGCTCCTCGACGAGCGTCACAAGCGGGGCAACGATCAACCGCCCGCCCAGCACAACGAGAAACATGAAAAGCAGTTCCGGTCCGTGCTGGTCGATCAGTCCCTGCCAGCCGGCATCGGTATTTGCGCTTTCCAGCAAATCAACCAGCCGTCCGACAAAATAAAACAGCGCCACTTCCATGAACGCGACAGCGCCCCCAAGCAGCAACATTACGACAAACGGCCATTTCGCCTGCCGGACGTATCGCCACAGAAACGCAATTGCCCCGTTGGACGGCTCGGGCTCGCTCAGATTGGCAAACGGGTTGATCCAGCCTTCAAACAGTCTGAACAGACGGTCGATGATCATAGGCGGAACATAGGTTTACGTTTGTTAGGCGGCAATAGCGTCAGCTGGATTTACCGCCTGCCCCCTCTTCGAGCAGCTGCTGTTCGATCGCTGCCTGGGAAGCCGCTGCGGCTGCATGCGTTGGTTCGCTATTATCGCCGCCCTCTTCCGTCTCCGGCATTTTTACGCGTACTTCGCGGCGGGCGAATTCGATGCCGTTTTCTGCAAATATCATTTGCACCCGGGCATAGACGTCCTTGCGGATCATCCATTGCTTGCCGGGCTTTACCATGAACTTGCCGCGCACCACGATGCCGACATCGTTGACATCATAGACGCCTTGCGACTTGAAGGTCTGAATTATGTCTTCGGCATAGGGCGCTTCCATGATGTCCTTGCCAACCTGCTTGAACAGTTTCTTGACCTTGTTCACGTCCGTGTCGAACGGCACGGTGAATTTCAACTTCACGATCACGTAGTCGCGGGAGTTGTTAGTCACCATGGGGATTCCGCCATAGGGAATGGTGTGCACCGAACCTTGTGGGTGGCGTAGTTGCAGTGATCGGATCGAAATTCTTTCTACGGTGCCGACAGTACTGTCAATCTCCAGGAATTCTCCCGCCCGGAATGCATCATCAAGAAGGAAAAACAGCCCGGACACCACATCTTTGACCAGGGTCTGCGCTCCGAATCCGATGGCAAGGCCAACGATACCGGCGCCAGCCAAAATCGGAGTAATATCGATACCCATATTGCCGAGCGCTATCAGCACCGTGATTGTGACAATTGACACTTGAGCAGCCAGCTTGACCAGCGGCAGAACGGTCGACAGCCTGGAACCGCCTGCACCACCACCTTCCCCACCGATTTCTTCGGTTCCGGGGTCGAAGCCGGAGGCAGCTGTTCGTCGGCAAGTTTGCGGTTGAGCCAAAGAGAGACAATCTCCCACACGAGGTAACCTATCGCCAGGATGAAAATGATCTCAAAAAGCGAGGCAGCGATACGAGCGCCAAGTCCTGCGTGGGCCAGATTGGTGAAATCGACATTCCAGACATCGACGATTACAACAATTACTGCAGTATTGACCAGCGCCCTGCCGATACGGATGTAGCTGCGCTTGGTCGACTGATAGGCCGCTTCGGCAAGAATGCCCTCGCCGCGCATTGGGGGAGCGAGATGTTTGACGATCCCGCGCACAATCGTGTCAAGCACCGGGGCGGCCAGCAGGATTCCCACGGTAAGATACTGTTCGCCATCGGCCACCAGATCAAAGCGACCTTGCGCAACAATTATTTCGACAAGCAACCAGGTCACAATAATCAACGCGATAGCCACCCACGGGTAGGCTTTCGCCATCAACCGCTCAAGGGGTGTCGCATCATCTTCGGCGCCGATCAGAATTGATGTCAGTCCGTGACGGGCGCGATAGACGACGTAAATGACCCAGAAAATAGCTGCGATGCCCAGCCAAAAGCCGATTTTGGCATCACCCGCTGAAACGTTGTACGGGTGCTGGAACTCGATGATAACCACTGAGAAACCAGCGAGCAGGATAATACCGAGCTGATTCCTGAACAAAAAGTGCGCGGTCCAGTCATCGGTGTGAACCAACCTGAGGCTGGGACGGTTGGGAGCGAGCACAAACCGGGAGATGGCAACAAACAGACGCGGAATCACAACCAGGTTGATCATCAGCAGCGGCATGAGCGGCCTGTCGTTCTCTGGCACCAGAATTTCAATGAATATGCGTGTCACTGCAAAGAATGCAAAAAGGCCGACCAGTTCGAGAACCAGACGCTTGCCGAGAACTTCCAGCGCCTCCCGCAGATTTTTCGGGGATTTCGTGCTTTCAATCTGCTCGCGCCATTTTTGCGCAAATCGGGTAACGATGAGTTCGACGATCAGTCCTATGGCAATGGCCAAACCCATGGTCGCCAGCATCACCAGGACCCCACTGATGCCGCGCGGCTTATAGTAGTCGCTGAAGGACTGTCTTACGCCGGCAATGATCTGCGGCATTTCTGTTGCTGAATTCTTTATGGAAATGCCAACGGCGACTGCTGAGTTCATCAGGAAGTCGACTATCTTTGTTCCTTCCTTCTGCTTTGTCTCGTCGTTTTTGGCAACTGCATCAAGGCGCTCGAACAGCAATTGCCGTACCTGTTGGTCGTTCAGCGTTGAGACAAGCTGCCGGATTGTCTCAGGCGTGAGGTTTTCAGGCAGTTTGACGGCCTTGGCGTCCGTGCTTTTTTCCTCCGAAGCTCCCGCCACACTCTTGAGACCGGCCTGCGCAAAGCTCTGCGCGGTTCCATGCTCATTATGATGGCAAAAGCCAGCAGGGTTAGCCTGAAAACAATAAAAGCTGATTTCATGATGCACTTACGGCAGCCGTACCGCCCACTCCGATCAATAATCCCCGTGGGCAAACATACTTGTATTCGATGCACCGGCAAACCGCAGGTATATCT
The DNA here is from genome assembly GCA_024244645.1 of Hyphomicrobiales bacterium. Classification (GTDB taxonomy): domain Bacteria; phylum Pseudomonadota; class Alphaproteobacteria; order Rhizobiales; family Rhizobiaceae; genus Hoeflea_A. The sequence goes on from JAAEOH010000292.1 coordinate 8,422, forward strand.
TGTGGGTATGTAGTGACGACACTGGGTCTGGAAGTGCGATCCGAAAGGTCTGTTCCACCCCGGAACGCACTGCCCGGGATGGAGCTTGTCTACAGGCATATTATTTCGCCTATTCAGCTGCTGCCGTGTCTTCTTCGACCGGATCGGCATCGATAAACCCACCGGACTGACGCGACCAAAGATCGGCATAGAGACCGCCGGACCGGACCAGTTCCGCATGGGTTCCGGTTTCAACGATGTTGCCCGCTTCAAGCACGATCAGGCGATCGAGTTCGGCAATGGTCGACAGGCGGTGCGCGATTGCGATCACGGTCTTGCCCTCCATCAGCGCGAAGAGGTTTTCCTGGATGGCCGCTTCAACCTCGGAATCGAGCGCCGAGGTCGCCTCGTCCAGAACCAGGATCGGCGCATCCTTCAGGAACACCCGCGCAATGGCGATACGCTGGCGTTGACCGCCGGAGAGCTTGACGCCCCTTTCGCCCACATGGGCGTCGAGACCCGCCCTGCCCTTGAGATCGGCAAGGTCCTGGACGAACTCCCAGGCATTGGCGCGTTTGGCTGCCTCGACGATGTCCGCATCGGTGGCATCCGGTTTGCCGTAGCTGATATTGTCCCGGATGGACCGGTGCAACAGCGAGGTATCCTGTGTCACCACGCCGATATGCGCCCGCAGACTGTCCTGGGTGACCTTTGAGATATCCTGATCGTCGATCAGAATACGCCCGGCCTCCAGATCATAAAACCGCAGCAGTACATTTGTCAGCGTCGTCTTGCCGGCGCCTGACCGTCCCACCAGTCCGATCTTTTCGCCCGGCTGAATAGTCAGCGATAAATCGTTGATCACGCCGCCATCCTTTCCATAGTGGAAGCGAATATGGTCGAACTCGATTTTGCCCCTGTCCGCAGAAAGCCGCACTGCAGATCCAGTATCGATCACATTATGTGGCTTCGACAGCATCGACATGCCGTCCATCACCACGCCGACATTTTCGAACAGCGCCGAGACTTCCCACATGATCCAGTGCGACATGGACGATATGCGAAGCGCCAGCGCGATGGATGCGGCAATGACACCGACCGAAACGGAATCGGCCAGCCACAGATTGATCGACAGAGCTCCGATAGAAAACAGCAGCAGCGCATTGTTGAAATAGACGATACCGTGAAACAGCGTCACCAGCCGCATCTGCCGGTGCACCGTATCGAGGAACTCGGACATTGCGCCGCGTGCATAGGTCTCTTCCCTTCCAGCATGGGAAAACAGCTTGACCGTCGCGATGTTCGTATAGCTGTCAACGACACGGCCCGTCATCATTGAGCGCGCATCCGCTTGCTGACGCGATATGCGTTTCATGCGCGGCACGAAATAGGCGATCATGCAGATATAGACGGCTATCCATACCAGCAAAGGCGCCGCGAGACGCAGGTCGGCCGCCGCGATCATGACAAGCATGGTGACAAAAAACACAACGACATAGACAAGAACGTCGAGAACCTTCATCACCGCTTCACGCACCGCAAGCGATGTCTGCATGACCCGCGTGGCAACGCGGCCTGCAAACTCGTCTGCAAAGAACGACAGGCTTTGCCGCAGCAGGTAGCGATGCATCTGCCAGCGCCCGATCATCGGGTAGTTGCCGAGCAGCGTCTGGTGCATCAGCAGCGACTGTGCCCACACGATCACCGGCAGGCCGACAAGCACCAGTGCACCCATCCAGAACAGCCGGGTGCCTTCCTTTGCGATAAACTCGGCGCGCGATGATTCCGACAGCCAGTTGACGATATCGCCGAGAAAGCTGAACAAAAACACCTCGCCGATCGCGATCAACGCTGTCAGCACCGACATCACCGCCAGCCACGGCGCCGCTTCTTTAGAATAGTGCCAACAGAACGCCAGCAACTGCTCCGGGGGTCGGCCCGAAGGAGGTTGCGGATAGGGATCTAAGCGTCTTTCAAACCAGCCAAACATAATTCAGCCTCTGTAATGCCTGGGCAACGGACGGATTGCACACTGGGCCTTTAAAGGTCGGCCGCAAAACCATTGTTGTTAAATGGCGCAATTCAAACGAAAAACGAATGCCGGTGCCCGATGGGAAAAGACCCGAACGAACGCGATCAAGCGCGTTGTTTCAAGGGTCAGCGATATTCTGGGAGCAGGATTGCGATCAGTCTAAGACATGACGCGATCGAACAGAGAACGTGCCAATGCGCTGCTTGATGGCGCAAGTGGCCGGAGATGTCGGATAGCGATTATCAATGACCCCTCCCTTGCTCGAAATCGGTCTGGAAACAGTTCTCTATTACGATTCGAGAGCAAATTCCACCACCGTGAGGGCGAAAATGCATCCCCGAATAATCAAGCGCAGGCTGTGTTGCACAACGGCCACTCCCTTGCCGCGCCATTTGTAATTCCAGATCCGTGCTCTATGAGGAACCATGACGAGTGATTTGAGAATAGCCCTTTATCAGCCGGATATTCCCGGTAATACCGGCACCATATTGCGTATGGCCGCCTGTCTCGGACTTACGGTGGACGTCATCGAACCGGCCGGTTTCGACATGTCGGACCGTGCCCTGCGCCGCGCCGGAATGGACTATACCGAACAGGCTGCAATCATGCGCCACCGCAGCTGGAAGCACTTTGAAGAATGGCGGCAAGTTCAGGGACGACGTCTTGTCCTTGCGTCGACAAAAGCTGCACAGTCCTACCGGCAATTCGATTTTCGGGCAGATGATGTTCTGCTTTTTGGGCGTGAAAGCTCAGGCGTTCCCGACAAGGTTCGTTCTGCAGCCGATACCAGTTTGCTCATCCCGATGGTCGAGGGCCGGCGCTCGCTTAATTTGGCGGTATCAGCGGCAATGATCGCCGGTGAGGCCATCAGACAGATAGAAATTCTGTGAACTGTTGACCATATTTCAGTCGGCGGTCGGCAGGCGACGCATGGTGAATTCGATCTCGTCGTCCGGCAGCTGCCGCCAGCTTTCGACCTCCGTCCAATAGGCCGCCTTTGGCCATGCGCGAAACCATTCCTGCGCCTTCTCGCGCGCCGCTCCGCGTGGCAGACGAAAGGTTTCGCGAACAAAGGAATCACCCTTGGCCGCGCCTTTTTTCATCCGGCTTTTGCGGATCTGGCGGCGCAGGCCTTCCATAGGCGGAACTGTAGGAACTCGCTTCATTTTCAGTACCCTAAGGGTGAATAATAGGCCCGAAACACCCGAATGGCGAGTCCGTAGTGATGGAACAATCACAACGAGGCTCTAGTTGTGTAATTCAGAGCATATCTATGGCATCCGGTCTGTTTCGCTGTTATGGAGGACCGGGGATAATTAGGGGACGATGTTTGATGGAAAGGCCCAACCTTCCGCTTGGTCATCCGGCTGCGCTGGAAGAAAAGAAGACAAAGGCGAAAACCTGGTTCGAGACCTTGCGCGACGCGATCTGCTCGACCCTGGAACAGCTGGAAGACGAGGTGACAGGACCTCTCAGCGACGATGCCCCGGGCCGGTTCGTGCGCACCGACTGGCAGCGCGAAGAGGGTCAGGGCGGCGGCACCATGTCGATGTTGAACGGCCGGGTCTTTGAAAAAGCCGGCGTTCACACTTCGACCGTCCATGGCGAGTTTTCCAAGGAATTCCGCCAGCAGTTTCCCGGTGCCGAAATCGATCCGCGCTTCTGGGCATCCGGCATCTCGCTGATTGTCCACCCGGTCAACCCGAATGTGCCGGCCGTGCATATGAATACCCGCATGGTCGTCACCTCCACGCAATGGTTTGGCGGCGGTGCCGATCTGACCCCGGTTCTTGACCGGCGGCGCGTTCAGGACGATCCCGATACGCAACTCTTTCACAAGGCGATGGAAATCGCCTGCACTCGGCACGATGTTGCCGATTATGAGCGCTACAAAAAGTGGTGCGACGAATATTTCTTCCTGAAACACCGCAACGAGCCGCGTGGCATCGGCGGTATCTTTTTCGACTGGCTGCGGTCTAAAGACGAAAACGGCGGTTGGGATGCGGATTTCGCCTTCGTGCAGGATGTCGGCCGCGCGTTTACGGTTTCCTATCCCAAAATCGTCCGGCGCAATTTCAACAATCACTGGGACGAAGACGATCGCAACGAACAGCTTGTCAGGCGGGGCCGCTATGTCGAGTTCAATCTGCTCTACGACCGCGGAACGATTTTCGGCCTGAAGACCGGCGGCAATGTCGATTCAATCCTGTCTTCCATGCCGCCCGCGGTGCGCTGGCCCTAAGAATCCCGTGACAATGTATTCAAGAACCATACGCCGGCACTTTCCGCCAGCAGCGGCGATGGTATAAACTCACGTTCAACAAAAACGTCTGTGGAGCTCACCCATGCGCCGAGTAGGAATTTTCTCGATTTTCGCGTTTGTATGCCTCACCCTGATCGGCACATCCGTTGCGCAGGAAAAGCCGGTTACGCTCGGCGCCCTGTACGGTCTGACGGGTGACTGGAGCCCCTACGGCATACCTTCGTCGCGCGGGGCGATGCTATATGCCGAGCAGGCCAACGAGGCAGGCGGCGTTCTGGGGCGCCCGCTCAAGCTGATCATCAAGGACACCACCGGCAGTGTCGAAGGTGCTGCGGGTCTTGCGTCAGAAATATTGACCGAAGACCCGCATGTATCGGCGCTTTTCGGCCTCTCCGAGAGCGACCCGGTTCGCGCCGCTGCGGAAGTTGCGGCAAAGGCGGAGCGCCTGTTCGTCACATCCGGAGCCACTTCCCCCGTCTTGCCCTATGAGGTGCCGACATATCTGTTCCTCGCTTGTTTTGGCGACAATGTTCAGGCAGCGGCGGCGGCGGAATTTGCCTATGGCACGCTGAAGGCGCGTTCGGTCGCCATCCTCTACGACGCCAAACACACCTATACGCGCCTGCTGCAGGACTATTTCGCCAAGAGCTTCGAGGCGCGCGGCGGTAAGGTTGTTTCGTCGATCAAATTTCAGGGATCCGAAAAATTCGCCGCTGCGGCCATCAGAACCGCGGACGCGGATATCATATTTGTCGCTGCGGAAATACCGCCTGAAGCGGCGGAATACGCCAAAACATTGCGCGACAATGGTTTTGACCAGCCAATTGTGGGCGGTGATGGCTTCGACGGCGATACTGCCTGGAAGGCCGATCAGAGCCTCAAGGACATCTACTTCACAACCCACGCTTTTTTTGGCGGCGACAATCTCTCCGCCGGACTCCAGGAATTCAGGGACGCTTATGCGGCGGCCTATGACGGTGCGATCCCCGGCGCCTTTGCCGGACTTGGCTACGACACTGCCGGCTTGCTGATTGCCGCCATCGAAAAAGCCGGCTCGGCAGATCCGGATAAACTGCTCCAGGCACTTTCGACGCTGGAGGGGTATGAGGGCGTTACCGGCACAATCAGCTTCGTCGACGATAACCGTGTCCCGCGTAAATCGGTGACGATCCTGCAGATTGCCGACGGCAAGCGCAACTTCGTTGACGAAATCATACCAACGCAAATTCCCAAACCCTGAATAATGGGTATGGGGCGGCCCGTGTCAGCCACCCCAGCATCCGTCATTCTTCGCCGCTGAGAAATTCGTCAGCGGTTTTGACACTCGCATAACTCATGGCAAGCGGTGCCATGAATGCCGCATGCACCTGAGCAGCCGGCACCTCGACGCCATCGAAAGCGGCTTCCTTTGCACCGCAGGCATCTTCCACCACGGTCACCGCATAACCGAAATCGGAGGCGGCCCGTGTCGTGGCGTCGATGCACATCTGGCTCATCGCGCCGCAGATGACGACGCCGGTGACGCCCGCAGCCTCGAGATCCTGCCGTAGCGAGGTGTCCTGGAAACTGTTGGCCTTGTGTTTCAAAATCACCGGTTCGCCCTCACCCGGAGCAACCGATGCATGGGTTTTTGCACCCTCGGATCCGGGTCGGAAAAACGGTGCTTCATCGGACGGTATTTCGTGACGGACATGGATGATCGTATCGCCGTTTGCGCGGGCATTTTCCAACAACCGCGCAGCATTGGCGGCCACGGCATTCATTTTGGCCACGGGCCAGTTACCGCCCTCGAAATAATCGTTCTGGATATCGACAAGCACCAGTGCTGTTTTGGACATCTGTTTCTCCCTGTTTCGAAGTGAACTCAATTTTGCCTGTTTGACCATTAAGTGGAACTGGCGCAAATGCCATTTGATATGCCATATTCGCCAAATGACGAACCCGCAGCACACCATAGCCCTTCTCGCCTATCCGGGTGTTCAGATGTCCGCGGTGTTGGGCCTTGCCGATCTTTTCACCATCGCAAACCGCATCAGCAGCCAAAATGACGGGCCGCAGCTCCATGTCGCTGAAATAACCGGGCCGTCACAGGATGACCCGGTTTCCGGGCCGTTCGATGTGGTGATTGTGCCGCCCAACCTGACGGGCACCCATGGCCAGGACGCGCCAGAAATTAATGTTTGGCTGCAGCATCTGCACGCCGGTGGAACGATCATGTGTTCGGTCTGCGCCGGCGCGTTCTGGCTCGGCCACGCGGGCTTGCTCGACAGCAGGCCCGTCACCACGCACTGGGCGCTGGAAGACGAATTCCGCGCAGCCTTCCCCAAAGCCCAGATCAATGCAGAACACCTGCTCATCGATGACAACGATATCGTCACCGCCGGCGGCCTGATGGCCTGGCTCGATCTCGGACTGTTCATCGTCAATCGCTTTCTCGGGCCGCAAACCGTGTCCATGACCGCCCGCCACCTGCTGGTCGATCCCGGCGGGCGCGAGCAGCGCAACTACCGCAGTTTCCGCCCCGCCCTGTCGCATGGCGATACGGCCATCCTCAGACTTCAGCACTGGTTGGAGGCCAACGCCGATACCGGGATCACCGTCAACGATATGGCAGCGCGCGCGCGTCTTTCACCACGCACGTTCCTGCGTCGATTCAAGGCTGCGACGGGCCACACGCCGAACGCCTATCTGCAAAACCTCAGAATCGAAAAAGCCCGTGGCCTTCTGGAACGCAGCCATATTCCCGTCAATGAAATCGGCTGGCGTGTCGGCTATTCCGATCCCTCCGCCTTCGGCCGGCTGTTCCGCTCTACGACCGGATTGACGGCCGGCGAATACCGCAGCCGCTTCGGTGTTGTTGCGTTGGGTCAATAGGTTCCGCATTCGTACCCGGTGAAGTCTCAGCGGATTGCAGCGCTCCGGTTTCGCATCCAAAATGCCGGCAGCGCAAACGCGAGAAATGCAATGGCCTATTACCACGATGGCATGCGTGAACTGCAGGATCGTTACGATGGTCGCGAAATTCCCGACCGGCTGGCCAAGAACAGCATGCGCACGGCATTCAATGACGAGGACCGCGCGTTCGTCGAAGCGTCACAGATGTTCTTTCTGTCGACCGCCTCAGAGGAAAGTGTCGACTGCTCGCTGAAGGCCGGCGATCCGGGATTTGTGCGGGTCATGGGAGACAATGTCATCGCCTGGCCGGATTACGACGGTAACCGCATGTATCGCAGCCTCGGCAACATCATCCGCAATTCACGCGTCGGCGTTCTGTTCGTCAGCTTCGACGGCACACTCTACAACAATGCCGGCCGTCTGCGCATCAACGGCCATGCGGAAATCGACGAATCGCCCGAAGCCATCGCCGGCATGCCCGGTGCCAAACGTCTTATCCGGGTGACAGCCGAGCACATTTTCTCCAACTGCCCGCGCTACATTCCGAAAATGACCCTTGAGGAACCGTCGGTCTACGTTCCGCGCAAAGGCCACACGCCACCGGTTCCCGCCTGGAAAAAAATGCCCTTCGTGGCCGAAGTTTTCGACAACGAAGATGAACCCGCCGGCGGCGATTGATCTGCCTGATTGTAGAAAGCCGCAACCAGCTTGATTTGCGTCAAAGAAGCCTGATGCCAGCAATGCGACGACGTGTGCAGACAATCACCAACCGAGGATCTGGCATGGCAATCGAAGACTGGAACGGTTTTGTAACGCAGATGGACAATCGGATGAAAAACGTCCGCGCCGGCGCGCCCGATATCGCCAGGCCATTCGCAGAACTGGCAAGGGCCGCCATCAGCCCCGGCGCCCTCGATTCCAAGACCAAGGAACTCATCGCGCTCGCTATCGGCATCACCGCCAGATGTGACGGTTGCCTCGCCTACCACGCGAAAGCGGCGCTCAAATACGGCGCCACCCGCGAGGAGGTTATGGAGACGGTGAGCGTCGCGGTTTATATGGGCGGCGGTCCGTCGATGATCTACGGCGCCGAGGCACTGGCGGCCTACGATGCATTTGCCGGCAATTCTGAATGATGACCCATGTTTACAGGGATTGGTTGTTTCCTTACTTCAATTGATCCCCATCGCCCATGCCATCTGCTGCGGCGCCTCGACGGCGCCGGGCCGCACATAACGCAGCCGTTTGAGGACGGTGTCGGCATCTTCACCCCGCTCGACCATCAGCCTCAGCGCAATCATCCCGGACCGCCCGTGGCCGCCGCGGCAATGGGTGAGAACCCCCTGCCCGCGGTCAAGCGCGTCATGCAGTTTCGACGACAATGCGGGCCACGCCTGCGCGTTGTCGCCCGTAAGTCCGCCCCAGTCCCGGATCGGAAGATGCTCCCAGCCGATGCCGTGGCCCGACAACAACACACCGAGTTCGCCGCTCCCCATGTCGACCATTTCCGCCATTTCGGTCAGCGACAGGACGATTGCGGGCTTCCAGTCGACAATTGTCTTCAGATCGTCGGTGAGTTCGTTGTAGCGGCCGGGCAGCGGGCACACGCCGATGCGTCCGCCGCCTTCAAGAGCAAGCGTGGCAATTGAGTAGAGGTCCAATCCCGATGGGATATCCCGCGTCATAATCGTTTTTTCCGCACAGCCATGGTATCGACACCGGTCACACTGAGCGATTATATCGCAACGGGCGGCTTTCAGACACAGCCGGGCAAATTTGGGAGAGCATATCTTAACAGAGGAACGGTTGGGATTGGACGACATAAGGGCATTCCTCGCGGAGGTCTTTGCGCCCTGGGTGCAGCGTTTGAATATCGAACCGGCGCAGGTCACCGATACCGGCGCGGTGTTCACCATAGCCGCCGGCGACGAGCTGGCGCGCATCGGCGGCATCGTCTGCGGCCAGGCGGTTTCGGCCATTGCCGACACGACCGGCGTCCTCACCCTGATCGGTCACAACGCCGACAAGCGGATCATGACGACGGTCGACATGACCACGCATTTCATGCGGCCGCTGAAGACAGGCGACATCGAGGCAACGGTGCGCATTCTCTCCAATGGCCGTCGCATGGCCACCTGCTGGGTGGATTTCCGCCAGTCCGGCAGCGAAAGGATCTGCGCCGGCGCCACTTGCGCCTATGCCTATGTCGACGGTTAGCGGAGCAGACAATCTTCTCGATGCAATGCCGCGGCACTAGGCACGGTGTTCCAGAATCAGAAAATTCCGCAGGCTGTAATAGTAGTCGCTGGGTTGCCATGAGGCGCCGGAAACGGCCTGCATACCCGCCTCCCATTTTTCATTGTCCAGAAGAACCTCCAAAACCGGATCGCCGTTTCCGGTATTGGAATAAAACGTCCGGAGCCAATGCACGCCCGGATCGAGATCAGCTTTCATCAGCGCGTTTTGGATGATGTCCAAAAGGTCCCGCGGAAACATGATCTCGTCCGGTCCGAGGCACCTTGAAACAAATTCTCCGACATACGCCTTCCAGTTGCCCTTCGCAGATTGCCAGCTCTCTATCAGCACTTGATCTTTGAAAGGCCGGGCCCACAACGCTGAAAGCAGGACGTGTAGTGACCCCAGGGAGAAATTCTGCAAGGCGTCCAGGTAACGTTCCCGATCGTCTCCGACGCCGGCAAAACACTCATCAATGACCTTGTCATTGTCCAGCACGACCTGAATATCGAGCCGTCCTGTCTGCTGGTTGCCGATCTGCTGAAACCAGGTACCGCGTATCGCCGGCAGCCCGTCGCCGCTGAAAAGCCATCCTTCGTGATGAGTCAGTTCAACGCCGTGGGCCTTCATGAGTTCTTGCAGATTGGCCATGACTTCGTCTTGAGGCATCAAGGTGTTCCGTTGGATTTCCAAGTGTGAGAGATAGCGGTTTGACTTTTAAAGCGTCAGCGCTGCCGTCACTCCTTTACCCTCTCCAGCAATTGTTCGCGCGTCAGATTGAAATTGCTGTCAATCCAGGCTTCCTCCAACGCACCGAGCGTGTCGCCGATGGCCGGGCCTTCAGCAACGCCCGCCTTCAGCAAATCGCCACCGGTCACTGGAAAGCCGGGCCGCGCCCAGCCTTCGGCGACGCCCAGCAGCCTGGACAGTTTCGCGGCGCTATGCAGTGCGGCATCGTCGGTTTGTGCGGCTGTCCGCCGGGCCCTGAGCTGCAGCCGCATCGTATCGGTGACCGCCTGCGGATCGCCCCGGTATAAAAGCCGTTTCAGCGCCACATCCGCCAGATCGTCCGAAATGGCGGGCTCGCCCGCCCACGAAACCATGCGCTTGCGCTCCGCATTGGACATGCGCAGCCGCTGGGCCATCGCATCCGCACGCGCGCTATCGTTTGGTATGATTGCCATAAGCCGCAGCAGCGGATCCGGATTCCAATTCAGCGCCGTCTCGGTTTCCACAAGGCCGGGGATTGCATCAATGCCCCATTTTTCTGATTCCGGAACAATGGCGGTCAATACACCCGTCTGCCGCATCCACAAGAGTGCCCGCGACGGATCGGGCGACGCGAGCAGATATTTCAGCTCCGTCCACACACGTTCCGCCGAAAGGCCCTCAAGCCCGGCCTTCAGCCGCGCGCAGGCCCTCAGGCCATCGGCATCGGGCCTTCCCTCGCCGTAGCGGGCAAAAAACCGGAAGAACCGCAGGATGCGCAGATAGTCCTCTTCGATGCGTGTTACCGCATCGCCGATAAACCGCACCGTCTTGCTTTCGATATCTGCCAGCCCGCCGACGAGATCGATCACCTTGCCGTCGGCGCCGGCATAAAGGCCGTTCATCGTGAGATCCCGCCGGTGTGCATCGACGGACCAGTCCGCACCGAACGCCACCGTCGCATGGCGCCCGTGCGCTTCCACGTCTACCCTCAGTGTCGTGACCTCGAATGGCGAACCGTCGACAACCAGCGTCACCGTGCCGTGGTCGATACCCGTCGGCACGGATTTGATCCCAGCGCCCTTGGCCCGGGCAACCACTTCCGCCGGCAGCAAGGTCGTCGCGATATCAATATCGCCGACCGGCACGCCCATCAGCGTGTTGCGTACGGCGCCGCCGACAATGCGCGCTTCGCCGCCATCAGCATTCAGCAAATCAAGCACCCGGTGAAGGCGGCGCGATCCGAACCACTTCGCACCCGCGATTGACGCGGCTTCAGCGTCGTTGCTCATGCATAGAGCCTTTCATAGAGCGTGCGTATGATGCCTGCGGTCACGCCCCAGATATATCGCTCGCCATAGGGCATGGTGTAGAAATGTCGCTCTTTGCCTTCCCATATGCGGCTTTCGCGTTTGTGGTTCAACGGATCCATCAGGAACGAAAAAGGCACTTCGAACGCATCCTCGACTTCGTGGCGGTTGATGGTCATCGGATAGTCCTTGCGCACAACCGCCAGCACCGGTGTAATCCGGAAACCGGTGGGCGCAAAATATTGCGGCAGGCGGCCAACCGGCTCGACGAAAGTTCGCGGCAGTCCGATTTCCTCCTCCGCCTCGCGCATGGCGGCAACTTCCGGAGAGCCGTCTTCAGGGTCGATCGCCCCGCCCGGAAACGCAACCTGGCCTGAATGGGTGCGCATGGTTTCAGTACGCTGCGTCAGGATGATTTTTGGGTCTTCGCCATAGTCGACCAGCGGCACCAGAACCGCCGCTTCACGCAGCGTTTTGCCGGCAAGACGTGAGATGATGTCGGGGTTCAGCAGATGGTCCCCGTAACCCATCGGATCGACCTCGCCCGTCTCCATTGCCACCCGCATACGAAAGGTCGCCGCGCTGAAATCGTCCTTTGCGTTGACGCTCATTGCGATTGGGCCTCGAGCTGTTGCATCGACATGATTGGAAACGCCGTTCCCGCGGATGTGATACAGAACATGTCCGTGCCGCTGATGCTGCGCGCGTTTCCGAGATCAATGATGTCGTACATCAGTGACCGGCTGACCAGTGCCTCGAGCCGGCCCCGCACGAGCAGATAGGGTTTGAGCTCGTCGTTTTCTCCGGCAATTTCAAAACGCAAAGGGTGGTCGGACCCGGCTTCCACCACATCGCCGACATTTGTGCGAAACGTCAGCACCTGCTGGCCGTCCCGTTCGCCGATGCTCATCTCAACCGCAACGAACGGCGCGTCCTCGACACGGATGCCGACCTTTTCGACCGGTGTGACAAGATAGGTCTTTCCGTCCGCATCCCTGTGCAGCACAGTCGAAAACAACCGCACCAACGGCTCTCGCCGGATCGGCGTTCCCATGTAGAACCAGGTGCCGTCGGCGCGGATTTCCATATCCAGATCGCCGCAGAACTCCGGCTCCCACTTGTCCACAGGCGGCAGACCTTTGCCAGCGGGCGCGGCCCTCGAAATCAGCGCCTCGAGACTGATTGCATCATTGGCAGATGCAATTTCACCCTTTGCCATTGTCTGGTCCAGCTTCATGTCTAATTACCGTAATATCAATCAAGGTCGCGCAACGATCATGCGATTCATAGGGATAAACTTGCGTATATTCCATTGATGGTTACCCGAACCGCGCCAAATAGTGGATAATCAGTGATATATGTAACCTGTGTCCGGAACTTAAAGAGACGGAGATTGCCATATGGGCATCGTTGAAAACGCCGATCCGGCGCTTGATGAAAAGGCGGTGATTGCCGCGGCCGAATCGGCGCTCAAGGATATCGCTGCCATCAGGCAGGAGATCGGCAGGGTGATTTTCGGGCAGCAAAATGTCGTCGAACAGACCATTTTGGCGGTGCTTTCGGGCGGCCACGCCCTTCTTGTCGGCGTTCCAGGCCTCGCAAAGACCAAACTGGTCGGAACGCTTGGCACGGTTCTCGGTCTGGATGACAACCGCATCCAGTTCACGCCGGACCTGATGCCCTCGGATATCCTCGGATCGGAAGTGATGGATCAGGATGACAACGGAAAGCGCTCTTTCCGATTCGTGCCCGGACCGATCTTTACACAGCTTTTAATGGCCGACGAAATCAACCGTGCCTCCCCGCGCACCCAGTCGGCTCTGTTGCAGGCCATGCAGGAATATCACGTCACAGTCGCCGGATCGCGGCATGATCTGCCTGAACCGTTCCACGTTCTGGCAACGCAGAACCCGCTGGAGCAGGAGGGCACATATCCGCTGCCCGAAGCCCAGCTCGACCGGTTCCTGATGCAGGTCGATGTGCTCTATCCCGAACTCGACGCCGAAAGGCAGATTCTGCTGGAGACGACGGGCATTGAGGAAGCAACGCCAAATCCGATTATTACCGCCGCGCGGCTGCAGGAAATTCAGGCGCTGGTGCGCCGCATGCCTGTCAGCGAAAAGGTGGTCGATACGATCCTCGCCCTCGTCCGTTCGGCGCGGCCTGGCAGCGGCAATGCCGATACCGACCGCCATGTGTCCTGGGGACCAGGCCCGCGTGCCGGACAGGCCATGATGCTGTGCGCCCGGGCAAGAGCCCTTTATGACGGCAGGCTTGCACCGTCGGTCGACGACGTACGGGCACTGGCCGAGCCGGTTCTCCAGCATCGCATGGCATTGACCTTCGCAGCGCGTGCGGAAGGCATGCATGTCAGGGATATGATTACAGGACTCGTCAACGATATGAGCGGAGACTAAAAAGCCGTGGCGGCGATCGGACAGGCAAGCGAGGCGGTAGCAACAACGCCCGCATTGGCGCGTGCACGCCAGCGGGCGGCCTACGTTCCGGATCTGCTCGTCGAAGCCCACCGTGTGGCCAACACGGTTATCGCCGGCTGGCACGGCAGACGGAAACGCGGCATTGGCGAGAATTTCTGGCAGTTTCGTCCCTATGTCGAAGGTGAAAGCCTTTCGCGCATTGACTGGCGGCGCTCGGCCCGCGACGACAACACCTATGTTCGCGACCGGGAATGGGAAGCAGCCCATACCGTTTGGCTGTGGGCCGATTCCTCTCATTCCATGCTGTTCAAATCGGCTCTCGCACCGGTTTCGAAACAAAGCCGTGCGATGGTCATTCTGCTGGCTATGGCTGAGATTCTGGCACGCTCGGGCGAACGGATCGCCTCACCCGGTGCCATGGACCCGGTCTCTGCGCGCAACGCCGCCGAGCGGCTGGCTGCCGCCATCGATCTGCACAAGGACACGGATACGTTTCCCGACGTCGCCCACATCAACCGGCACAGCGATCTTGTTCTTATTTCAGACTTTCTCGATCCGGCTGATGCAATGCTTGAGAAGCTGGCGCCAATCGCAAAGCGCGGCATACGCGGACACGTTCTGGAAATCTGCGACCCCGTCGAAGAAGTATTTCCCTATCGCGGCAGAACGGAATTTGTCGATCCGGAAAACGGCGGCAAACTGACTGCCGGGCGGGCTGAAACGCTGCATGAGGAATATCGCCGCACCTATCTGGCGCGCCGTGAGAGCCTTGCGGAAAACCTGCGCCGCATGGGCTGGAATTTCATTACCCATCACACCGATCAGCCGGCTTCGACCGCTCTGGTTGCCCTCCACACACACTTGTCAGGCGTCCCCAACGGCGGCATAGCCGGGGTCGCATCGTGAACGCGCTTCCCATTGTCTTCGGCGCCCCGACCGTTCTGTTCGGTCTCGCCGCGCTGCCGATTATCTGGTGGCTGTTGCGATTGACGCCGCCGCGCCCGAAGACCGAGTTATTCCCGCCATTGCGCATTCTGGCCAAGGTGCTCCAGAAGGAGGAAACGCCGGCAAAAAGCCCATGGTGGCTGACAGCGCTGCGACTTCTGATCGCTGCCCTCATCGTCATTACGCTGGCAAAACCCGTCATCAATCCCACGGAAACCCAGATCAGTGCGGATGGTACGCTGGCGATCGTCATGGACAACGGCTGGTCGACGGCAAGTGACTGGCAGGATCGCGTGAATACCGCCGCCGAACTCATCGACGACGCCGAAGCGCAGAACGTTCCGGTTTCCATTGTCTTCACCGCCGACGCATTGCATAACGCCACACCCGATACGGCCACAAGGGCGCGTGAGCGTCTCCAGGCAGCAGTGCCGCGACCAATCCACAATGACCCGCGCACGGCGCTTTCCACGCTCGTTACCACGCTCGAAAGGGATGGAATCGGCACTCTCGCCGTCCTGACCTCCGGAATCGCGAGAGACGACTCGATCGAGGCATGGCAGAGCCTTATGGCCCTGTCGCCCGGCGAGATCCGGATTGTCGAAAAGACCGAACCGGATGCGCTGGCACTGACCGCGGCGAGCAACGAGGCAAATGGGTTTTCCATATCGGCGAGCCGGCTTGGTGAAGCTGATGCTGAAACCCGTTTTGTAACCGCCAACGACAGTCAGGGGCGCCCCATAGCAAGCGGCGAACTGACCTTTGAAGCAGCTTCGAGCACCGCCTCGACACTGTTGACGGTTCCGTTCGAACTGCGCAACGACTTCGCCAGCATCACGGTCGACGGAGGCGCCGATGCGGGTTCACGCTACCTGCTGGATGAAAACGCCCGACGACGCCGTGTCGGACTGATTTCGGCTGAACCGATCGATCTGACACAGCAGCTGTTGTCGCCGCTGTTTTATCTGACCCGGGCGCTTGAACCCTTCGCCGATCTGGTCGTCCCTGAAGCAGAAGAGCTCTCCAGCGCAATATCCGAGCTGATCGAACAGCGGCCATCGGTCATTGTCATGGCTGATATCGGCACTATTCCCGATGAAATGGAGGATACGCTCTTCGATTGGATCAACAAGGGGGGCCTGCTTTTGCGGTTTGCCGGACCGCGCATTGCGGGTGGAGATGCAAGCGATCCCTTTGTGCCGGTAGAACTCAGACGCGGGGAAAGAGCGCTTGGTGGCGCCCTTTCATGGAGCGAGCCGCAACCGCTGGCAGCCTTTGCCCAACACGGTGCATTTGCGGGCTTGAGCCGTCCCGACGATGTGACTGTCAACCGCCAGGTTCTTGCCGAACCCTCCCCCGATCTCGCTGCGCGAACTTGGGCAAGTCTTGCGGATGGAACGCCTCTGGTCACCAGCAGGGCATTCGGAAGCGGCCGGATTATCCTGTTTCATGTCACGGCGGAGGCCACCTGGTCCAACCTTCCGATTTCGGGGCATTTTGTTGAAATGCTTCGCCGTTCCGTGATGCTTTCAAGGTCAGCAATTGGCGCGCAGGGTGTTGTGGAGGAGATCATTCTTCCACCTTACCGGCTGCTGTCGGCGAGCGGCGCAGTCACAACCCCTTCCGGCGCTGTTCAGCCGTTGAAAATACTGTCAGACATCCTGCCCCAGGTCAGCTTTGACAATCCACCCGGGCTTTATGGCACCGAAAGCGGGTTCATCGCGCTCAATCTGATGCGGGCGAATGAGCCGCTTCCCCGCTTCACCTTTCCGGAATTTTCCGGCCCGGTCCAGCGCGTCGACTATACCCGCAGCGGCAGCACCGATCTTGCGCCCTATCTTTTGACCGCAGCATTTGTTCTGCTTCTGGCAGATACGCTTATCGTGCTGTTTATGTCCGGCGCTTTCTCCCGCCTTATGATGCGCAACATCCGCAAGGCATCCGGAACAACTGCGGCCATTCTACTTCTTGCCACGGCATTGGCCGCGTTGCCCGCGGAATTGCGTGCCGCCGACAATAAACCCGGCGATGCCGACATCCTCGCATCACTGGATCGTACACATCTGGCCTATGTGATCACCGGCGACCAGCGGACCGACCGGACCAGCCGGCTCGGCCTCAACGGCATGACGCGCTTTTTGAACTATCGCACGTCGCTGGAGCCGGGCGACCCGGTCGGTGTCGACATCGAAACCGACCCGCTATCGCTTTATTCAATGCTTTACTGGCCTATGTCGGTGGACGCCGATCCGCCTTCCAGGGAAGCCATCAGCCGCATTGATACCTTCATGAAAAACGGCGGCACGGTACTCTTCGATACAAGGGACGCGCTGGCCGGACTGAGTGACCAGGGGTTGGTAACACCTGAAACCGCTCTCTTGAGAGCAATCCTCGCGGAAATTGATATTCCCGCACTTGAGCCGGTGCCGCAGGATCATGTGCTCACCAAAGCCTTCTACATTCTCAACGAGTTTCCCGGCCGTTATCGCGGCAGCCCGTTATGGGTCGAAGCCATTCTCGATACCGACAATCTGCGCGACCGGCCGGCCAGAGGTGGCGACGGCGTATCCTCCATCATCATCACCGGCAATGATCTTGCCGGCGCCTGGGCAATCGACGAAAAAGACATCCCGCTCTTTCCAACGGTGCCGCCGGATCCGCTGCAGCGAGAACACGCCTATCGCTCCGGGGTCAACATCATGATGTATATGCTGACCGGCAACTACAAGGCCGACCAGGTGCATGTTCCCGCCCTGCTCGAACGTCTGGGGCAATAGCGATGACCGTGGAATTCGCCCCTTTGATACCAGGCATCTACATTGCCCTGCTGGCTGCCATTGCTGTGGCATTCGGGGCATTGGGTCTATTGCAAAGCGTGCGCGGAGCCGTCTTCAGAATTTGCGCATTGGCCGCACTCTGCCTCGCACTGCTGAATCCGGTTGTTCTGCAGACCGAACGGGAACCGCTCGAAAGTGTGGTGGCGGTTGTCGTCGACCGCAGCCAAAGCCAATCGGCACAGCAGCGCCCGGTGACGACGGATGCCGCCCTTA
The DNA here is from genome assembly GCA_024244645.1 of Hyphomicrobiales bacterium. GTDB lineage: Bacteria > Pseudomonadota > Alphaproteobacteria > Rhizobiales > Rhizobiaceae > Hoeflea_A. The sequence goes on from JAAEOH010000292.1 coordinate 26,277, forward strand.
AGAGCCTGACGGAGCAGCTTGCGAGGTTTCCGCGCCTTGATGTACGGGTCATTGAAGTCGGCAATGACAGCTTCACCGAAACGCCATCAACCAAACTGTTCGAGGCGCTTTCATCTGCCTTGGAAGACGTGCCGACGTCCCGCATCGCCGGTGCGATCATGATCACCGACGGCCAGGTCCACGATATACCGGAGACCGCATCCGAACTCGGCTTTGCTGCCCCGCTTCACGGTCTGATCACCGGGGCTCCCGATGAGGTCGACCGGAGGATTGAACTCGTCAATGCGCCACGCTTCGGTATCGTCGGTGAACCGCAGGAAATCAGCTACCGGGTGCTCGAGGACGGCACCGATACCGGACAGGTGACCGAAGTTACCGTTCGGGTCAATGGAGAGCTTTACAGCAAGGAACTTGCGCCGGTCGGGCAGACAATGCCTTTGCTCATCGATGTCGAAAGAGCCGGGGACAACATCATCGAACTCGAGGTCGAAGCGGTGCCCGGCGAAATATCGCTGACCAACAATCGGGCCGTCGCTGTACTCGACGGCATCCGGGAAAACCTTCGGGTGCTGCTTGTTTCCGGCGAACCGCACAGCGGCGAGCGTGCCTGGCGCAATCTCTTGAAATCCGACACGGCTGTCGATCTTGTCCATTTTACCATTTTGCGCCCGCCTGAAAAACAGGACGGCACCCCGATCGACGAATTATCGCTGATTGCCTTTCCGATCCGCCCGCTATTTGTCGAAAAGATCAATGAATTCGATCTCATCGTGTTTGACCGCTACCAGCGCCGGGGCGTCTTGCCGGTGCTCTATTACGACTACATCACGCAATATGTCGAAGGTGGCGGCGCATTGCTGATTGCAGCCGGACCCGAACATGCAACCCGCGATTCCATCGCAACCACGCCGCTCGCACCCGTTTTGCCGGCAACGCCGACCGGTAAAGTCACCGAAACCGGCTTTTATCCGCGACTCAGCACAGCCGGCCGCAAGCACCCCGTCACCCGCGACCTGCCCGGATCGGCGGATGAACCTCCCCAGTGGGGCCGCTGGTTCCGTGCAATCGATGTCGAAGCACCTGAGGAGGACACCATTCTCGAAGGCCCCGACGGATTGCCGCTGCTGATCCTCAACCGTGTCGGCGACGGACGTGTCGCGATGCTGATGTCCGATCATGGCTGGCTATGGGCCCGCGGTTTCGAGGGCGGTGGACCGCACGTGCCACTCTATCGCCGCATCGCCCACTGGTTGATGAAAGAACCGTCGCTGGAAGAGGAATCGCTGCGCGCAACGGCGCTCGGCAATCTATTGACCGTTGTGCGCCAGACCATGGCTGAGGAAGTGCCGGAGGCGACAATCACGACACCGTCGGGCGAAATATTGTCAGCACCCCTCGCAAAGGTCGCCGAGGGTCTTTTCCAGACTGAACTGCTGGTCGAGGAAAATGGTCTGTTCAACGTCGAAAACAGCGACATGAGCACATTGGTCCATGTTGGTGCCGTCAATGCACCGGAATTCGCCGCAACGGTATCGACAACCGAACGTCTCAAACCGCTTACGTCGGAAACCGGCGGAACGGTTCAGCGCGTATCGGTCGACGGTACGAGCATTTCGCTGCCCTCCATCCTGCCGATCAAAGGCACGCCGCGCAGCTCCGACGGCCGCCTGGTTCTGAAAGTGACCCGCGAAACCGAACTGAAAGGCGTCAACCGCATTCAACTGTTCGCCGGCTTCTTTGGCCTGGCACTGCTGTTCCTGATGCTTGGAAGTGCCTGGTACCGCGAAGGACGCTAGAGCAATTTCTCATCTTCTCGCCAGACGATCTTGCCGTTCAGGCGATCGTGCGGATAGCTGCCATTGACCGCTATCAACACCCGCGCCGGATCGACGGGACCCGGAAAGGTCAGACGCGCGGCGACACGCTCAAAACCCAGCGGGCCGTAATAGGGCTGATCACCGACAAGAACGACACCCTCGCTGCCGGCCTTGTGCGCCGCTGCCACCGATATGCGCACAAGCTGCCGGCCGATACCGAGGTTTTTGAAGCTTGGCCGCACCGCCAGTGGGCCAAGAAGATGCCCGGCGACACCGCCGGCCTCAACGGGTGTCAGCCGCACCGAGCCGACAATGTCGTTACCCACCGTGGCGATAAAGGAAAGAGCAGGATCATGCGGCCCCTGCTCCCGCACGCGCTCTGCAGCGCGCACAAAACGACCCGGGCCGAAGGCTTCCTCATTGATTAAATTGATGATGTCGCCGTGCGCGGCGTTTTCGTTCAGATAAGCAGGCTTGATCTCAGACATATTGGGACCCGGTAAAATTTCAGCTTGATACGACAGGACACGCGCTCCCGAAGGGGCGTTCAGGTATCAACGTCGTCGCAGCTGTCCGGTGTGGTTCATGGTCTGGCCTCTTTTCCGTTCAGCGCCGATAGCACAGTCGGCAATGCAATTGCAATGCAAAACACACTGTTCAATCAAACCGTCTTCGCCTCAGCGCCCTCACACCCTATCTTGCAGACAACACAAGGAGACAAGGCATGGGTATGCTCGTTGACGGCGTCTGGCAGGACGTAGGGTACGATACCAAGGAAAATAGAGGACGCTTCAAACGTGCGGAGGCGCAGTTCCGAAACTGGGTGACACCGGATGGCAGCGCCGGCCCCAGCGGCAAGGACGGCTTCGAAGCCGAATCCGGCCGCTATCACCTGTATATTTCCTATGCCTGCCCTTGGGCGCACAGGACACTCATTTTCCGTAAACTCAAGGGCCTCGAACAGCATATCTCACTGTCTATCGTCCATTACCTCATGGGCAGCAGCGGCTGGGAGTTTCACGACCGTGACGGGGGCACGGCTGACACCCTCCAAGGCTTTGACCATATGTGGCAGATCTACACCGCCGCCGATCGCGCCTATGGCGGCCGGGTAACCGTTCCTGTTCTGTGGGACAAAAAGCGCAAAACGATCGTTTCAAACGAATCGTCCGAAATCATCCGCATGTTCAACAGCGCGTTTGACGGCCTGGAAGGCGTCAATGCCGATCTCGATCTTTATCCGCAAACTCTGCGCGCCGAAATCGATGCCATCAACGAGCCGGTTTATCATCACGTCAACAATGGCGTGTACAAGTGCGGCTTTTCGACGGCCCAGGAAGCCTATGAAGAGGCTTTCGACGCATTGTTTTCAACCCTCGACATGCTGGAGGAACGGCTTTCGAAGCAGCGCTATATCATGGGTGACCAAACAACCGAGGCCGATTGGCGGCTGTTTACCACTCTGGTGCGATTTGATCCTGTCTATGTCGGTCACTTCAAGTGCAACCGGCAGCGCATATCAGACTATCCGGCGCTGTCGGGATATTTGCGCGAGTTGTATCAGATGCCGGGCATTGCCGAGACCGTCAACATGACGCACATCAAGAAACATTACTATATGAGCCACGAGACCGTTAACCCGACCCGCATCGTGCCAAAGGGACCGGACATCGATCTCACGGCACCGCACGGCCGGGACGCGCTTTAGAGTGTATCTTGTTTGTACGGAATCATTTGACCTGAGCGATTATGGTCGCTGACAAGGCGGATTGCCTGCCGTAGTGCCAACCCACCACAAGTGCGAGCCAACGCAGTCAGAGGGCAAAATCGCCCGGCCCATTCAACTCCGAGTATCAAAACGATAGTCCTTTCAAAGGTGGCGGACAATCGGCCCATCGGCGTCGTTGCGCCATCAAATGATCCCGCATAAACAAGACACGCTCTTCGCCCTTAGCGATTACCAGTATCGTCCCTTGTTCACGCTGCCCGACAATTCGGCAAGGCGGCGTTGCGTCGCGAGCGTGATGCCGTCGGGCAACGCATCGATATCAAAAAAACCCGCCTCGGCAATTTCCAGGTCGGGTTTGTGCACGTCGCGCTGGGTGACATTCCTGCAGATGAAAAAGACGACGTGATCGCGCCGGTTGGTCCATTTGTTGTGGTAAAGACCGTAAAGTTCTGCCGGTTCGGTCAGAGCCAGATTGCCCTCTTCGGCAAGTTCCCGCTCCAGTGTCACGTAGACCGTTTCACCGGCCTCGACCCCGCCGCCGGGCATGTACCAGCCGGGAACATAGGTATGGCGAACGAGGAAAATCCGGCCATCGGCATCAAATGCGGCAGCCCTGACGCCCATGGTCAGAGGTCGGCGAACAAGAAACGCCAGGTTGAAAAACCACTGCAGCACCGGCCTCAGGCGGCTCTCGTGGCCCGGACTTAAATCGCCGCTTTTGTCACCACCCCCGATTTCGGATTGTTGCTCAATCGTCGATGGACGGCTATGTCCGGCAGTATGTTTCGTCTTGCCCATATTTCCGATATCCATCTCGGCCCGTTGCCGCGCCTGACACCGCGTGAACTCGCGTCAAAACGAATCACCGGCTATGTCAACTGGCATCGTAACAGGCGCAAGCGGCTGTTTGGCAATATCCTCGAATCTCTGCTGAACGACATAAAGACCGCTGCACCCGACCATCTGGCGATCACCGGGGACCTTGTTAATCTGGCGGCGCGGGCCGAAATCGAGATGGCCGCCGGCTGGCTTGCCGAAACGGGCGATCCGGATTTTGTTTCCGTTGTGCCCGGAAATCACGACGCCTACGTGCCGGGTGCCTTCAAATTGCTGTGCAACGCCTGGCAGCCATTCATGCTGGGCGATGAACACCCCGTATCGGCCAGCGGCGACAATCTTTTCCCTTACCTGCGCAAGCGCGGCAATGTCGCCCTTATCGGCGTTTCAACGGCCAGCGCCACACTGCCGTTTATGGCCAGTGGAATATTCGACCGGCATCAGGCCCGCCTGCTGCGTCAGATCCTCGATCAGACCGCCAAAGATGGGCTGTTTCGTGTGATCATGATCCATCACCCGCCGGTACGCGGTGCAACAAGGCCGTATAAGCGCATGCTTGGAATCCGACGGTTTGGCCGTGTGCTCAAGGATCACGGAACTGAACTGATTTTGCACGGCCACACCCATCTCGACACTCTCCATCGCCTTGATGGGAAAACCGGCCCGGTACCCGTCGTCGGCGTACCTTCTGCCAGCGAAGGCCGGGGCGGCAAGAAGCCGCCATCGGGCTATAATATCATCACGATCGATGGCGCAGCAGGTGCGTGGCGATGCCAACTCGATCGCCACGACCTCGACCAAAAAGGCGAGAAATTCAAATTGCTTAGCTCCGAAACACTCTGATTGACGACTGGCATCTGAAAAAGCATTCAGATCCTCGGCAGGGAAAGCGCAAAGGTCGTGCCCATGCCCTTTGTCGATGTCACAGTCAGATTGAGCTGGTGCTGCTCTGCCAACTGAAAACAGACCGCCAATCCGAGTCCATGGCCGCTTGAAGCCTCACCCTTCTGATAGGCGGAACGATACCGTTCGATTTCGTTGTCATCCATACCGGGTCCGGTATCGACGACCCACAACACCGCATTGCCGGCGGCAATCCGCACTCCGATCAGGACGCTGCCTTCCAGCGTATATTTGACCGCGTTCGATACGAGGTTCGTCACTATTCTCATCAAAACAATTGGGGGGACATTGACCTGCGCCGTTGAGTTGACCAGCCGCAGGTCCAGGCCCTTTGATACCGCCTCCTCGTGAAACATCTGATAGACGGTGCCGAGAATGATCGACAATTCGTAGATTTCGGGTTGGTCGTCGGCCGGATCCACCATGAAACCGCCTTCGTCCTTTGCGGACTCGATCTCTTCCGACGCATCCGCGTCTGGGCCGGTATTTTTCAGATAGTCGCTGGACAGCGCTTCCATGTAGTCAAAAGCCTCCCGCAACCGAGTGCGCAGTCCCGGGTCTACGCGATCGGCGATTGAATCAAATGTCATCCGCAACGACGCGATTGGTTGCTTTAGGTCATGCGATGCCGTTGCCAATTGGCGTTGGCGCTGGAATAATTTTTCTCCGCCACAAGCAATTCCTGGCTGCGCTTTGCCTCACCCTCCAGAGCGGCAATCTGCGCCTCGACCGCCATGGCATGCCGCCACCTGAGATGAATGACATGCGCAGTGAGACTGGTCATGACCGCAAGCAGCAAAATCGAATATATTGCTTTGATGGCATTTGGCAGGAGAATGGTCTCCCGCGCGAGACCGAATGTCGAAAAGACCACGACGGCTACAACCGCTGAAGTCGCCAAACCGGTAATCCACAGGGCACCAAGCTGGATGTTGCCATCGCGTTTGCGCCATCCGATGCTGGCGATGAAACTGGCCAAAAGCATAAGCGCAAGCAGAATATAGGCAATCAATGCAACATAGGTGCCGGGCGAATAGAGCGAGGCGATGAAACCGCCGAGCGACAGGAGCGCCAGTGAACTGATCGTCAGAGATATCCGCGTTTCCCTTCCGTCAGAGACAGCCGACCGTCCGGCCACCACAAAGCCGACACCTGAAAGCGCGGATAAAAGCCCGAATCCAACTGTTGATTGCCAGGCCGGATCGTCTGGATAGACGATACGGAAAAGCAGGCCGTCAATATAGGCAATGAAGGCGAGGGCAATGGTAAACAGCAAGGCGTAAAGGACGCCGATCCGGTTTTTCATGGCTGCGTGAAAGCCAAAAAAGAACACCAGGCAGGAAATGCAGTGTGGCCGACACCGGAAGCAAAGGCCGATGCCTCCAGTTCCGCAGGTGTTTCAAGTGCCATATGAAACGACTGGATCGGCCCGAATTTGAAATTCACCAGCAGCGTAACGGCCTCCTGCGGCGCAATTTCAAACGCCACCGTCCGCAGTCGCGTTACGGAATGGTCTTCAGGATTGAACGGATCAAAGGCCGAATAATTGAGCAGGCTTTCCGTAAATCCACTGTCGCGGAGGACGTAAATATCCACGGCGCTTGCAACGGCCAGTGACAGTGTCAAAACAAAGCGATCCGGTGCCCGCCCATCGTCGAGCGTCGCATTGACGATCTGTGTGCCGGCCCAGGCTTCGGGTGCATAATTGCTGTCCAGCATCGATGCCTGCAGATCGTCTTCAAAAGCCCCGTCGCGAAATCTTTGCAAAATGCTGGACAGGCTAGCCTGCGGATCGCTGTAATATTTCAGATAAGAGCCGAGGTCCGCAATGCCTCTTCCGGGCTGTAGATCGACGCCATGCGCGGAACCAAGGACAAGGCATAACATTGCACCGGACAGAAACAGCAGCGGTCGCATTTTTCTGGCCATTTCCATGAAGTTAAGGCACATTGTCGATTGAATTGCCTGTGGGATTTCTGAATGTGAAACGCGATCAATACCATGCGATAATTGCAGATGATCACGCAATAGTCCGGGCCGGGCTCAAAGATGCACTGGAAAAACCCGGCCTGATTGAAAGCGAAGGCATTCGCGTCGTCGCCGAGGCAGGCGATGGCATTGCCGCCATCGCGGAGGTCCGCAAGCACCAGCCCGATCTTCTGTTGCTGGATGTCTCCATGCCGATGGCGGGCGGAGTAGAGGTTCTTCTGGAAACGCGGCGCTGGTCGCCGGATACAAAAATTGTCGTCCTGACCGGCATATCGGCCATCGGCCTGATCAGCGAACTGATCGAATCAGGGGTGGACGGCCTGTTCTCAAAGGCGGCTGCAAATGAGGAGATGCACCAAAAACTGCCGGACATTCTGCGCGGCCACCGTCACATTGCCGCTTCCTTCATGCAAATTCTTGAGGAAATCCGAAACCCGCGCTGCTTACGGACCGTGAGCGGCAAACCCTCAACATGATCATTTCGGGGCGCTCCAATAAGGAAATTGCGCAAGGGCTCGGTATTAGCATCAAGACGGTCGACAAACACCGCACCAGCCTCATGCAGAAACTCAAGGTCCATTCCGTTCCCCAACTTATGGCGCTGGCGCTGAAAGAGGGAATGATCGATCCGTCGCGCGAATTGTAGACGCGCAGTTGAATGATGCCCTGCGAATTCCCAATATGGGGTGTTGACCCTATATGACCGTGGCTGTCTCTGCGGGACACTGCCGGCATTTCAACGAGGAGGACAACATCATGATCGCGAGGATCGCAGGCAGCAGGCGGACCTGCTGCAAAGCACTTATGGCTTTTGCCGTTTTTCTATTGTCTTTTCATGCACAGGCAGACGACAACGGCAACGCCTCGATGGAAGGTTTTCGAGAGATCAGGGTTGCACCCGGACTGACCACAGGCGAACAGTTAATTGACGTCATAGCACCGTTTCTACGCGATCATCCTGAAAGCCTTGAAGGCAATGCAAGTATGGAAATGGACGTGCGCAAGGAAGATGCCGGCTTCCGGGTCGATATCATCAAATCGGGTTTCCTCGATGATTCCGTCCAGGGTGAACACTGGCGCGGCTTTGTGATCATGACCAGCGAAGGCCAATGGGAACTCCTGTCCATGGCGGTCAAGAATCTGTGCTACCGGGGCAACACTGACGACGGTTCCTGCCTGTAAATCCCGCCGCAACGCGATCACGGTTGCAGACGGTAGGCTGAACGGCAAAGTCCACACCGGATGGCGCCGCGACTAAATTGCCAATTCAGAATGAACGATCCGTCCAGCGGAAGCCCGTTGACGGCTGCCGGTGAACCAGGCTCCGCTGCGGTTTGGGCGCTTTTCGCACAGCCGGCCATTTCCCGAGCCTCATGGGGCACAATCACGGGACAACGCACATGCCCAAGCACATCTTCACAGTTCCACTCCCAGCCTTATTGCTGGGCCTTCGCACAGTGGTGCCCGGCTCCTGCATTTCGCCGCAAGCACGTGCAGCTGAAAAACCGTTGCCGACCTATCTGCAGAGCGGCAGCGGCGATCTCATCCGGCTCCAGAAAGGCAGCGTTCCTTCCGATGACGCTCTCGACGTCCCCCTTGCGCCGGACGGATCCGAGACAGGTCTCGAAGACGCGATCGAAATGCGCCTGGTCACCGTCTGTCTGAAAAATCCGGCCGATATGCACCGAACCAAGGCTTTTGATATCAATCGCACCGGCCTGCCGCGCTTTCCAGTCCGGCCCGGCGGTCAGGTTTGTGCCAAGCTCGAACCGACACGCCACACGGTCTATTTCTGGAAATCCGATGCTGCCGGTGCCCTGTTGCCCACCCTTTCCAGCCGACTGGATCTCAACGATGCAGACGGCACCCTGATAAACCTTACCTGGGTCCAGGAATAATTCAGGAGGGTGGCAATCAACAGGGCCAGGTCGGCGTTTCAGCGTCTTCATGATGCCGGCCTGCAAGTTGCAATTCGATAGTGTAGTTGTTGATGGAAACCACAGGGTCAGTCGTCTGGAATAGATGGTTGCGTGGTTTGGAAGCCGGCAACCCATAGGAATTTACACTTTGGTTTCCGGCGCATCAGGGGGCGGCGAGGTTCAACCAACGGCCGAGGTAATGGAAAGAGCCTGTAGCCCGACGACTGACTGGTCGGACCGAAAGCGGTTCTGTGAGAAAACAATAAAACGCGCCGGATGGAAGCGCGGTCTTTCGGGTTGCTGAACGATCAGCGGAAGGTGACGGCGTAGGTTTTGCCTCTTTTGCAGGTCGCCGTCTGGGAGTCGAAATACCAGTTGTTCAGAAGATCCCACTTGCCGTTTGATTTCAGCTTGCGGAACTGGACCCGCACGAATGTGCTGGCACGGTTGACGCCTTCAAGATTGAGTTTTGTGCGGTAGGTTCCGCCATTTGCGATTGTGCGGTTGGAGATGTTCTCGGAGCGCCAGCGGTTGGAGCCCAGGTCCCTGTAATCAAGATCGTAAAGCTGGATCGGACCGCCGGTCTGGTTGGTGATCTTGATGGTAACGTCCTTGCAGACGTCGAACAGGGCCGCGGCAGGCGTGACCGAAGCGAAAGACATGATACCGGCAACGGCGATTGCGGAAGCGGCGGCGGCGGTGGTTTTGGCGAGAAGTGTCATTGGTTTATTCCCCTTGTTTGATGTTGCTCCGTGGAGCGTTGTCATCGAGTTGTTCGATGAGGGGAGGATGCCAGTCGCCATGCATTGGCAATATGGGGTCAATACCCCAATCTGCTCGGAATTGTCTTATCCAATTGAAATAAAAATGTTTTTCTGGAAACGCCGGGGATAATTGTGCTTGAATCACTGCCCGGCACGGTGGCTGTTGTCGGCAGAACGCATCTCTTTCGGGGTGACGATGCCGTCCTTGTCCTTGTCGGCGACTGAAAGCGCGTAATTATAGGCGCGGAAAAATCTTATGGTCCGCGCGGTCGACTGACCGGTCTTGGCCATTTCCTTCACAAAAACGACAAACTCGGGTTTTGTCAGCACGCCGTCGCCATTGGCATCCGCGTGCACAAACGCATTGATTTCAGCTTTTCTTGGGTTGAGCCCCTGCGCGATACAATCAGCGGAAAACAGTACTATCATTGCAGACAGCAATATTCCGGGTGCCGACAGTGGTCGTATAGCCAAGATCTGATGGTCTATCATCGCAAGACTTTCCGGGAACATGTAGTGAAGTTCAAGATGCCCCGATCGGAAAAGCAAAACCAATGAACAAAAGAACGGCAAAATCAGATTCGGGTTCCCTGCAGCCGCCCTTCGTTCACTACAGCGTCGGAAATCAAGCTGATCGGTTAGGTTCCATGGTCACAATGGTATTCCCCGCATTGAAGCTGTTTGAGTTCGACGGATCTGAATTGGAGGATCTTTCTTTATTTGCAAATACGATGCGGCAATCACTCACTTCGTTTGTTTACTATCCTTCCGGCGCGCCTGAACACCTCTTCTGGTGTCATTTCAGGGATGTGCTCAGCACAGGTGTTGATGTTGGCGACCATGCAGGATGCGTTTTGATTTTCAAAAATGCGTATAACGTATTGCGTTCGGTTCCCGATGGCTTGTTGGCTCTTGGTGGCGCAATGCATGAGGCGAGCGACGCTTGTGCTAACCCGATGCGCTACTATTCTTCATACACATCAAGACAGGTGATTGAGCCGCAATCCCCACACAATACTGCGCTATGGGCGCATACCAAATAACGCGCCGAAAGCAGAATTGCTGATTCTGAGTGAATAGAATGACGAGACGATGTGTATGGGCCGGCGTTAGAGCATCGTGATCTTGGGAGCGATCTGCTCCCAGAAAGCAGTCGCCATCACAGCACCGGCGACAACCAATCCGAAAAGAAACCAGAAAAGCGCAGCCGCCACGCTGAATTGCTTGGCCGACAGGCTCGCCGGAACGTTTTCTGACGCCTGACCATCATCGGGCTGCCTAGTTTTCTGCATTTCACCAGCTGTTGTTTCAGCATGTCGCCGGGGCTTCTTCGCTCCGGCGGTGGCAGCCGGCCGGCTGACATTGAGCGGATCGTTTTCCAGAAATCGCTGCCGCTGGACGATGCGTTCGGCGACATAACGCGTCACGCTGTCGGCGACCGTCATCATATCCGCCTCTTCGGCAATCACTACACGGCCAAAACGTGTGTCGCGCACGAAGCGGTATGTCCGCCGGTCATGTCCCATATGCACATGGGCAATCGCATCGATCCACAATCGCGGCTGTTCGCCTGAGGACAAATAGAAGTCAAACTGATCGTCCGCAGCCGGCACTTCTTCAAAGATCGGCTTGATCTCGTCTGCCAGGAGTTCAAGGCGTGCACGATCTGCTTCCCGCATGTCGACGACGGCATCCTCGCGTTCCGCGGCGGCGATCCTTGCCTCACGTACTACGTCCGAAAGGCGTCTGATTTTTTTGCCAGGCGCCTTTGATTTGCTCATCGGAAAATACGCCGTCGATTATGGTTAACAAGGTCTTAACTTAGTCTATGGGCAGGCAAATTAAAATCGCGCACCGGCTCTCTGCATCGGTTGCCACAGAACATTTTGACCGGTCTTGCCACATGGCAATCTGTTGACTGCCAAAAGCGGCATTATTTTGATTGAACATGGGTATTGTCGGCAGCATCTCTATCGCGCCTTGCGTGCACTTTGCATAAACATCTTCAATATCGCGTTGGTGTCCCGTTCAAAATCCAATTGCCGGTCGAGATAAGCAGGACCAAATGCCGAATACTGCAACAACAGTCCGTTCAAATTCATTGCGAGGTCGTCTGCCGAAACATCATCACGAAGAACGCCGGCTTCCTGGTACCTTCTCAGATATCGGACGAACCGGGAAAAGCTGGTCGCGGAATCGTGTCGTTGCGCCTCCAGATACTTTCGCTCGGCCGGCTTCATGGAAAAGATGATCCTCGCGATTTCCTGATTTTGCTGACCAAAGCGCAATCCAATTTCAATCATCTGTCTGAGATCCCGGTCAAAATCCGGTTCCCTGTGTTCCGAGGTCTGCCGCACAACCGGTTTCGGCGCCATGTTGACCGCAAAGCGACCGAGCAGATTGTCTTTGTCGCCAAAGTGCCTGTAGAGGGTCGCAACCCCGACCCCTGCTTCCTTTGCGATCTGCTCCATTGTGCAGGCCAGAAATCCGTATTGTGCGATAATATTCCGCGCCGCCGCGAACACGCGGGCATCCATACCAGAGCTGTCGTCCAGTCGGATGAGGTTTTCATCCGACAGCCGTTTCAGCAGCGCTTCCTTGCTGCCGATGCGCCGATAAAGCGTTGCCCGCGACAGCCCGGTTCGGGCCTGAAGTTGATCGAGTGTAAATCCCTCACCGACTTCGTTGAACAGGCCGATCGCTTCTTGCTGGATATCGTCGTGCATCTTAAAGTCACATGTGTTTGATACGACATGTTACGATAAACTATCATATCGTATCATATCTAGTCAATTTTGAATGTGACTCAAGATTGTGCCAGAGGTCTCAACGTCATTGCAATCGGGAAATATGATCCTGGCTTAAAGATCGGTCGCCCTGATATTCTGCCGGATGAGCGCAACCACATCCGCCCCACGCTCCTCAATCAGCATGTGGCCGGTGTTTTCGAAAACATGCGCCGCAAACATCGGCGGCAGGCGATGCGCCTGACGTGTCGGCAGCAGGCGGTCCTGCGTGCCCCAAAGCACCTTGACCGGCATCGGAAGTTCGGCGAGTTCGTTGCGCCGGAAGGTGCCCTGCACCAGATCGTCGCGCTGCCGCTTGAACATCCGGTCGAGAATGAGGTTCAATTTGCCAACCGAGCCCGCCGTTCCGCGGCTTGCAACAAGAGCATCCACCAACGGTGTCGGAATATCGCTGTTCCAGCCGAACATGTTTTCGAGCGCGCCGAGCATTTCGTCCCGCGTTGTAGCCGATTGCATAACGGCGCAGCAGGCAATGATTGATTTCCGGACCGTAGCCGCCCGGCGCAAGCAGCGTCATCGAGGCGACGATATCCGGCGTTCGCAGAGCAATCAGCGTAGCCACCGCACCGCCCATCGAATGACCGACAAGATGAACCTTGCCGACGCCGCGGCCTGCAAGGTCCTCGGTGATGGCGCCGGCCATTTTTCTGGATCGTTCGAAGCCGGTCGCGTTCAGCGAGCGACCGTGACCGGGAAGGTCGTAGGCAAGCGTATGCAGTTCACCCGCAAAGGCGTTCTGCACATCCGCCCACACATGGGCGCCCGCGCCGAAGCCGTGCAGAAAGACGATGGGAGCGCTCTCGCCCTGCCCTTCTTCGACTGCAAACAATGCTTCGGTCGCCACGGCGTCCAATGTCGATCCCTCCTGTCAGGCTCTGGCGCCGCTGGTTCAGTTTTTGCTGAGCAACCGATTGGCCGCCGAAACCACGGCCTCGAGTGAAGCAGCAACGATGTTTGTGCTGATGCCCACACCAAAGAGTTTGCCGCCCGGGTGCTCCATTTCCATGTAGCAGATGGCAGCGGCATTGGCGCCATGCTGCAGGGAATGTTCCGAATATTCGGCGACTGTCAGATCGATACCGATGTGCTGCGAGAGCGCATGGACGAACCCGTCGATCGGGCCGGTGCCCTGCCCGTTGATCTTGATCTCCTGGCCGCCGTCGCTGATCAGCGCCTCGACCTCGCGCACACCCTTGATCTCCGTCGACGGATATGTGTGGTGATCCACATAGGCAAGACGTGCACCCGGTTGCTCGACATAACGCTCGATAAAACGCTCATATATCTCCTTGGACGGCAATTCGCGGCCGGCTTCTTCGGTGATACGCTGAACGTCTCCCTGAAACTCGACCTGCAGGGCGCGTGGCAAGTTTAGCCCGTAGTCTTCATGCAGAACATAAGCGATTCCGCCCTTGCCGGACTGGGAATTGATGCGGATGATCGCCTCATATGTCCGGCCCACATCCTGCGGATCGATCGGCAGATAGGGCACTTCCCAGATTTCCGTATTGGCCGACCGGATCGCTTTCATCCCCTTGTTGATCGCGTCCTGGTGCGAACCGGAAAAGGCCGTATAGACCAGTTCGCCGACATAGGGGTGACGTTCAGGGATCACCATCTGGTTGGAATATTCATAAACACTCTTGATCCGCTGGATATCGGTGCAGTCCATCTGCGGATCAATACCCTGCGTATACATATTCAGCGCCAGCGTCACGACATCGACATTGCCGGTCCGCTCGCCATTGCCGAACAGCGTGCCTTCAACCCTGTCCGCACCGGCCATCAGGGCAAGTTCAGTGGCGGCGATCCCGGTGCCGCGGTCATTGTGCGGGTGCAGCGAGATGATCAGATTTTCCCGATTGTCCAACTGCCGGCACATCCACTCGATCTGATCAGCGTAAATATTGGGTGTCGACATCTCTACAGTCGACGGCAGATTGATGATCAGCTTGTTGTCGGCCGTCGGCTGAACCACGTTGGTGACCGCATTGCAGATTTCCAGCGCCACTTCCAGTTCCGTTCCGGTAAAACTCTCGGGCGAATACTGGAAACGGTAACCGCCGCCGGCCTTGGCAGCCATATCGGTCACCATCTTGGCGGCATCGACGGCAATCTGCTTGATGCCGGCAACGTCCTTGGCAAAGACGACACGGCGCTGCAGTTCGCTGGTGGAATTATAAAAATGCACGATCGGCCGGTGTGCGCCTTCAAGAGATTCGAAGGTTCGGGTGATCAGCTCCGGCCGGCATTGCACCAGCACCTGGAGCGACACGTCCCGCGGCACGTCATGATCTTCAATGCACCAGCGTGCAAAGTCGAAATCCGTTTGCGAGGCCGAAGGAAATCCGATTTCGATTTCCTTGAAGCCCATGTCGAGCAGCAGCTGGAACATGCGTGATTTGCGGTCATGCCCCATCGGATTGACCAGCGCCTGGTTGCCGTCGCGCAGATCGACAGAACACCAGATCGGTGCTTCTTCGATGCGTTTTGAAGGCCAGGTGCGGTCCTCAAGACCGGTCAGCGGATAGGGCTGATATTTGCGCGCGGCATGCGCCATTCCGGCGGTGCCATTCGAGGTGGATGATGGATCTGTCATTGCGTCTCTCGTTTATCTCTCAGCCCCGCCGCTGCGTCATGTGCATTGGATGAGGCTGTGCCTGTAAGGCCTTTGATCTTCGTCTGTAAAGGAGAAAGGAGCTCATGCCTGCGGCGTATCGACCGCCGGACGCTCCTCTAACGAGCCCGGCGACCGCCAGTAAGGCCGAGAAGCAGTAGGTCGTGCGAAAACGCGGCCCGCGCCACTGCGCGTTCCTCGGCGTTCATCCAGATTGCATCGACCGTCTGTATCATCATGGGCGGAGTTATAACCGCGACTTTGATCAACGGCAACAGGCAATTGTCCGATCCTGTCGACGCTATTTCACCCGCCGCGCCATATGGGCAACAACGTTCTCGATCATCCGCATGCCCGCATCCTGACCCAGCGTCATGATGGATTCGGGATGAAACTGTACGGCAGCCACCGGCTCCCTGGAGTGCTCGATGCCCATAATCGTGCCGTCTTCGCTTTCGGCGGTCACGGTAAAATCCTTGGACAAGGTCGACGGATCGGCAAAAATCGAATGGTAACGCCCGACCGTCGCCTCATTGCCGAGACCGGAAAACACAATGCCAGGATCGCAGACCCGGATCCGCGACGGCTTGCCGTGCATCGGCACCGCCAGCGTACGCAATTCACCGCCATAGGCTTCGGTGATCGCCTGCAGGCCGAGACACACGCCGAAGAGCGGCAATCCGCGCTTTCGCACGATTTTGATTGTTGCCCTGCAATTAAAGTCCTTCGGCGTGCCGGGCCCCGGCGAAAGCACGACCAGATCCGGATCGACGCTGTCGAAGACATCCTCGGGCACCGGCGTTCGTACTGTCGTTACCGTTGCTCCTGTCTGGCGAAAGTAATTCGCCAGCGTGTGAACGAAGGAATCCTCGTGATCGACAAGCAGGATTTTGACACCTTCGCCCACCTTGGCCGCACCGCGAGCCGTCGCTTGCTCATTGCTTTGACCCGCGTCGCGGATCGCCGCGAGCATGGCGGACGCCTTCAGTTCGGTTTCGGCTTCTTCTTCGTCCGGGTCTGAATCGAACAGCAGCGTCGCGCCGGCCCTGACTTCGGCAATTCCATCCTTGATGCGAATGGTGCGCAGCGTCAGGCCCGTGTTCATGTCACCGTTGAAATTGACCATACCGATCGCCCCGCCATACCAGGCGCGCGGACTTTTTTCATGTTCCTCGATAAACCGCATGGCCCACAGTTTCGGCGCGCCCGTCACCGTCACAGCCCATGCATGGCTCAAAAACGCGTCGAACGCGTCCATGCCGTCACGCAGACGGCCCTCGACATGGTCGACCGTGTGGATCAGCCGCGAATACATTTCGATCTGCCGGCGGCCGATGACCCTGACCGATCCGGGCTCGCACACCCGGCTCTTGTCGTTGCGGTCGACATCCGAACACATAGTGAGCTCGGATTCATCCTTTTTGGAGTTGAGCAGCTTGAGGATCTGTTCTGAATCCGAGATCGCATCGTCGCCGCGCTTTATGGTTCCGGAAATCGGACAGGTCTCGACCCGGCGACCGCTGACCCGGACAAACATTTCCGGCGATGCGCCGACGAGATATTCGCCCTCGCCAAGATTGATGAAGAAGGAATAGGGCGACGGATTGGTCGTTTTCAAACGCTGCGCAATGGCCGATGGCTTGCTGACGCAGCGCTCGAAGAACATCTGCCCCGGCACAACCTCGAACAGATCGCCGCGCTTGAAGCTTTCCTTGGCCTTTGAAACCAGTTCGGCATATTCGCCGGGCCTGTGATCGGCACGCGGCGGCATTTCCTCAGATTCCACAAACGGCTCCGGCACCGTCTCGCGCGATTTGCCCGATGTCGTGTGGTCGCGGCGTGAAAACTCGTAGCGGTCAATCCAGGCGCGGGCCGAATAGTGGTCGATGACTAGGATTTCGTCGGGCAGAAACAGCACCAGATCGCGCTGGCTCCTGGGCCGCTCAAGATGCTGCGGCACACTGTCGAACTGAAAGGCGAGGTCATACCCAAAAGCCCCGTAGAGTCCGAGATTGCTGTCTTCCTCGCTGAAAAACAGGTCGGTGACCGCACGTAAAACGCTGAAAACCGTCGGAACACGCGAACGTTCTTCCTCGGTAAAGGAACGGTCCGGCACTGCGACCTTTAGTGAAATGCTGCGTACCTTCCGCTCGCCGATCGTGATTTCAGACAGACGCTCAAGTCGCCGCCCGACAATCGCTAGCAGCGCCTCGCCGCGCTCATTGTGGGCATCGAACCGCATGTCGCGTCCGGTTGCCGTTATGGACAAAGGCGGGTCGATGATGGCCGTATCCCATCGCGTATAGCGGCCCGGGTATTCGTAATTTGAAGAAAACACCGCGCCCCGGCGGCTGTCCAGCCCGTCCACATAGGTCTCGATCGCTTCGGCATAGGCGGTGTCACGGCGCGTGCGGCTGATTTCCACCCCGCCGCGCGTAATGAAAACCTCGCCGTCTTCTTCTGTTTTTGCTGCCGTCATCTCATCCGATCCTCAAATTCCACGCACAAAAAAACCGCCGGGAAGGTCCTCAGCGGCTGTGCAAATGTTACGCATAACTGGTTGCGGCCGCTATAAGCGAGCCCACCACCAGATCTTGTTCATGTTATGCGTGTGTTCCATCGCCCCGTGTTAGCGCCCTAAGCGTGCCAGCGCAAGATATGTTTCCTAATTTCCTGCCTCAATGACGGTTATGAATGCACCTGCCGGAAGGCCGGATTTGTTTCGCCGTCCCGATCGGCTAAGCTTTGCGGGTCTGGATACAGGCACAGGGTGGATCGAATGGATAATCGAACTACAAAATCGCGAATAGAGTGGGTCAGCGAGAGCTGCCGCCTGCTTACCGGGATCGAACGGGAATTCAGTGAGACCAGACCTTTTCGGGATCTGACGATCGGGACAGGCATTCACCTGGAACCAAAGACCGCCGTTTTGCTCTGCACGCTGAAGTCAGGCGGCGCCCGCGTGGTTGCAACTGGCAATCTCAGCAGCACCCAGCCTGAAACGGTGGACTACCTTCTGGCGCATGGCATCGAGGTCATTGCCGAACAGACCATCGATCAGTCCGTGCACGATTTATCGCTTAATCAGATCGTCGCCGAGACACCCGATCTGCTGCTCGACAATGGCGGCGATCTCTTTGCCATATACGCGGAAAATCCCTATCCAAACCTGCTGGGCGGAACCGAGGAGACGGCATCCGGTCGCATGCGGCTGGAACCCATGCGAGAGCAGTTGAACAAACCGATCCTCGTCATCAATGACAGCCCGATCAAGCAGTTCGCGGAAAACCGGCACGCCGTGGGCCAGAGCATTTTTGAAAGCTATATGCGCCTGACCAATCGCTCGACCAACGGCAAACGTGTCACGGTTTTCGGCTATGGCGCCTGCGGAAAAGGCGTCGCCGCCAATTTCAGGAACGCCAACGCGGTGGTCAGCGTAGTCGATGTCGATCCGGTGACGACGCTCGAAGCGCATCTCGATGGGTTCCGAACACCACTTCGTCAGGAGGCCGTCGGCGACGCCGACATCATTGTCACCGAAACAGGGTCGGTCAATATCGTGACGGCTGCGGATATCCCGGATTTCAAGGACGGCGTCATACTGATCAATGGCGGACATTTCCCGACGGAAATCGCCGTGAGTGAACTATGCGCGAGCAGATCGGTTGTGCGGCGCGAATAGAACGAGGAACAGTCCATGGAGACGCTGCGCCTCGACGACGACCACTCGATCCACATCATCTGCGACGGCCACATGGCTAATCTCGCCGGACCGCGTCCGCTCGGCAACTCGATTGAATCGATGGACCTCGGCTTTGCTCTCCAAGCCCGCTGTCTGGAATATATAGCCCGCGGAAAAGCCATGAACTCCGACTATGTCGTGCCGGTTCCAAAGTCCATCGACGCCGACATCGCCGACGCCTATCTGGCGATCAATCGCTAGTCTGAAACCGATAGAAAAGCGTTAAACGTCGCACCGCCTGACAATTGCGCCCGGGCGCTTGCTGCCCAATCCGCTGCGTGGACGCACCGGCGACACTGTTATAGTGTCGGGCAAGTGGGATATGCAGTGGAGTGTCGAATGTTTCGATTGATCTTGTTGGTTATTTCTCACGCAGCGGTGCTGGCTGTCGGCTTCGCGCTGGGGATTTATCTGCTTCCCATTTTGACCGCACCCGAAGCACACGATGCGGCAATGCTGGAGGAAAAGGCGCAAAACGCACTGTTTTCCGCAGAATTCACCCGCGAGCTCGAGGGCAGCGACTTTCTGCACTGGGGTGAGGGCAAAATCAGCCTTACGCCAACCCAGATTATCCACTAGGGAAGCCTTGCACCCGGCCCGGACTACAAGGTTTATCTTGTCAGCCAATTCGTCGAAAACGAGGGCGGGTTTCTTCCGCTCAAGGCCGATGCGAAACTGGTCGGTGACGTGAAAACCTTCGATGGTTTCATTTTGGACGTGCCGCAGGGCGTGGACGTCTCGCAGTACACGACCGTGTTGATCTGGTGCGAAACCTTCGGTGAATTCATCACCGCGGCAAAATACCGCTGAGGTGGAAGACGCGGGTGGCGCAATGGGGATCGCTGCCGGCAGTGCAAACTCCGCTATCTGCCCATCGCGCCATTCAGCGATCTGTGACATGTCGGCCGTACGGATAAAGTGAGCTTTCGCCGCACGCGTCCCACTAGCGGCTGTGTGCGCATTGCGTTTGCAGCGAAATGCCGCACTAGCAGCAACCCCGTTGCCTACCCCGAAAAAGCAATCGTGGGCACATCCACAATTGTAGCACCGCCATCCACCGTCAGCGTTGCCCCCGAGATCATCGCGGCCTCGTCTGAACAAAGGAATGCAACAGCATTGGCAACGTCCTTAGAGCGTGCAGGGCGGCCCAGCGGAACATCCTTGGTCACGAGCGCATACGCTTCCTCAATAGTGGTCAGGTCGGTGTGCTTAACAAGCTCTTCCATCTCGGAATCCGCCATTTCTGTGCGCACCCAGCCAGGGCAGATCGTATTACAGCGTACACCCTTGGGGCCGAAATCACGGGTGATGGATTTGGCCAAACCGATCAGCGCATGTTTCATTGTGATGTATCCACATGCCTTGGGACCTGCCGCCAATCCGGCGATTGATGACATGATCAGTACGTTGCCCCTGTTGGCGATCAATGCGGGCATGCACACCCGCGTTGCGACCATGGCGGTATTTAGATTGGCCTGAACAGACAGCGCCCAGTCTTCATCGGTCGTTTCTGTCAATGTGCCGAAGCCGAAGCCGCCTGCGTTGCAAACCAGAACATCTAGCCGGCCATACGTATCTTTGATTGTGGCTAGCGCGCGCGTCATGTCGGCCTCGGATGCAGCATCGGCCTGCACAACCAACCCGGCACAGTCCTTTGCGGCGGTTTCGAGCGGTTCGATGCGGCGTCCCAGAAGAGCGACCTTGGCTCCTTCGGAATGCAGGCGTTTGACCACTGCGGCCCCGATACCGGTGCCAGCGCCAGTGACAATGGCCACTTTACCCTCAAAACGTTTCATATTGTCTTCCTCGTTTGGGCCAAGTGTCGGGTTATTATTATTATCCCAGAATATTCAATTAGCGACCGCGTCGATGACCGCTTTTGGTGTTCAGCGCTAGATCAAACGCAGTGCAGCATCCGGCACGTTGGGCTCAATGCGGACGAGACACCCCGCCGCATTGAACCATCCCGCGCTTAGAACAGGCCCTCGATATAGCCCCGTTCGTTGAGGTGGATCTTTTCCGATGACGGCACGCGGGGCAGGCCCGGCATGGTCATGATTGCCCCAGTGATAACCACGATGAAGCCGGCTCCGGCGGAAAGCCGCACCTCGCGGATCGGCACGGTGTGGTCGGTGGGCGCGCCGCGCAGGTTCGGATCCGTCGAAAAGGAATACTGCGTCTTTGCCATGCACACCGGCAGGTGTCCGTATCCCTGTTCTTCCCACTGGTGAAGCTGGTCACGGACGGATTTGTCAGCGATGACTTCGGAGGCGTGGTAGATGCCCTTGGCGACCGTTTCGATCTTTTCGAAGAGCGGCAGGTCGTCGGCGTAGAGCGGCGCGAATTGCGAGGTGCCGGATTCGGCAAGTTCGACCACCTTGCGGGAGAGCTCCTCGATGCCGGCTGAACCGTCGGCCCAGTGGCGGCAGACGATCGCTTCGGTTCCGAGCGTTTCGACATAGTCCTGCACGGCGGCCATTTCGGCGTCCGTATCGGAGATGAAATGGTTTATGGCCACAATCACCGGAACTCCGAATTTCTTGACGTTCTGGATATGCCGGCTGAGATTGGCGCATCCATGCTGGACCGCCTCGACATTTTCCGCGCCGAGATCCTCTTTCTTCACACCGCCATTCATTTTCATGGCCCGCACTGTGGCAACGATGACCGCAGCATCGGGCTTGAGATCCGCCTTGCGGCATTTGATGTCGAAGAATTTCTCGGCACCGAGATCGGCGCCAAATCCGGCTTCTGTGACAACATAGTCACCGAGTTTCAATGCAGTTGTCGTTGCCACGACCGAGTTGCAGCCATGGGCGATATTGGCAAACGGACCGCCATGGACAAAGGCCGGGTTGTTTTCCAGCGTCTGCACGAGGTTCGGCTGCATCGCGTCCTTCAGCAGGACGGCCATCGCGCCATCCGCCTTGATGTCGCGGCAATAGACCGGCGTCTTGTCGCGGCGGTATCCGATGATGATATCGGCGAGACGTTTTTCCAGGTCCGCCAGATCGTTGGCAAGGCAAAGGATCGCCATGACTTCCGATGCAACGGTGATGTCGAAACCGGCCTCCCGCGGAAACCCGTTGGCGACACCGCCCAGCGAACAGACGATTTCGCGCAGTGCCCGATCGTTCATGTCCATAACGCGGCGCCATGCCACCCGGCGAATATCGATGCCGAGATCGTTGCCCCAGTAAATGTGGTTGTCGATCATCGCAGACAAAAGGTTGTGGGCCGAGGTGATCGCATGAAAATCGCCGGTGAAGTGAAGGTTCATGTCCTCCATCGGCACGACCTGGGCATAGCCTCCCCCGGCTGCACCGCCCTTGACGCCGAAACACGGGCCGAGCGAAGCCTCGCGGATGCAGATAACGGCCTTTTTGCCGATGCGGTTGAGCCCGTCGCCAAGCCCCACGGTTGTCGTTGTCTTGCCCTCGCCCGCGGGTGTCGGGTTGATGGCCGTTACCAGGATCAGCTTGCCGTCCTGCTTGTCCTTCTGGGCGGCAATGAATTCGGCTGAAACCTTGGCCTTGTCGTGACCGTAGGGCAACAGGCTTTCGCCCGGAATGCCGAGCTTCTCGCCAATCTCCATGATCGGCCTTTTGTTTGCTGCACGTGCAATTTCAATATCGGATTTGACGTCGGCCATAATTCATTATCCTCATCTGGCGCTGCGCAACCGCCACGGCTGCCCGGCGCAACATAAACGCAGGATCTGCCGTGCCGACCGGCCAAAAACTGCCGATTTATGCACCAAATACGACACCGGTGACTGCAGCATGTGCGGCCACCGGCAATGTTTGTTCAAAGGATATTCAGAATTGACGTGAAAATTTCAACAAAAATTTCACGTCGCTACAATTATTCGTCGCCGATCGCCATCAGGCTGGCATTGCCACCGGCGGCGGCCGTGTTGATCGACACCACCTGTTCCTGCGCGAACCGGCACAGATAATGCGGTCCGCCGGCCTTGAAGCCGGTGCCCGAAAGCCCCGAACCACCAAAGGGCTGGGTGCCCACAACGGCGCCAATCGTATTGCGATTGACGTAGATATTGCCAACGTCGAGTCGGTCGAGGACCTTGGCAATGCGCGACTCGATCCGTGTGTGGACGCCCATCGTCAGCCCGTAGCCGGTGGCAGCGATATCGTCGAGCACGGTGTCGAGCGTGCCGGCTTTCCAGCGCACCACATGCAGGATCGGGCCGAATACCTCTTCCTTCAGCGCCGAGGCTTTGTCGAGTTCGACAATGTGCGGTGCAAAAAAGGTGCCCTCTTTCGGCGCCGTCCCGGCAAAACGGACCTTCTGTGTTTTGCCCATCGCCTCGATATGCGCCGCAAGCATCGACCGCTGGCCTTCGTCGATAATCGGTCCGACATCGGTATCGGCATTTTGCGGTGTTCCGAGATGCAGTTCGCGGGTCGCGCCCTCGATCATGTCCAGCATGCGATCGGCGACATCATCCTGCACAAACAGCAGGCGAAGCGCCGAACAGCGCTGACCGGCAGAGCGAAAGGCCGACATGATGACGTCGTCCGCCACCTGCTCCGGCAGGGCCGTTGCATCGACGATCATGGCATTGAGCCCGCCGGTTTCAGCCACCAGCGGCACGATCGGCCCGTCCTTGGCAGCCATTGTCCGGTTGATGGCGCGCGCCGTGCCGGTCGAACCGGTAAAGGCCACACCGTCAATGTGCGGATGGGCAACAAGCCCGGCGCCGATCTCGCCGTCGCCCGGCAGGTAGATCAGCACATCTTCCGGCACGCCGCATTTATGCAGAAGGCGAACCGCCTCAAAGGCAATCAGCGGCGTCTGTTCGGCCGGCTTTGCAATCACAGCATTGCCGGCGGCAAGGGCCGCGGTGACCTGGCCAAGGAAAATGGCCAGCGGGAAGTTCCACGGGCTGATACAGGCGAAGACGCCGCGCCCGCGCCATCCGTAGCGGTTTTCTTCGCCGGTCGGACCGGGCATGATTTTGGCTTCCTTGAAGAGGCCGCTCGCCTGCCCGCCATAGTAGCGGCAGAAATCGACGGCTTCGCGGATCTCGGCAATGCCGTCATCCAGCGTCTTGCCGGCTTCCAGCGACAGAAGCACCATGAAGCGGTCGCGTTCCTCCTCAAGCATGTCTCCTGCCCGCGCCAGGGCGGCAGCGCGTACATCGACAGGCGTCCGTGACCATTTTTTGAAGCCGCCGCGCGCAGAGCGCATTGCCGCGTCAATGTCGCCCAGGCTGGCTTGTGCGATGGTTCCGACGACGCGGTCAGGCTGCGCCGGTGAACGCACATCGACACCACCCCGATGAGCCTTGACGCCCGGAATGAGCGGATGTGCCTTGACGGCGGTTTCCGCTTTTCCCATTCCGGTGGTCAGTGCCGTCAGTTCGCTTTCATGGCCGAATTCAACGCCGGCGCTGTTTTGCCGGTCGTCATAGATCTGCAAGGGCAGCGGAATGTCACTGTGCCGCGCGCTTTTACCGCCGGCAAAACCAAGCTGATCGAGTGGCCGTTCAAGAAGCTCGCTGACCGGCACGCTGGTATCGCCGGCAACGGCCACAAACGACGAGTTGGCGCCGTTTTCCAAAAGCCTTCGAACGAGATAGGCGAGCAGGTCGCGATAGCCGCCCACCGGCGCATAAATGCGGCATGGCACCGGAACGTTGTTTTCCTGCACGGATTCGTAAAGCGCCTCGCCCATGCCGTGCAGCCGCTGGAATTCGAAGCCTGTGCGATCATCGCCGGCCATTTCCAGGATCATCGCTACGGTCAGCGCATTGTGGGTGGCAAATTGTGCAAAGATCCGCTCCCGCACATCGAGCATTTTGCGGGCACAGGCGAGATAGGACACGTCCGTTGCCGCCTTGCGCGTATAGACCGGATAATCGTCCAGCCCGCGTTCCTGGGCGAGTTTGATCTCGGTATCCCAATAGGCGCCCTTTACAAGCCGCACCATCATTTTGCGGCTGGTATGCCGACACAGCGCGTCGACAAAGTCGATGACCTGCGGGCCCCGCTTCTGATAGGCCTGCACGGCGAGACCGAAGCCATCCCAGCCGGCAAGCGACGGATCGCAGAATACGGCTGAAATCACCTCAAGCGAAAGTTCCAGCCGGTCGGCCTCTTCCGCATCGATGGTGAAATTGAGATTGTGGGCCTTGGCGCGCTGCGCCAGTTTCAGAACGCTTGGAACGAGCTCGTCCAGAACCCGCGCACGGTGGGTTGCGTGATAACGCGGATGCAGCGCCGAGAGTTTGACGGAAATGCCCATGCGCTCCGGCAGTTCCCGCTTGCCTGCGGCTTTGCCGATGGCCTCGATGGCATCCGCATAGGACTGCCAGTAGCGTTTCGCATCGGCAGCCGTGCGTGCGCCTTCTCCGAGCATGTCGAAGGAATGCCGATAACCGCGTGCTTCGTTTTTGGCTGCACGGGAGAGCGCCGCCGAGATCGTTTCGCCGAGGACAAAATGGTGGCCGAGAAAGCGCATCGCCTGTTTTGTCGCCGTGCGCACCGTCGGCAGTCCAAGCCGTTTGACCAAACCCTGAAGCATCGATTCAGGTGTTTCGCCGGGCTTGATCACCCGTGCCGTCACACCCAGCGCCCAGGCCGAGGCAGCAACAAACCATGTGTCGCCATGGCCGTCCTGTTCGCTCCAGTTCCCCTCCTCCAGCTTGTCTTCGATCAGCTTGTCCTGGGTGCTCGCGTCGGGCACCCGCAGCAGCGCTTCGGCAAGCACCATCATCGCCAGCCCCTCGGGCGTCGACAGGCCGTATTCGCGCAGGAAATCCTCGACCCCGCCGATCGAACCGGCGTTGTTGCGTATCGCTTCGACATAACGTGTCGCGCGCTTGTCGATATTTGCGTCCTGCTGCGCGTCGAGGTGCAGTTGCCTGGCGAATTCCGCAATCAGGCCGTCATCGTCTGCGGCATAGGGTGCCTGAAACTGCGGCACAACAGTTGAAAGTGGGGCGTTCATTCGATTTCTCCGGCGTTTCCGCAATAATATCTCGACATGGACCGTTTTGGTCACTAATATTTGCGCAAAATTCTGCGTTATACACTACAAATAGTACGAACCATGGTGAACAATGAAAGAAATCGATCAGACAGACCGCAAAATCCTCCGTCTGCTTCAGCGCGACGGCAGGCTCTCCAACATTGAACTCGCCGATCATATCCACCTGTCGCCGACGGCCACGGCCGAGCGGGTCAAGCGCCTTGCTCGAGAGGGCTTTGTCGAAGGCTATTCGGCCCGCCTGTCGCCGGTAAAACTCGGCAGGGACATGCTGGTTTTCGTGGAGATCAAGCTGGACCGCACAACAGCCGATGTGTTCGAGGCCTTCGCCGATGCGGTCAGACGCAGTGACGACGTGATGGAGTGCCACATGGTTGCCGGCGGCTTCGACTATCTCGTCAAGGCCCGTGTGCAGGGCATGGCGGCCTATCGGGCATTCCTGTCGAACGTCATCCTAACCCTTCCCGGTGTACGCGAAACCCACACTTACGCGGTTATGGAAGAGGTCAAGAACACCGCATACATTCCGGTCTGAAACCGGCCGTTGCCCTAATGGCTACCGGTCCAATATGGACCGAATCTCAACGAGGTTTGAGCGCACCCGCAGCAGATAAAATCCGACCGTTGCAAGATGCGACGGCATGATCCAGCCGTCCTCCCTGCCATTGGAAACGATCACCGGATCCAGCGACAGCGTAGCCCTGAGCTGTTCTTCCATCGTGTTCCAGACGTCTTCGAGCTGCCGGCTCTTGATGACGTCACCAAAATCCGCATGCGCCGCTTTCAATATACCGTAATAGGCATAAAGCTGGCCGTAGGTGAACCAGAACTGGTTGTCGGCGCGTGTGTCGAACCAGCCGGCATTGCTTTTTGCCGACCGGTCGCGCAGCGCCGCCGAGGTCGAGCCGATGTCGCTGGCGATGCGGTCGAGGAACCGGATGAGATTGTCCGCCCGCGCATCGAACACCGCGTTGCAGTCCTCAAGCCGGTCATTGAAGTCGCGAAGAAGATCGCGCGCCTCGCGGTAGGCACTGGGCGTTGGCGTCAGAATTCCGAACTGTTTTGTGCTGATATACCAGGTGTACTGGTCGTACTGGATGCGGCCACGCGCCCGGGCAAGATCTTCGTCTACTGCCGATGTTCCGCGTACCCGGCCAAGTGCATCGACCAGTTCGACGGCAGTGCGCTGGACTGCCTGATGCACGCCGCGCTGAAAGGATGCCTTGTTGTCCAGATATGGCGTTGCGTCCCAAGGCAGCCCGAATAGACCAGCCTTGTAGAGCAGCGTCGACGATATCCACGCATTTGTGTCGATATTGAATTCGATCAGGTCGGCCGTCACATCGACGATGACGGATCGGCTGCAGGTTCTCGTCGTTGCATCACTGTTTTCGATCGACGGCTGATCACCGGCTTTGGTGCCCTTTTCTTCGAGATTATAGGCGTTGACATAGTCGGGATCAAAACCACGGATCCAAAGCGTCCGCCAGATGAATATGGCGTAGAGCACGACAACGATCAGCACCAGCCCGCCGACCACCGTTCTCAGGATAAATCCCTTGCTCCGGTACCACCGCGTGGCAGCGATGAATGGCCACAATATCCAGGCGATAACCAGTCCGATACCGTGCCCTATCCATGTAAAGACTCGCTCGAAAAACGCTATGATCGGATCAAGCATCGGTGATGTCCTCTTCAAATCCGTAGAGACGCCGGCGGAACGCCGACTTGTCTTTCAGATAGGTGTTTAAAAGCGTATTCACGACATGAGCGCGAAAGTCTTCGCTGTAGGTTTCATATTCTTCGTAGAAACCGTGCTTGTCGAACACGAAACGGCTGACAAAATCCGATGGCACCATGACGCTGAGAAGCCGGTTGATCAGCCAGCAGTCTTCATGGTCCGGCTTGGCACGGATGAGCATGAAGCGGTCCGCAATGTCAGCTTCCTTTATCGGAAAGGCGCCATCGGCCCTGAGTTGCCTTTCCGCCGCCTGCAGGAACGGATAGCGCCCGTCCTCGGCAACCGTCTTGGCATTTCGGTGGATCCATGTCTGCAGCCAGATCGCATCCACCCGCTCGAAACGCACATCCGGATCGTGTTTGTGAATAAGCGATAAAAGCAGCATATCCGTCCGATGATCCAGATATCCGGACTGTAAGGTCCACGACGCATGCGGGAGTTCGATCCGGCCGGACTTTTGCAGGAACTCAAAAATATGCTCGTGGTCGTCGAGCGGAATATAGCTGACCTGCCAGGGGCGCGAACGACGGAAACCCGGCGCTTTCGGATCGCAGATCACGGTTGTCGATTTACCATCGAGAAAGACGAATATTCCGCCAAAATGACCGGACCAGAAGGCATCATGCCGAAAGATGACTTTCTCGGGAACCAGTGCATTCTGTCTGATATCGCCGGTCTGGCCTGCGAGTTCCACCATGCGCTCGATCATCGCATCGTCACGCCAGGCATTGGGTGCGTCCAGAAGCCTGTCGCAATGCTGGCGCAGTTCCTCGGCCTTGCCCAGCATGTTGTCGGCGGTCAGCACTTCGAAATTCACCTCCTGAATGGACAGAAGGTCTTCGATGTCCTCGACATGCGCAACCTCTTCGCCAATTTCTCCATACAGCACATCGCGGATGGTCACCGCATGAATGGCGCGCCGGTTTGCGTCAAAAAAGGCGTGCATCAATGAACCCGTGTTGGAAAAGCTGGTGTGCACCACCGGCAGGCTCTCCTGCGCCGGGGTTAAAATGATGAAGCGCCTATTGACTGCATTTGGGTCTAGATATTGCTGGTCATCCAGCTCATCGGCGATTTCCGGCGAAAAGCCGGTCATGTCGATCCGGAAGGATGTCAGCGCGGTCCCCGGCAGCCCGAAGGCCTGCAACGCCTTGTTGTAGCGCTCGACCAGATGCGGCTCGGTAATTTCCAGCAACTGGCCGAATATCAGATCGTGTTTAACCAGAAGTTTCATCAGGCGTCCCAGTGGCCGTCGCGCTTCATGGATTCGATTTCCCGCACCGCTTTCTCGCGCTGGCGTTCACGTCTGATGATCTCTTCCACGGCGGCATCGTCCGACTTATCCGTGTATCGGAATTCTGAGTCGGCATAGCGGTTGATCTCCTGAATCACCATCTCGATCGAAAAGGGCCCGCGAAGCTCCTCGATCATCGACGTCTTTTCATCATAGGGCTTGTGCATGAAGGCTTCAGGCGTTTCAAACCACGCGTCCGGTAGTTCGATATCCATCGCCCGCATCTTGATGGCATCGGTAATGTTCTTGATCGCCCGGCCGGTAAAACGCGGCTCTGCCAGCTTGATACGGTGAAGGTAGCCGCCAACGCCGGCCATGGTTGAAACATCGCCATGCTCCTTTTCAAACCGCTCCCAGACCGCGATCAGGCCGTCTTCTTTCGGCCGGTCATGCCCGGCATAGGATGCCGAAACCGCCTTCTTGATCTGCTGGCCTGAATAGAGATCGTGCTTGCCGAGCGGTATGTCGTGATTGCTGCCGGCAAGCAGCACAAAGATGTCGATATAGTCATTGCGGCTTTGCGGACCGTCCACCAGCCATCGTGCCCCGGCGCGCTGGCGCAGCGCATCATCGACATTTTCCGGATAGTTGGAGAACATGCCGAACGCGCAGTTGCCGCGAATGACGGTCGAGGCGCCGGCAAAACTCTCCATCAGAACGGCTGTCACCTCGTGCTGACCCGCCGATGCACGGTCGTCCGCACGCCGTGCCGCAATCTGGTCGATATCGTCGACCGTGCCGAAGCCGATGGCACGGGGGTTGATGACGTTGTCCACAAAGCCCTTGCAGTTCTGGCCCGACTTGCCCTGATAGGAGGAAATCCGGTCGACACCGAAATTCTCGTAGTGGAACGGGTAGCCGGCTACCTGACAATAATCATTGATCAGCCCGGCGATCATCTGGATGAGGATGGTCTTGCCGGTGCCCGGCATGCCGTCGCCGATGAAGGTGAATAGAAACCCGCCAAGGTCGACAAACGGGTTCATCTGCCGGTCGAAATCGTAAGCCATCAGCATTTTGGCGAGTTTCATCGCCTGATATTTGGCGATGTGGTTGCCGATGATCTCGTCGGGCTGCTTGAAGCTCATCGACAAGGGCTTGCGCCGCTCGCCGGGCGCCACATCGAAGCCGTCCAGGGTAAAGTCGTCCTGTTCGATGCGGATATGCACTTCGGCAAAGTCGGACAGGCCGTCGAACCGCGAACGCCGTTGCAGCAGCCCGTCTATTGCGGTGCGCGCAAACGCCTTGGCACGCGAGGTCAGCGTTGCATCGTCCGCCGAACCGCTCAGCGCATCATCCAGCCCGGCCAGCATTGATTTCAGCGCATCCTGCGGCGTATCGAACAGAAAATCCGGTTCCTCGGTATCGTTGACGGGTTCGCCTTCGCTTCCAAGCAGCTGGAGCAGATAAGCGGCGAATGAAAATGCCGCGACATAACCCGAGGCGGACAGAAGCGCCTTGAAGTGCGTTGCCGCCTCACCGGAAAGCGGCGCAGCCGAATTTTGCGCCTGCAGCGATTCAAGATCGCTCTGTTTCGCATATACATCCGACAGCGCCAAGGCGACGGCCAGCCCGCGCCGCGCGCGAAACAGAACACTGTGCTGCGCAATCGACAGCATCGGATCGTCAGGATGGATCGCTGCGACCGTTTTTACAAGCTCGATCTCGCGGGTGCGGCGCGCCGATCCGGTGGAGACAGTCGACACGAACCGCCGGCCCGTTCCGGCCAGGCTGCTGCGCGAACGGCCATCGTCACGCTGCAGGATGACCATCCGCGTAACCATGCTTTGCGCCGTACTGCGGTGCTTCTGAATGTCGTCTTCATGCACCGTGGTCAGACCTGCGTTCTGGCTCATTGATCACACCCCGCTGGTAATCTGGTTGCCGGAAATGACATGCACCTTGAAGCCGCGAAAGACATTGTCCGCCTCGCCGCTGGCATAGAGCGCCTGATAGGCGTCATGCGGCACAAGCGCATGTTTTTCATAGTAGCTCACACCCTGCCGGGCCGCCTCGAGGTCGCTGGTTTCGATGTGAAACTCCTGCCGCGCCGGCTCAGAACTCCAAAGACCGCGCTTCGCCGGACGCTCCGACGCGGCGAGGATTTCCTGGAGGGTCCATGTCAGCATCCAGGCATTTTCCGGATTTTGCACCTTCGCAAGAATGTCGGTCACCTTGGAGTTGTGTTCGGTGACACCCGCCGAATAGAACGGCCCGAGCACAAAGCGGCGCAGTTGTTTGGGATGCAGCTCATCAAAGTCCTTGTCCAGATTGCCGGCAATTGTGGCCGGCGTCAACGAATAGGCGCTGTTGCTTCTGGCAAATTCATCAAACCGGTTTGCAAGCTCAGGATTGAGCAACCCGTCGACCGGTAGTGGGACGGTGATCTTCGGATTGAGCTTGCCGTTCGGCAACACCAGCATCTCGCACAGTTTGCTGTTGGAATCCTCAATGGTCGCCATATAGACGATCGGCAGCGACTGGGTTCCGTCGAATGTGGCCCAGTGCACCACATAATAGGGGCGCATCGTCTTTGGATTGGCCGAAACTCTGACTGTTTCTGGCAAAATGAACGGTGCAAACACCTCGCCTTTTTGAATCGCCTCCAGATAGGAGCGCTCGGCCATTCTTGACTGCAACTTCGTTGGAAACGTCTTTTGCCGCAAAATGAAATCGACCATCTCCTGTCGCAATTCGCCCGCCGAGGGTATTGCATCCAGCCTTTCCTCGGCTGTCTGACGGTCATTATCGAGTTCAAGCACGTTGTGGTAAGTGGGAAATCCGCTTTCGGCGCGGGAGATTCGAAAAGTGTCGGCAAATCCGATACGGTTTTGCCAGCAGGAGAATGTCTGCATCAGCCGCTCGACATAGGGCACAACGACCTGCCCGATCAGCTTGTGTTTGTAGAGTGGTGATTTCTCATCCGCCAGGAAGGAATCGAGGCCGCTCAACGCACTGTTGACAGCACCGAAATAACGCTCCACCTGACCACTTTGACTACTCATCTTATATCGCGTCAGACCTGCACATAATCGGCTGCATTGTGTTTTTCCATCACTTCGCCAAACCGCCGCGCGAATGCATCATCGGCAAGCTTCTTGCGCCGCTGGATATCCTGCGTGGCAAGCATGTTTTTCTCGTGCATTTCCAGCAGATCGCCGATATGGCGTTGCGCGGCCGAACCAATGCCGGCCATGGTTTCTTCGGCAGCCGTGTCGACCTGACTGCCGAGCGTGTTTATTTTGTGCGCGACATCCTGCTGTGCTGCGGTTTTCAAAGAGTCTTCAAGCGCCTTGTAAAGGACGATGCGCTGCTCGGTGTCGATATTGAGCTTGTTGATCAACGTGTTTTGCGCCGCGATCTGGTTGTTGAGGGAATCGACAAAGGTCTGGAACATCGACGTGTAGCGCTCAAGCGTCTGGCTCTCCGCCAGCAACTCCTGCTCCTTGGCCTGTGACGCGTTGTATTCGTTGGCGAGTTGCGAGCGCTCGCCTTCAAGTTCGGTCCGCTCCTGCTGATCCGTCGACGCGCCAATGCGGTTTTCCAGATCCATCAGCAGCGGATTGAGTTCGTCGATGCGTTTTTGCACGGCTTCCATTTCCGCCATCGCGCCCTTTCGGCGCTCGATCACGTCCACAAGGCTTGCTTCGGAGGTCTTGTAACGCTCGTCGAGAATGCTCTTTTGCTCTTTCAGGATGCCGACAATTGCATCCGATTTTGCCAGCAGTTCCTGGAGGTTTCCGGCCAGCGACATATTGCGGACGCGGTCGGTGCGAAGGCGCTGCATGCGCTGTTTCGAAAATACACCGACGAATTTCTCCCATCCGGAAAAATTCTTCATGCTCTCGAATTCCGCCCCAAAGACATTGGTCGCATCTTCCAGCCCGATAATCAGATCGGCGATGTTCGATTCCATGACCTTCTGCTGCTTGATGACATCCTCAATGCGCGCATTCTCGATGTCGAACTCGGCATCTCCGAGTTTGGTCTCGGCTTTGGAGAATTTCTCCAGAACAACGCCGGACTGTTCGATCTTCGAGCGCATATCGTCGACAATGCCCCGGGTCTTTTCAATTTCCGAATCGAGATTTTGAAGCGTTGCCATAAAATACCCCCTTTATTGACCCGGTCGTTCCGGACGATGGTTATCAACCAGCACATCTATACATTGATTTGCCTTTCATGTTGACGACAAACCATATCCAGCCGCCTGCGCGCCTGTGTTTTTATCCTTGCGTATTTTCTATGTTGGTGTTGGAGGATGCAACTGCAAGTCTGCAAATCCACAACCACCACTGTCAGAAAGCCGCCGCACCGACCGCAATTTGGAACCCGGCGCGCCACACAATTCTCACTAACCTCTTGATATCAAGTTAAAATATTCCGAGACAATTCTGCAGATACAAAAAACGCGCCATGAGGGCGCGTTCTTGATTTGAAATGCATGATTCGAAGCTATTTTGCAGCTTCCGGATCCTGAAGATAGGCAATGATATTGTCGATGTCCTTGTCCTTCTTCAGCCCGGCAAAGGCCATTTTGGTTCCCTTGATGAAATCCTTCGGCTTTTTCAGATAAAGCGTCAGTGTCTCAATGTCCCAGACCTTGTCGTCTCCACCGAACTCGATCATCGCACTCGAATACTTGAAACCTTCGACATTGGCGATCGGACGGTCGATGACATCGACCAGATGCGGGCCGACCTTGTTTTTCTCGTTATCAACCACGTGGCAGGCTTTGCACTTGCGGAAAACTTTGGCGCCTTTTTTAGCATCGCCGTCTGCCAGAGCCGGCGCGGCAAGAACAGCTGCCGTAATTGTCACGGCTGCAAAAACTCGAAACTGCATGGATCCCTCCTTGGTCCTAATCGGCCGTCATTATCCCTTTTGGCACCCGCTATCAATGGCGGACCCCCAAAAAACATACCTATTGGCAATATGCCGCACTCTGAATATTCGCCAATTGCGGCCAAATTCTAGAGCGCAACCGGTTTATGCGTGATCATTTGATGGCTCGACCCGGCCCATTGCTTCTTCCCAGTGGCGACGGCACAGCGAGACATAGGTTTCATTTCCACCCACACAAATTTGTGTACCATCCTTGAGCGGCCGACCGTCAGGACCGAGCCGCACGACCATCGTTGCTTTGCGACCGCATTCGCAGATGGTTCTGATTTCGCGCAAAGTATCGGCAATGGCCAGCAAGGCCTTCGAGCCCGGAAACAGCTGCCCCTGAAAATCTGTCCGCAGACCATAGGCCATGACAGGAATGTCCAGACGGTCCGCCGTGCGCGCCAGTTGCCAGACCTGCTCTTCGGTCATGAACTGGGCTTCATCGACAAAGACGCAGGCAATGTCGTGGTCTGTCTGCTCGGCGACTATTCGGGTGTAGAGGTCATCATTGGTCGAAAAGGGTATGGCATCACATTCCAGGCCAATCCGCGAGCCGATCTTGCCCTTGCCCGCGCGCGCGTCCAGCGCCGCGATGAACAGCAGCGTGTGCATGCCCCGTTCCCGGTAATTGTAGGAAGCCTGCAGCAGCAACGTCGATTTGCCGGCATTCATCGCCGAATAGCTGAAATAGAGTTTTGCCAAAGCCCGGCCTGAAGTCTTGTTGATCTTGCGCCGACTTTAGTGCTACCGGCGATCCACAAAAACACCGCCGCCCGGTTATCCCCGACCTTCTATATGCTTTTGCACATAATCTTCGACCAGTTGCTCGGCGCTTTCATCCCTGTTGAAGCTGCCAAGCGCCTTGCGGATGTAGAGCCCGTCGATCAGCGAGGCGATTCCTTCCGCGACCGTATGTGCCTCTTCCCCCACCAACGGCCTTAGATTGTGTACCAGATTTGAGCTCAGCCGGCGGGAATAGACCCAAAGCAGTGCATGCGCTTCGTCTGAAACCTGTGCATGAACATAAAAGACCAGCCATACGGAAACAGTTTCCGGCTTGAACTGATCGCGGCCGAGGCTCGCCCTGATGATCGCTGAGATCCTGTCGCGGGGCGTTCCCACCTTCTTGATTTCCATCCGCACCTGCTTTCCATATTCGGTCAGGAGGTGGCGCATGGCGGATACGATGAGGGCATCCTTGCTGCCGAAATAGTGATGCGCAAGCCCTTGGGATACACCTGCTCTGAGTGCGATATCCCGGATAGTAATGTCGAGGGAGCCGCGCGCATGGATTGCTGATATCGCGGCTTCGACCAGTGATCGTCGCCGGATCGGCTCCATCCCAACTTTGGGCATATTCTTCCCCTATTTTCAGCTTGAACGCGCATTATGGGCGTGTCATTACCAAAAAATCAATTTATTTTGAACATTCATTCAATAAAAGCTTGCAAATCCGCTGCGTTTGTGGCGCGATGCGGCCAGCCTATATGAAATGACAATCCAAAATGGGGGGTCCGCTATGACATCAATCAAAACTTCAATATTGGCACTGGCGATCACAGCCGCCTTTTCCGCGCAGGTGTTTGCTGCCGAACCAGAAAGCTGCAAGACAGTGAATTTCTCCGACGTTGGCTGGACGGATATCACCGCCACCACCGCCGCGACGACAGCTGTTCTGGATGCGCTTGGCTATGAAACCGACATCAAGATTCTTTCGGTTCCGGTGACTTATACTTCGCTCAAAAAGGGCGACATTGACATCTTCCTCGGCAACTGGATGCCGACGATGGAGGCGGACCTTGCGCCCTACAGGGATGACGGTTCGGTTGAAACGGTGCGCGAGAATCTCGAAGGCGCCAAATACACGTTGGCCACCAATGCAGCGGGCGCCAAGCTCGGCATCGACGATTTCAGCAAAATCGCTGCCCAGCTCGAAGCGCTTGACGGTAAGATTTACGGCATTGAGCCAGGCAATGACGGCAACCGCATCATTCTCGACATGATATCGGGCGATGCGTTCGGCCTGAAGGGTTTCGAACTTGTCGAATCTTCCGAGCAAGGCATGCTTGCCCAGGTTTCGCGTCTCGACAAGCGCGATAAGCCGATCATCTTCCTCGGCTGGGCACCGCATCCGATGAATGCCAATTTCGAGCTCACCTATCTTTCCGGCGGTGATGACCATTTCGGTCCGGATTTTGGCGGCGCAACAGTCTACACCAATGTGCGCAAGGGTTATGTCGACGAGTGCGCCAATGTCGGCACGCTGCTCAAGAACCTGAAGTTTTCGCTTGCCATGGAAAACGAAATCATGGGTGCCATCCTCGATGATGGTGAGGAACCCTCCAAGGCAGCCAAGGCGTGGCTGAAGGCGAACCCGGGAGTTCTTGACGCCTGGCTTGCAGGCGTTACCGCCGCCGATGGCGGCGACGGCATGGCAGCTGTGAAATCCAGCCTCGGCATGTAGCAGGAACAACACGCATGACCGCCCCGCTCGACGCGGGGCGGTTTTTTGTTGGGCGGGCAGAGGCTAGGCAAATTTGCGCACAAGTTTTCAATCTGATTTATAAGGGCGGTATTGCGCGGGGGGAGCCGGCATGGAATGGCTGACGGAAAACAAGATACCGATTGGCAAGTGGTCGAAGGCGGTCGTCGACTGGCTGACAGACAACGGCGGATGGTTTTTTGACGGGCTGGCGATCGGGCTCGAAGTTGCGATTGCAGCAATTCTATGGGTATTGCAGACGCCGCCGCCCCTTCTTGTCGTGGCCGTTTTCGTGGCCATCGCCTACGCGCTGCGCCGCTCCGTCGCAACGACCGTCTTTGTCGCCATCAGCTTCCTCTTCATCATCAATCAGGGCTATTGGGAACGCACCACCGAGACATTGACCCTGGTCCTGTCCGCCTGTCTCGTTTGCATGGCACTCGGCGTCCCGATCGGTATCGCCGCCGCGCACCGGCCGAAGCTCTACACATCGATCCGTCCGATCCTCGACCTGATGCAGACACTGCCGACCTTCGTTTATCTCATTCCGGCGATTGTATTTTTCGGCATAGGTATGGTGCCAGGTCTCATCGCCACGGCGATCTTCGTGATCCCCGCCCCCATCAGGTTGACCCAACTGGGCATCGCATCGACACCCAAATCGCTGCTTGAAGCCGGTCAGGCCTTCGGCGCAACAAAACAACAGCTTTTATGGAAGGTCGAATTGCCCTATGCCATGCCGCAGATCATGGCGGGTTTGACCCAGACCATCATGCTGTCGCTGTCGATGGTGGTGATCGCGGCTCTCGTCGGCGCCGATGGTCTCGGCGTTCCGGTGGTCCGCGCATTGAACTCGGTCAACACGGCACTCGGATTCGAGGCCGGATTCGTCATCGTGGTCGTCGCCATTGTGCTCGACCGCATGTTCCGCGCCGGAGAAGACACATGAGCAAGCCGGTCGTAAGCTTCAAGGACGTCGACATTATCTTTGGCGATGATCCCAAATCGGCGCTGGCGCTGGTCGACAAGGGCCACAGCCGCGAGGACATCCAGAAGGAAACCGGGCAGGTGCTGGGTGTTGCGGGTGCAAACCTTGACGTTGAAAAGGGCGAGATCATTGTTCTGATGGGCCTGTCCGGCTCCGGAAAATCAACCCTGCTGCGCGCCGTGAACGGGCTCAATCCGGTCATCCGAGGCGAAACGCTCGTCGACAACGGCGACAGTTTTGTCGACCCGCAACGCTGCTCGGCAAACGACTTGCGGCACCTGCGCATGGAGCGGGTGGCTATGGTATTCCAGCAGTTCGGGCTGCTACCGTGGAGAACGGTTGCCGACAATGTCGGCTTTGGCCTGGAGCTGTCGGGAATGCCCACCGCCACGCGGCAGGCGAAGGTCACCGAACAGCTCGAACTTGTCGGCCTGTCGCAATGGGCGGACCGCAAGGTCAACGAGCTTTCCGGCGGAATGCAGCAACGGGTCGGCCTGGCGCGCGCATTTGCCACCGGTGCCCCCATCCTCTTGATGGACGAGCCGTTTTCGGCGCTCGATCCGCTGATCAGGACTCGGCTACAGGATGAATTGCTGCAACTGCAGGAGCAATTGCACAAGACAATCATCTTCGTCAGCCACGACCTTGACGAGGCGTTCCGCATCGGCAACCGGATCGCCATTATGGAGGGCGGGCGCATTGTCCAGTGCGGCACGCCGCAGCAGATCGTCCAAAACCCGGCCAATGCCTATGTCGCAGACTTTGTCGCCAATATGAACCCGCTGTCGATGCTGGTCGCGAGCGATGTCATGACGCCCGGAACGGAAGACGAAAAGGCCGCCGGCGGCGATTTTGCCGCAACGGCTGCACCGGACGCGCCGCTGACGGATATTCTCGACACCATTGCCAAGCGGCCCGGAGCCGTTGGGATTGTTGACAACGGCGCGGTGGTCGGAACTATTACCGCTCAGGATATTGTCAGGGGCTTGACCAGGCACCGCCAGTCTGCCACCCAGTGACCGAACGTTCGGTCTGATATGGTCGGGCATTCTGAACAGCAAATGCAAACGGTTCGCAGGCCTGCGCCTGACGGACCACCGCTTGACAGGTATGGGAGGCATTCATGAAGGCAAACGGACAGGCTGCGATCGTAACCGGAGGCG
The DNA here is from genome assembly GCA_024244645.1 of Hyphomicrobiales bacterium. Taxonomy (GTDB): domain Bacteria; phylum Pseudomonadota; class Alphaproteobacteria; order Rhizobiales; family Rhizobiaceae; genus Hoeflea_A. The sequence goes on from JAAEOH010000292.1 coordinate 64,970, forward strand.
GATCCGGGCTCGGTGCGGGTACGGCAAGAATGCTGGCGGCCGCCGGCGCGAAAGTGGCTGTGCTCGACATCAATGAGGAACAGGCAAAGGCCGTCGCCGATGAAATTGGCGGCATTGCAATCGCCTGCGATGTATCAAGCGCTAAGGCGGCCGAAGACGCCGTTGCCGCGGCCGCTGACGCCCATGGCGAAGCGCGCATTCTGATCAACTGCGCTGGCATCGCCAATGCCAGCCGCATCGTCGGCCGCGAAGCACCGCATGATCTTGAGCTCTTCTCCCGCGTGATCAACGTCAATCTGATCGGTTCGTTCAACCTGCTGCGGCTGGTGGCCGCCCGCGCTTCAACGTTGGAGCCACTGGAGGACAACGAGCGTGCGGTCATCATTTCGACCGCATCCGTTGCGGCATTCGACGGTCAGATCGGCCAGGCGGCCTATGCGGCGTCCAAGGGCGGCATTCACTCGTTGACATTGCCCGCCGCACGCGAACTTGCCCGCTTCGGCATTCGTGTCATGACAGTTGCCCCTGGCATTTTCGGAACCCCCATGCTTATGGGCATGCCGCAGGAGGTTCAGGACAGCCTCGCCGCTTCCATTCCCTATCCGTCACGGCTTGGAACGCCGGAAGATTTTGCGGCGCTTGTCATGCACATTGTGGACAACACGATGCTCAACGGTGAGACCATCCGCCTCGACGGTGCTATTCGCCTCGCGCCGAAATAAACCGCCATGGACAAACCGCTCCACGGTTTGAAGATTGTCGAAATGGCGGGGCTCGGTCCCGCCCCATTCGGCTGTTATCTGCTTGTCGGCCTCGGCGCCGAGGTCACCCGCATTGAGGCCAAGGGCAGAGCCGCGGTTTTTCTGCCTCTCGATCCGCACACCAATCCGGATGTGCTTTATCGTAATGTGCAGACGCTGGATCTGAAAAGCGACGGCGATCGCCAGGAAGCCCTAACGCTGATTTGTGCTGCCGACGTTCTGGTTGAGGGATTTCGGCCCGGTGTCATGGAGCGGCTCGGGCTCGGGCCCGATGACATGCTGCAGGCCAATCCCGGCCTCGTCTACGCCCGCATGACCGGTTATGGCCAGAACGGACCGATGTCCGATCGCGCCGGCCATGATCTCAATTACATTTCCATGTCCGGTGTTCTTTCGATGATCGGCCGCAAGGATTCGCCGCCCGTTCCGCCGCTCAACCTGATCGGAGACTATGGCGGCGGCACCATGGTGCTGATCATGGGCATCCTTTCTGCTCTTTACGCGCGTCAGCAGACGGGCAAAGGCCGGGTCATCGACGCCTCGATGGTGGAAGGATCGGCCATGCTCGCAACACCGATCTTTTCCTTCATGGCGTCCGGCATGTGGCAGGGCGGCGAACGCGGGCAGAACCTGCTCGACAGCGGTTGTCCGTTCTATGATACCTACGAGACGTCGGACGGCCTTCACGTCGCCGTTGCACCGCTTGAACCGCAGTTCTTTGCCGCATTGCTAAAGGGCCTCAGCCTCGATGACGGCTGGGCGCAAAAACAATATGACCGTGAAAGCTGGGAAGAGCTGCGGGCGCTTCTCAAAAGCACGTTTTTAACAAAAACGCGAGACGAATGGGCCGAGCTCTTTGCGACCACAGACGCGTGTGTCACACCGGTTTTGACACCAAAAGAAGCAGCAATCCACAAACACAACGCGGCTCGTCAGAGCTTTGACACAGTTGCAGGCCATATTATGCCTGGGTTGGCGCCCAAATTTTCCTGAAGGTCAGTATATCAGGGGCAACGTGGCTAAGAAAAATCACACGATCCGCGAAACCGATGATGAAGCGCGTGCACTCGCGCGGCGCCTTGTCAGCAGCTCGCGACACGGTTCACTCGCGGTCCTTCTGCCGCAAGGCGGGCATCCATTTGCCAGCAGGACAGCCGTCGCAAATGACATCAACCGCACCCCGGTCATCCTCGTTTCGGCCCTGTCCGAACACACAGCGGGTCTGTCGAACGATCCGCGGGTATCGCTGCTCCTCGGCGAACCCGGTAAGGGCGATCCGCTGGCGCATCCGCGAATAACCCTGCAGTGCCAGGCGGAATGGATCGACCGCAAGGATGACCGCCAGGCCCGACTTCGCGCCCGTTTTTTGCGCCGGCATCCGAAATCCGCCCTGTACGTGGATTTTCCGGATTTTGCATTCTTCAGGCTCAATCCTGTGTCAGCCAGCCTGAACGGTGGGTTCGGCAAAGCCTATCATCTGCTTCCCGAGGATTTCCTGATCAAATCCGCCGCAGTTGATCCGCTTGCCGATCTGGAAACCAGCGCTGTTAAACACATGAACAATGATCATGCCGATGCTGTTGCCGTTTACGCACGCATTATTGCCGGCCAAAAAACCGGAAAATGGAGCATGAGCGCGATCGACGCCGCCGGATTCGATCTGATCAGTGGAGACCGGTTGGCACGAATCGAGTTCGATGCTGTTCTGCAGGATTCCAGCCGATTGGCGCCGACCCTGGCCGAACTCGCCAAGGTTGCCCGCGAGAGCCAGGGGTAGAGCGTATCTTGTTAGTACGGAATCATTTGACCGAAGCGATTTTGGTCGCTGACAAGGCGGCTTGCATGCCGTGGTGCCACCCCACCACAAGTGCGAGCCAACGCAGTCAGAGGGCAAAATAGCCCGGCCCATTCATCTCTGAGCATCAAAACGATAATCCTTCCAAGGGTGGAGGACAATCGGCCCATCGGCGTCGTTGCACCGCTTGCCCGATGCACCACATCGCGCTGCGCGACGCGCCTGGCCGAGTGAACCGATTTTCCGCCATCAAATGATCCTGTACTAACAAGATACGCTCTGGACACATTGGTATTATCTTCGAAAGTGCTTATATAAGCATAACAAGGATACGTTCGAAGAAGGATAGCCGGGCACGATGTCGCCGATACCGCAGGAAAGGGCCGGTCTGGCCGATTTGTCGGGCAACGCCGAACAGGCAGCCCAGCTTCTTGCTGCGATGGCCAATCCCAAGCGTCTTCTCATCCTGTGCAATCTGGTCGGCGGCGAAATGGCTGTCGGCGCGCTCGCTACCACCGTCGACCTCAGCCAGTCCGCCCTATCCCAGCACCTGGCAAAGCTGCGCGCCCTTAAACTTGTCAAAACAAGGCGCGACGCGCAGACCATCTACTATTCCCTTGCCTCCGGCAAGGTGCAGGCCATTTTGGAAACCCTCTACGGGCTTTATTGCGAAACGCCTGGCAAGAGCTAGGCGAAACGGCAATCCATGGGGCTGGAAAATCCAAAAATCATCATTGTGGGGGCCGGCATCGTCGGCGCTTCCATTGCCTATCACCTGACCCGCCGTGGTGCCGCCGTTACCGTGATTGATGGCGGTGAAGCGGCTGAAGGCGCAACGGCCAGATCATTTGCCTGGATCAACGCCTGGAGCGGCGCCTCGGAGCCCTATGCGCGCCTGCGCCATCACTCGCTTCAGGAATATCGGAGGCTCCAGCACGAATTCAACGGCACGCTTCCGCTCAAATGGTGCGGGACACTGGTATGGAAATCCGGACCGGAGGAAACCGAACAACGCGCGCGCGATCAGGCGGCGGCCGGCTACGATGTGCGCCTTGTCGGGCCTGATGAAATCGCACGCATCGAACCAAATCTGCGTAATCCGCCTGCAACGGCTGCCTATGCACCCGGTGAAGGCTGCGCCGAACCGGAGGAAACAACCCGAATGCTCCTGCAGGCGGCTCAGGAAGCCGGGGCGGCATTGATGCATTCGACACCCGTTGACGACCTTGTCTTGAAAGGCAACCGGATCACCGGTGTGCGGACCGCCGGAACTATCATCGGGGCGGATACCGTCGTCGTCGCTGCCGGTACCGGGGCCAACGCCTTGGCCGCCACAGTCGGCGTGGATGCACCGATGGAGCCTTCTCCGGCGGTGCTGGCACATTTCCGGTGGTCCGGGCCGCTTATCAGGGCCGTCGTCATCAATCCTGCACTCGAGGTTCGCCAGATCACGCAGGATGTCATTGTCGCGGCGGCAAACTATATCGATGACTCAGAAGAAAACAGCCCCGAGGCGGTTGCCGTGCGGATGCTTTCTCAGATCAGGGCTGGTTTTGCAGGAGCCGACATGGTGCAATTGGATAATGTGCAGGTCGGTTGGCGCCCGATGCCCGCAGACGGTCTGCCGATTGTCGGCTTCGCGCCGAAAATGAGCGGCCTGTATCTGTCGGTCATGCATTCCGGCATCACCTTGGCACCTGCGATCGGACGCTTCGCCGCGGTAGAAATACTCGACGAGGTCGAAGTGCGGATGCTTGATATCTGCCGGCCGCAGAGATTCCTGAGCTAGCCTTTGTCGTCCGCTGCCACCGCCAATCGTAACGACACGGACATTGCGGCTGTTAAAGCCACCCGAACTGCATCACAATCAGATACAACGTCTGAAAGCTGATCAGGAGGCTCATTGGCCGAACCCATGGAAAATGAGCACCCTGACCTGCGGATCAGTAGCATTGACCGCAGCCTCTACAATCCGGACCTGGCACCCATAGAGAGGAGCGAACGCTCGTGGGGCCGTTTCGAGGTCTTCAATGTCTGGTCAAACGTGGTTCAAAGTCTTTTTGGCTACACCCTTGCGGCCTCGTTTTTCATTACATAAGGGCTGAATGGCTGGGCGGTATTCGCAGCTGTGGTTCTATCGGGTTTCATCATCATGCTGCTGGTCAATCTGGCCGGCAGACCCAGCGTAAGATACGGCATCCACTATCCGGTCATGGCGCGCGCGAGCATGGGCATTCGCGGTGCCAATCTGCCCGCCATGATCCGCGGCACTGTTGCCGTGTTCTGGTATGGCGCCCAGACCTATATCGCATCCACTGCTGTGGCTTTGCTGATCAACTCGCTGATTGGCACCAGCGCTCCACATGGCGAAACTCTTCTTGGTCTGACATGGGTTGGCTGGTTGTCATTCGTGATTGTCTGGTCGTTCCAGACCTGCCTCTTCTGGAATGGCATCGAATGGATCCGTGTCTATCTGAACTGGGCCGCACCCGCCATCTATGCCGTGATGATCACACTGATGCTGATTTTGTGGGCGAACGCAGGAACTGGACTGCTGAATGAGCTCGGAAGCATATTCGAAGGCCACGACAACCATCCAAGCGGGCCGGTTTCCGCCTTTATGGCCATCGTCGGAACAATGATTGCTTTCTACGCTCCAATCATCCTGAACTATGGCGATTTTTCACGCTATGTCCGCAGTGAGGCGGACATGCGGTTTGGTAACTTTGTCGGGCTTCCGGCTCAACGTTGCCTTTTTTGCCTTCATCGCGCTGTTTCTGACAGCCGGTCCAGCAATAGTCTTCGGCGAGCACGTGACCAACCCAACGGAGATCATCAGCCGGATCGACAGCCTGCCGCTGACAATTGTCGCTGCGGCAACCTTTTTTGCCGCCATCGTCGGCATCAATGTCGTTGCGAATTTTGTGCCACCCGCGAACGACCTGTCCAATCTCCTGCCGTCGCGGATAAGTTTTCGCACCGGCGGCCTGATCACGTCGGGCGTTGGTTTTGTGATTGGAGCGTTTTGGGTATCGATAATTGCAGAGTTCGGCATCAGTCATTTCGTCAACACACTCGGGGCGGTGCTGGCGCCGGCCTACGGCATCATGATCGCCGACTACTACATCGTCAAAAAGGCCCGCCTGAACATCGAGCAGTTGTTTTCGTCAGACCCTGAAGGCGCCTATTATTATATCCGTGGCTGGAACAGCAACGCGCTCATTGCCTTCATTCTGGCAGGATGTTTTTCGGTGTTGGCAGTCTGGTTGCCGGCCCTGCAGTTTTTGAACGGATTCGCCTGGCTGCTCGGCGCATTGATTGCCGGTTTGGTTTATGGGCTTCTCATGGCGTCCACACGCACTGCAGATGCAAAAATACCGGTCGAATGAACTCAGGGAATTCACGAACACGGATCCACCGGCCGCTGAGATTCCTGAGCTAGCCCTTGTCGCTCTGATCCCTTTCGACCATCGCCCAAACGACCCAGATCGTCACCAGTATGAGCAACCCCGTGACAACAAAAACCAGCCGGTAGCTGCCGGTGGTGGCAAGGATCGATCCGCATACTGCCATGCCGATGGTTCCGCCGAACATCTGGATTGTCAGATTGATGCCGCTTGCCTGGCCCTGCTTATCATGCGGTACCGCACTCATTAATGCGCGCCGCGCCGGTATCGACGCAAAGGGCAGAGACGCGCCCCAAAAGACCAGCGGTACAAGCACCAGCCAGTAGTTGTTGTAAGCGCTTGCAATGCCGATCAGAACAACCACGGCCTCATTGACAGCAAAACCGAATATCAGTGGTCGGCGAGCGCCAAGGCGATCTGTGAGCTTGCCCGTGACAATGGACGTCACCAGTGTCGGCAGCACGGCGATCATCACCGCCAGACCTGACAGGATCGGTGATTTGCCCAGTTTTTCCTGCAGCAACAGGGCAACAAAGACGAAGACGACGATCTTGTTGAACTGGAATATGAAAAAGGCGACCGTGCCACCCGCAAATGTTTTAATGGCAAGCAGGTCAAGCTCGATCAGCGGTGCGCTGCGACGCAATTCAACCGCGATAAAACACGCCAGCAGAACCAGCCCCGCAACAAACAGCACCATCGTTGACCGGTCCAGCCAGCCCCAATCCGAGCCCTGCATAAGCGAGACCACCAGCGCAACGAGACCGACAAGCAGCGTGATGAAACCCGCGAGGTCGATTGCATTCCCGGTGCGCGTTTGCGTTGTCCGCGCCCCGGCAGGTTTCCAGGTCAGCGCAACGACCAGTGCGATTGCCATGAGGATTGGCAGGTTGATCAGGAATATCCAGCGCCAGGACAACGCTTCGGCGAACACGCCACCCAGCAATGGGCCGCTTGCCATGAAGAGGCCCCCGACCGTCGTTTGAACGCCAAAGGCTGTGCCACGTTTTTCCGGCGGAAAACTTCCGGTGACCATGGCCATGGAAGTCGGGAATATAATGGCCGCGCCGACACCCTGCAGTGCCCTTGCAGCGATCAGCCAGTCACCCGATGGCGCCAGGCCCGCGGCAAGCGACGCAAGTGCAAACACCGTTGCCCCGGTCAGGAAAATCCGGCCATGACCCAGCGCGTCGCTCAGCTTTCCACCGACCGCAACGAAACACGTAAAGGTCAGCAGATAGGCGTTGACGACCCAGTGGCTGGCGATCTGGCCCATGACAAGGTCGGCGCGGATGGTCGGCAGGGCGACACCCACCACGGTCTCGTCGAGAACGGTAATGCCGAGAACCCCGCTCAACGCTCCAAGCAGCCACCACTCACGGTTTTCGCCGCGCACAGCCAATGTCATCCGCATTCTTCTCCCGACTGATCACCGCCGCAAGCCGACATAGTTTAGCTTGACTTCACACCTGCTATACACACACGCTCTGCCCCTCTTTGCTCAACTGTCGCGCAATCAAAAACAAAAAGGAACCGAGATGAAGCACAAGGTCATTATCGACACGGATCCCGGCATCGACGACACGATGGCAATAGCGTACGCCATTGCACACCCGGATATCGACCTCATTGCACTGACCACGATATTCGGCAATGTATCGGTTGCGGAAGCGACCGACAACGCCCTGTCTTTGCTGGATTATTTTGGTCAGCAAGCGGATGTGGCAAAGGGTGAATCCCGGCCGCTGGAAATGGAACCGAAGCCACACAGTTACTTTGTGCACGGACAAAACGGCCTGGGTGAAGTCAAAATCCCGAAGTCCACCGGCAGTACCGTTGCACAAAGTGCGGCGGAATATCTGGTGGAAAAGACCCGAGAAATGCCGGGAGAAATCGACATCTGTGCCGTCGGCCCGCTGACCAATCTGGCGCGCGCGCTGGAGCTTGACCCGACAATTGCCGGGCGCGTCAAATCCGTATCGATCATGGGCGGGGCGATCTACCGCCCGGGCAATGTTTCTCCGGTCGCCGAGGCCAATATCTGGAATGATCCGCACGCCGCCGAGATTGTTTTCGCCGCCGACTGGCCGGTCATCCTGGCACCACTCGACGTGACGACAAAGGTGGTTCTTTCGCCGCATTTCTTCGCCGATCTGGAAGAGGCCGTTCCCAATGTCGGCAAGCTGTTGTCCGACATGGCGCGGTTTTATACACGCTTTTACAGAAGCCATTCAGGCATCAATGGCTGCATCCCGCACGATGTCATGGCGCTCGCCTACCTGACAATCCCGGGTGTTTATATGCAAAAAAGCGGCGCGCTCGCCACGGTCACAAGGGGGCCCGGCATCGGCCAGACCATTTTCAATCCTGCAGGCAAGCCCACGGTCGATCCGATGTGGGCGGAGCGTCCGCAGCATATTGCCCTGCTCGATATCGACGCCGGCTTCTTCGCCGCCCACTATTTCAGCACCATTGCCAAAAGGCCGCCTGACGAAATCGGCGACTGAGCACACCGGGCGCAGGACTTGTGAACAATAGTTGACGGTCGCGGCGACGCGGAGCCTCAATGCCAGCTACACTCCCGTCAGCCCTGGCGGCTCTCAAGGATCTGAGGTGCTTGCGGAATTACAGCGAGCCTTGAGATCGGTACAAATGTCGGCAGTGCGGACAATGTGACCATTAAAATC
>JAAEOH010000293.1 GCA_024244645.1 Hyphomicrobiales bacterium
CGTCGCTCGACGGATATCTTTGACGACTTTCTCGGAAGTCTTTCTCTGTCTCATCTGCCACTTCCTGGGTGGTCACGATGAGCCAGATGTCTCTCTTATTCAATTCGCCAATTCGGTCCAATAGGCGCTGACGGGGAACAGTATCGGTGAACTGATAGCGGCGCAGCGTGAATCTGGGATGATGGCCAATGGTGGTGATGCCATGCGTGCTCGGGGTTCGAATAACCCCGAGGTGCAGAAACCGATTACCCTTGACGAAATTGGCATTGACAAAAACCTTGCAAAACGTGCTCGAAAATACGCAGCCGTTCCCAATGGAAAGTTTGAAACTATCGTTGATGACTGGCGTCAGCGTATGATCTCTGAAAATGAGCGCATTGACAGGATCCGCTGTGGATCGCTGGATATTCTCGCATTTGATGCTTCTAACCGGATGCACCACTTTCACACTGAAATTCCAGTTCGACGGCTCAACTCAGAACTTTTCGGAACGTTTCTGCCATCTGCTGCAGTGAATACGGTTTGCGCAACCAGATTGTCCCATTGTTCGGGATAATGCCATCTTCAGCATAGCCAGATGTGACAAGCAGTTTGATATCCGGGTAATTCTCGCGAACCGTTTCAATAAGGTCTGTACCAGTCATACCACCTGGCATCACCATATCGGTAAACACGACATCAATGTCCGTTCTTTCGGCCAGTATCTCCAAGGCTTGTGGTCCGGATTCTGCTTCGACAGTCTTGTAACCGAGGTGCTCCAGTCGCTTGATCGTGATGGCGCGGACGCGTTCATCATCTTCGACCACAAGAACTGTTGCTCCAATGGACTTTGACGACGTTGCAAGGTCATTGATGTCCTGCGTCGTCTCCTCACGTTCCGCAGCATCGGGCAGGTAGACACTTATGGCTGTACCGAAACCCTCTTCACTATAAACCTCCAGGAAGCCACCGGATTGTTTTGCAAAACCGTGCACCATGCTCAGTCCAAGACCCGTCCCCTCGCCAGTCTCTTTTGTGGTAAAAAAAGGCTCCAGTACACGGTCCCGGACTTCCTGAGACATCCCGATGCCGGTATCGCGCACCGATACTCGAACGTAGCGGCCCGGCTCGACTTCCATTCGCTCGCCAGCAGCGTCGACATCAAGGTCGGCATTGGATGTTTCTATGACCAGTTCGCCGCCGTCTGACATGGCATCGCGGGCATTAATGGTGAGGTTGAGCAAGGCGTTGTGAACCTGACCGGGGTCTGCAAGTGCCGACCTGAGTTCCGGAGCAAGCATAGTCCGTAAATCTATGGTTTCGCCGAGTATACGGCGCAACATGTCCGTCATTTCAGAAATCAGATCATTGAGATTGATGACTTTGGGATTCAGCGGTTGCCGGCGGGCAAATGTCAGCAGCTGGCTTGTGAGCTTGGCGCCCTCTTCGGCAGCACTGGTTGCGTCTGTCAGGAGCCCACGCTGCAAGTCATCATCCGGCAGTAGATCCATTAGAAGTTCATTATTCCCGATGATGATGGTCAGGAGGTTATTGAAATCATGAGCAATACCGCCAGTGAGCTGCCCGATGGCTTCCATTTTCTGCAATTGTTGCAACTGGGACTCACGGCGGTCAGTGCCAGTAGTGTCCTGGATAATTGCAGCGAAGACGGGTGGATATTCGTTTCCCATGAGCTGCAAATGGACTTCCACTGGATAAGTGGTTTCATCCTTTCGTTGGTGAATGGTCTTGAACACAAGATTTTCACGAAATCCGTCGCGTAACGGCTGGATCAAGTCTGAGAACTGCTCAGTCGTATACTCTGGCTTGATGTCGACCGGGGTTAGTTGACGAAATTCCTGGCTTGAATAACCCATATTGCGCCGCGCACCGAAATTCACCTGAACAAACCGCAAGGTCTCCGCATCGAAGATGTAAATCTCATTCAGTGATTGATCGAGAATACTGCCAAGACGGGTACTTAGGTTCTGAGCATTCTCCAGCTCGGTCTGATCACGCACGATACCCGTGAACATCCGCCTGCCTTCGACAAGCATTTCATTGACCGTCAGATGGATTGGAAAAACCGTCCCATCCTTTCGCTGTGCTTCGACCTTGCGGCCGATGCCGATGATCTTCTTTTCACCGGTGGTTTTGTAACGGTGCAAGTAGCCATCGTGTTCATCGTTGTATGGAGCTGGCATCAGTATCTTGACATTCTGGCCGATGACATCCCTGGCTGCATATCCGAACATATCTTCAGCTGACTGGCTGAACGAATTGATCAGGCCATTTTCATCAATCGTAATGATGGCATCCGGCACAGCATCTATCAGAGATTTCAGACGGGCTTCGTTCTCACTTAATTCGGCAACGACCTGCTCGGCATCATCTTGTGTGGATTTTTTTGATGCCATGAATGATGCCCAGCTACAACAATTGCCGTTGGCTGCAATAAATAACAGACGGCCATTTCAAGCAATCATGCAAAATACAGTCAAAGTGTGTCAAACGACGAGAGCTTTTGAAGACCCATTCTTGTTGTTGTCGGTGGGAGGCGCTTCGGGATTTTTTGTCTTAGAGCGCCGCGATTGGCGGAGCCGAGATACTTCGGCAACGCTCAAGCCAAAAGTCGCGGCGATTTGTAAATCGGTCAACGCTTCCAATAGTTTGTCGATGTCCCGTTCATCGATCTCTCGGCGTTTTGACATTAGCAGTTTACCCCTGCCACTGCGGCATTAAAGCGCTTGGCAAATATGAGGAATCAGCAATTTTGCTTCATAGTTTTTTTATTCGAACTTATGCTCAATCGAATTGATTTTGATCAATTTCAGGCTCAACAAAACCTTGCACTCAGCCTGTTTTCCAGGTGAGTGGTCAAAGTCACAGTTTCGCGTTACGTCTTCGACCAGCTCTGTGTTTGACTGAATATGGGCCAATTTCCTAAACTGTGGCGGTCCAAATAGGACTTCAGACTTGGTAAATCCATCTGGGATTTCTGGAATGTCGATAGAAACCAAATCCATACTGGTTGTCGATGACGAGCCCAAAGTCAGGTCTCTGCTTCGCAGATGTCTTGAGATGGATGGATACGAAGTGATTGAGGCCGAAAACGGCGAACAGGTACATAGCGCCATCATCAATCACACAGTCGATCTTATTACCCTGGATCTCAATTTAGGATCAGAGAGCGGACTAACCATTGCATCTGAAATTCGAGCAACATCA
>JAAEOH010000294.1 GCA_024244645.1 Hyphomicrobiales bacterium
CACTTGATTTCGGGCCGCTTCTAGCTCCCTTTTTCAAGTTTGTTGTGCTCGGTTTTTGTGTCATATGATTTTTAGCTACTTTGCACTTATCGGCTTTAACAGACGCAATGTGTTCATGAGTCGGATGAGCACAGTTTGCAAACAATAACAATGAGTTAGAATAGGGGCGCCAGACGTCGCATTGCGATCGCCAACGGCGCTGCCCGTTTATTCGTCTTCATTCCGGCTCCCCGGATGCTTCCGCCGAGAACGTGGCTTCGCCCTGGCCGGCGGCCTTGCCCTGGAAGGCGGCCTTACCCTGGATGGTGGCCTTACCCTGGATGGTGGCCTTACCCTGGATGGCGGCCTTACCCTGGATGGTGGCCTTACCCTGGATGGTGGCCTTACCCTGGATGGTGGCCTTACCCTGGATGGCGGTCTTAGACGAGGTTTGCTCACTCGAGGCCGGTAATAGCGCTTCCATTTGCGGTACCAGGGACGCCCTACGTAATGACGGTCCCAATAGGCCCGGTTATATACGATTATCGCGATCCCAACAGCGGGTGCCAAGTTTGGTGTAATAATCCCCTGCCACTCATCGTAGCTTATGTAGATGTATGACGCCCACATCCAGCCACGCTCTGCCCCCCATGAGACATCGCACCAATTGTAGCGTTCAAGGCACCCATAAACGGTAATCGGTTGTCCCCGGGGCACGGTGACGATCACAGGGTAGTTCGTACCGGGTCCTGCGCGCAGATTTACATTGACGGTCGTAAAGCTCGGGGTTGATGCCTGTGTTGGTCCGGCCAATAGGGAAACGCTCACAATAATAAAAATGATTGCCAGCAATCGCATAACCATGGTCCGGCAAGATTTCTCCTTCTTCACATCCACGGTCCTGCTCCTATTCATTCGAACACATTTGGTTTGAACAAACTATGCCGAATGGATGACACGGAATTGATCGGCGTCAACGGATCAGAGCATTGTGTCGGGGGCGACGACGAGACAAAAAGACCGAGGACACGACTGACGTCGGTTGCGGGATAACTGTCTCGTTCGTCTCTTGTGCCGC
>JAAEOH010000295.1 GCA_024244645.1 Hyphomicrobiales bacterium
AGTCGCGGCAAAATCAGATAGAATGGAATTCTGCGGGCTGGTATTTCACCGGCGATGCAATGCGCTGTGATTTCAAAAAACCGTGGCAATGAGAACAGAATTCTAACGACACCGCTGAGATTTGTGTTTCCACACAGCCTCCGGACATACCGACCAAGTTCATCCACGACGGATGTTTGATTTGCGGCGCGCGGAGTGCGGACACTTTGTGCCAAGAGGAGAATTTTAGTTTCTGCTAATATTAAAACCTGTGCCGTCTTGGGATGAGGCATCTATTATCGGAATACGGGAAATCGTGTACTTCAATCTATGTGCTCTGAGAGGGATTGATATTACCCAGAGTCGGTCGAAATAAATCCGCACTGCAATTCGCTTAAGTCCAACGTCAATAAGCGCATTGATGCAAAATCATTTTGCCGGTAACCCGGCCAGCGCCGCTTCAGCATCGGCGGCGATGTTCGTCATTCCGACCGATCGGGCCAATTCGCACGCTTCCTGGAAATTGGCTTTTGCCGCGTTGAACCGTTTTTCGGCAAGATCCAGGCGGCCAATGGAATCGAGGCAAAGTGCAATCGAAGCGGTATTATCAAGAATCCGATACTTCTCCAGCGCGCTTTGAAGGTGGCGGCGCGCATTTTGTTTAACAAATGGCAGCGTGCGCAGCAGAAACGGCAAGTTTCGCAGCATCACCGACATAGGGGGTTTTTCCTTGGCAATCACCATTTGCAGGTAAGTTTGACCGGTAAAAAAGTCGCCGAGGGGGCGGGTGGCTATTTGACCCCATTCCTCAACTTGAAGCGCGTTAGCCTCAATAGCCTTCATGCCGCCGGCCAAGTTGCTTAGCATAACCGACCCAACGCCCATGGACAATTTGAATGGCGCCAGAGTCATCAGCAGACCCTTGCTTTCTACATCGGGAAGCACTGCTACAATTGCCCGACCCGTCTCGGCTTCTCCGGAAAGGACCATCGCCATAGCCTTACAGGCATTGGCGGCGAAGATATCGATTGGGCTGAGGCAGGTCCGCAAGGCCTCGTCGGCATTTTCAATCGCCTCCACGTAGTTGCCGACAAATACATCAGATCCCGCCAGAGCCCACAGCGCCATGGCACGTGGACGGGGATCGTTACTCTCCCGGCTCATGGCCAGGAGCCGCATAAATACCTCATAAGCCTCGTCCGGTCGACCCCACAATGACCTGTCCATGCCTAAAGCAAGGCCGGCCTTCGAGGTCAACCATATGTCACCATGCTGCCGGCCGACGGCCATGATGCGCTCGCCGGCCTCCCACTGCGCCTCCTGTCGTGCCTGGCTGGGCTCACCCCAATACACCCGATCCCACATGCTGCCAAGATCGGCATAGGCAACGGCAAGATCGTCACCGATTTCCTCGCCGAGCGCACGGGCCTGACCGAACAGTTTTCTGCTGGCTTCGATTTGGCAGGCGAAAAGATGGGCGTAGCCGCCCTCGAACAGAAACCGTGACAGGCGTCTTTTGTCACCCAGCGCCTCGACCCGCGGCAGATATTTGTGCACCAGGTCGATCAGAGCGTAGAATTCCATCTGGAAATACTTGATACGAGCAATGTGCAGCAGGATGTCGGTCAGCAAACTGTCGTCGACGGCTTCGGGCTGTTCCTCGATAAGCGCAAGGGCGGCCTCAAGGCGCTCCGCTGCTTCTTCGAGGGAATAGATTCGTAGGCTGTTTTCACCGGCCAGCGCCAGATAGTGGATGGCCTTGTCGGCACGGTCCGCACAGCTGAAATGGTGGGCCAGGGCATCGGCCGCCTCCGGACCCTTGGCCGCTTCGATGGCTTCACCGGCGGCGTCGTGCAGGTCGCGACGCTGGCTCGACAGCATACCTTCGTAGACCGCGTCATGAACCAGCGAATGTTTGAAGCGATAAGCGTCGCGTCCCTGTTCGCGCAAGACCAGTTCCTCGGCTTCCAGCACCGCCAGATGAACGGCGAGGTCGTCGCCGAAATCCGTCATGTGGGCAAGCAATTTCGTCTCGGAGCGCTGACCCAGCACCGCCGCCGCTTCAAGCACTTGCCTGGGCGCTTGTTCAAGGCGGTCAAAGCGCTCCATGAGCATGTTTTCCAGCCTGGCTGGCAGCACCGTTTCCTGCCCCGTATCGGTAAAGCTCAGGCCGTCGTCACGATCCGTCAAGCTGCCCGATTGCAGCAGATAGTTCGTGATTTCCTCGGCGAAAAGCGGGTTGCCTTCCGCCTTTTCACCAACAATGCGGGTCAGGGCATCCGGCAACTCGTCGACATCAAGGCGCGCCTTCAACAAATCCGTGGTGGCGGCATTAGACAAGGGTTGCAACGTGATATCCAAGCAGCCCGGTTTGCCGGACCAGGGTGGAAAATATTCCGGACGATGGGTGGTAACGATCAGTAGCGGCAGGGCTTCGTCGGAAGCCAGGATACGGTTCAGTAGCGCCTCCGAACCCTGGTCCATCCAGTGCAGGTCTTCGATGAACATGACCGTCGGGGTCAGCCGGCATCGCCCATTGAGCATGGCAATCACGGCGTCGCGGGTACGGATGCCGCGTGCTTCGTCGGCAACATTGGCCCGCATGTCGCTGCCATCGTCGTACCCGAGCAAATTCAGCAGATAAGGCACATGCGCCTCGGGATCGAGCCCCAAAACTTCCAAGCCACGGTTCAATCGTCTGCGCGCTTCGTCCCGATCGGCGCTCAGGGCAAAGCCGAAGGAACGTCGGACCACATCGGCAAAGGGCAGAAAGGGAACAGCCTGGCTGCCGGCGGCGCAATAGCCTTCCAAGATAAAGGCGTTTTCGTCGAGGCGGGGCCGAATTTCGTGCAGCAGTCTTGACTTCCCGATGCCGGCTTCGCCGCCGATGTTGGCCAGACGTATATGCCCGTCTTTGGCCTCACGCCACAATTGTTCCAGGGTTTCCAGTTCCTGTCGTCGGCCGACCAACGGCGTCAGCCCACGGGCGCGGGCGACATCAAAACGACGAACGCCCTGCTTGACGCTGAGCAGGCGCCATAGCTTCTGCGCCTCGCTCCGGCCCTTGATGTCCCGTTCGCCCTCATACGCGCTTTCGACAAGTCCCGCGACCAATCCCCGGGTCGCTTCGCTCATCAGCACGGTACCATCCTCGGCAGCCGATTCCAGGCGTGAAGCGAAATTAACGGTATCGCCCAGCGCCGTCAGCTCCATTTTTCGGTCGTCGCCGACGGCGCCGATGATCAACGGTCCGCTATGCAACCCGACGCGATAGGCCGGTCTGGCGCCATGCTCAGCTTCGATGTCGCTGCCGGATTTGGCCATGCGCGCCTGAATGTCGAGTGCCGCCCGGCAAGCGCGCAACGGCGCGTCCTCCAGCGCGACCGGCGCCCCGAACAAAGCCATGATGCCATCGCCTGTAATTTCCTGGACCGTCCCCTCTTCAGCATGGATGGCTTCGCTCAATTCGCGGTGAACGCGTTGCATGAAGAGGTAGGTGTTCTCCTCGCCAAGCTTTTCGGCCAGCGGCATGTAGCCCACCATATCGGCGAACAACACGGTGACCTGCCGTCGTTGGCCGGTCGGCGCAACAGCTGTATTGGCCCCGATGTCCGGCGCCAGCGTTGGTTTATCCTTCATTCCTCCAGTCCACCCTGCCGCGATAAGCAGAATGCTACCTTTGATTTGGGGGCGGTTCAACTCGGCGTCATGCCGGAACCCATTTGCTGGAGCAGCATTGTGGTCCGAGTCGGGTCAAACTTGCGCATTCAGCTCCGTCCCGATCATCGCGTCTGCGACACCGCTTCAAGGTCTCAAACGGGCTCGGTGCTGACCTTGGACACAATTTCGCATTTAAATGCACTCAGATGGCGGCTATGCGGAGAGGCTGTGTGAAAACCCCCTGATTTAGCTGCTGGTGGTATAATTCCCTGAGATTGAATCGGGGATTTGGGATGACGCGGTTTATTGAAGGTGC
>JAAEOH010000296.1 GCA_024244645.1 Hyphomicrobiales bacterium
ATGCGACATGGTTGCGACATGACCTGTTCGGAATCTCCGAACCTCGCAAATTGAGAGGTTGCGCAAATTTGCGCATGCTCGTGACAGAGGTGGGGAAATTCCCCACCTATCAAGATGTGGGCAGATTGCCCACATGCAAGGAACAATTTATTGTCCTTTTTCATTCCGCCATATTTTGCGGGTTGCCATGAAGGCCAATAACGTTGTCTGGGCGTTCTGTCGGCGCAGGCTTCGGGAGTCTGAATTTCATCATGGCGCTGGCCATATCCAGCACTTCCTGCGCCCGCTCCTCATTCTCGGGGAGGTGTGAAACAACCGTGGCCGCTATTCGATTGAGGATATTCTCGCTCATGACGCGCCGCCTTTCTGACGGCGGTCGAAACGGTGATCTGTACAGCAACGATCAGTACATTCAAAGAATACCCTGACTACCCGCCGGTGGCGCCGGTGGTCGTCATTCTCGGGCTCCCAATTTGCGACCGTGAAGTTTGGGTAAGGTGAGAACGCCGGTGTGAACCGGCGTCCAAAAAGGGCCCCACCCAGTTACTGGGATACTGCGCTGAAACTATTACGTAAATCGGCTGTTGCCGTAGTTCGATCGGCATTCAATTGGGACCCCCGTCCAAAGCCCATTTTGGGCAACCAGATCAATGTATTAGACTGGCAGGTGGTGGGGTCCCTGTTCGACGCCGTTTCACAACATAGCATTTCCAGAAGGCTCAGGTCTGCGACAAAAACCGGCGGACGCGATCTTCCGACAACCGGTGCCGATGCAAGATTGCAGACGCTGGCCAAGCTGGAAATCAATGCGTCTTTGCATTGTCGATATGGTCCAGAGCCGCCCGCAATATCATTGTGTTCAGATTGACCAGCGGCCAGTCGAAAACATCGACTGCAACGTCTGGCACCAGTGATCCCTGTTTTGTGGCTGAAGCTACCTGGTATTGTCGCGGAATAGATGACGGATCAATGGCAACCGACCCTATCGCTGTTCCTCGCCGAGGCGTTCTGCCCGGCGGGCGAGCTTGTCAGCAAGTTTCGGGCCGACGCCGGGCCTGCTCCATGGGCAGGCGGCAATGCATATGGCGCAGCCGTGTGTCTGGTTGAAAAACGGCAGGCATTTGTCGAAATCCACGTACCATTTGGTCTTACCGCGCACGGTCTGCTTGTCGGGATAGATTGCTTCCGGTGGGCATGCATCTTCGCAAATCCGGCAATTCATGCAGAAATCATCTATTCCATGTTCTTGCGGCGATGTTGGCTCAAACGGGGCATCGGTCAACACGGCCGACAGGCGAAAGCTCGCGCCCATTTCCCGCGTAATCAGTGAGCCATGTTTTCCAAGTTCGCCAAAGCCGCACGCCAAAGCGGGCGGTATGAGCGTTATCTTGCCCGCCATCGGCCCGGTCACGGGGTCAGCGTCCCAGCCTTGTTCGTGCAGCCAACCGGCGATCGTCTTGGCGGCCAACGCCGCCCTGCCGTATTGATGCAGGACTTCGGCGCCGGCTTCAGGCAGCGGCGCCGTCGATATCGCTTCATATTCATGCTGAACGCCGACGACGACAATATTTGAAAACGGAGTGTCCTGTCCCTCGAACAACCAGTCGTGGTCCACCGATGCGACGCCGATCTGATCACAAGAACCCTGATCAACGAAAGCAGAAAGAGCCTGTGTCCATTCGATGGGGTTCCGCTGTGATTTTTCTGACGCAAGTTCCGGCAATGGCGCGTCAAGGATCTTCTGCCGCCAGGCTCGTACTGCAACCATGGCCGGATCGTTGGGATTGACCGAATAGAACCAGCGCTGAAGTTTGCCGTGGGGAATATCATCGGGGTTGGGTGACCAGTAGACAATTTTTGGGCGGCGGAATTCTGCCTCACCGAGACCGTTGATGGTGTTGCCGGAGATATCCGGGGCGCAATCAAGCTGTTGCGGATCGGGCGTGAAGGGTCGATGCGGGTTGGATCCTAGCATTTTGCCAGATTAGATGAATTGGGGCGCGATTGGAAACGATACACCTTTGCGAAACGATCACAGGCGTGTTCGAATGGCGTCGACGGACACTAACAGGATGGCGCTCCATGAGTGAAGAAAAGCCCCAGGGCGAATTGATGATCCAGACCATGGCGATGCCGGCAGACACTAATGCCGCCGGTGATATTTTCGGTGGCTGGGTTGTCTCTCAAATGGACTTCGCCGCAGGCATAGCCGCCGGCCAGCGGGCACACGGACGCGTTGTGACGATCGCGATCGATGCCATGAAGTTCATCCGTCCGGTCCGGGTTGGCGATCTCGTGTGTGTCCATACGGACATCGAGAAAATCGGGCATACGTCCATGAAAATACATGTGGAGGCCTGGGTGCAGCGTGATCGGTTCGGTAAACATGAAAAGGTCACGGACGCCCTCTTCACATTTGTTTCCGTCGACAAACACGGCCGTCCGGTTCCGGTTCCCCAGGATGTATCACCAGCGCAAGACTGACCGGTGGCGATTTACAAAATCTCAGTGGCGCCATGACGCACCCGCCCCGTGGTTTCGCGGGCGACAAATTTCAGGTCGATATTCTCGCGGATAATGTTGTTGGCCTCGGGTTCGGATATCAGATCGTAAAGCAGATGCGCAGCCCGATCACCAATTTCATCAGATTGCACCCTCACCGTTGTCAGGCCCGGAACAATTTCAGCAGAGCCGGCAAAATCACCGACCCCCGTAATCGACAGGTCATCAGGAAGACCGAGGCCCGCCTCTGTCGCCGCAAATACAGCACCTTGTGCGATCACATCGTTGCCGGCAATCAGAGCGGTCGGCAGCTCGCCGCATTCGAATAGCTCGAGACATGCGGCCTTGGCCTTTGAGATGCTGTATTGGGTCCTTAGCCGCCATTGGTCCCGCACATCGATGCCGGACGCAGCAAGAACGTCGGTAACGCCTTTCAGCCGTGAGGCGGCGCGATCATTGCCGGCCGTCGGCGGAAATGCGGTGCCGATCTCGCGATGACCCTGCGCAACAATATGTTCGGCAGCCATCTTTCCCGCGACATAATTGTCCGAACCGACACAGGATATGCGCGAATTGTCCTGATAGTTCCACATCGCCACGGCCGGCGTGTTTCGCCTTTCGAGCAACGTATAGGTGGTTTCCTCGTGATCGAGCCCGATGAGGGCAATGCCTTCAATACGGTGCTCGAGCAAGGAGCGCAAAAGCTTGTGCTCTTCTTTCAGGTCATAGCCGTGGGTCGCAACCAGCATGGTCAAACCCAGCCCGTTCAATGCCTCCGAAAATGACTGGATCAGATTTGAAAATATCGCGTTGTCGAGTGTCGGAACAATGAGACCGACGGTGCCGCTGCGCCGACCATGGATAGCCTGCGCCGCGCGGTTGCGGATATAGCCGGTATCTTCTACCGCCTTTTGAATTTTCCGACGCGTTGCAGGTTTCACCAGATCGGGGTGATTGAACGCGCGGGAAACCGTTGCCGGCGATACACCGGCATGGTTGGCAACATCAATGATATCGGCAAATTTTTCCCTGTTCATGGGGCATTTTATCACAAAAAATGAAAACGTTTGCATTACTATTTTCATTGTCTAGCCTCATCCTCGCAAGACGTGTTTCGACTTCTGGGAGGATGGTTGGAGCGATGGAATTTCTGTCGTATTTCGGTGAGGTGTTCACTCCGATATCAATGCTTCTGTTGATTGGCGGTACTGTTGGCGGACTGATCCTCGGAGCGACGCCCGGCCTGTCTCCAACCATGGCTGTGGCACTGCTGATCCCCTTCACATTTCATCTGCAGCCGGTGCACGGGCTGATCCTGCTTGGCGCCGCCTACACATCAACTGTCGCAGGTGGTGCCGTCAGTGCAATCCTCCTGAAGATACCCGGCGCGCCGGCCAATATCGCGACGACACTCGACGGGCATGCAATGGCTGTTCGCGGACAGGGTGCGCGGGCGCTGCAGCTGGCGTTTCTATCATCACTCGTTGGTGGTGTCTTCGGCGTGCTGCTTTTGATATTTCTCACACCCCTGCTTGCGCAATGGGCCCTCGCCTTCGGCCCGTCGCATCTATTCTGGCTGGCGATCCTCGGCGTCACCGTGATCGGCTCGCTGGATTCCGATTCCGTCGTGAAGGGTCTGTTGTCCGGGAGCATCGGTATGTGGCTCGCGACAATCGGTTATGACGACATGCAGGGTGTTCAGCGGTTCATCTTTCACGATGCGCTCGGTGGTGGGGTCAATATCATCGCAGCGCTGATCGGTCTCTTCGCAATTCCCCAGGTACTGACAATGTTCGCCAAGGGATGGCAGGACTACGGCGTCGAATCCATCGAGGTCCAGCGCCATCCCCTCAGTGCGGCCGTCCATGAAGTCTTCAGCCGTACCCGTGCACTGACCATCGGAACACTGTCCGGCTCGATCATCGGACTCATCCCCGGTGTCGGCGGCCAGATTGCCGGTCTGGTTGCCTATGATCAGGCGAAGAAGTTTTCACCGGAAAAGGACAAGTTCGGCACCGGGCATTCCGAAGGCGTCATTGCCGCTGAATCGGCAAACAACGCCATGGTCGGCCCGTCCCTGGTGCCGCTCCTGACGCTTTCCATTCCAGGGAGCCCGACAGCGGCAGTCCTGCTTGGTGGTTTATTGATCCACGGAATCTTTCCGGGCACCGATCTGTTCGACAATCATCCGGAAGTCGCCTGGCCGTTCATCAACTCCATGCTGATCGGCCAGATCCTGATGTGCGCATTCGGAATTTATATCGCCTCATTCGCAGCGCGGATCGCCCAGGTTCCGCAATCCATCATGGCGGCAGCGGTTCTGGGATTGGCGGTTTTCGGTTCCTATTCGGTGCAACAGTCCATGGGCGACGTCTACGTCATGATGGCACTTGGAACGATGATGTATTTCCTCGAACGGTTCGGCTACTCGGCCGCGCCGCTCGTACTCGGTCTCATCCTCGGCCCGATCGCGGAATCGAATTTCATACAGGGCTCGCTGATCGCCACGGCAGGCAACGGACAATTCCAGTATTTCTTCAGCGGTGCACTGAACCTGCTGCTGATTGCAGTGGTCGTCGTCTCCATCGGCTACTCGGCCATGATGGAGATACGCAACAGGAGGGTCGCAGCATGACACGTGTACAGCACATAGTCCCATCTGCCATTGTTACCTTCGTTGCGCTCTGGGTGTGCCTGATCAGTTACACCCAACAACCATCCGAGCCGTTTCTCTTTCCGCGGCTGATTTCGACACTTTTTCTGGCGCTGTCGCTGTGGACTTTCGGCAAGGCCGTGCTCGGGCTGTCAAAGGTCGGTTCCGGCGTATCGCTGGCGATGATGCGGAATCTGGCGCCGGGTCTCATCGTCTCGGCAATTTATGTGTTCTGGGCGGCCAAAACGCTCGGCTTTTATGCCGCTTCGACGGTCGCTTTCCTGACGCTCCTGACCATCTACGATCCGTCGCCGCACGGCAGCGTCAACACCTGGGTCAGGCGCATAGTCATCACGGCCGTCTATATCGCGGTTATGTACGGTCTCTTCGCGTTTGTGCTGAAAGTCTACACACCGCGTGGGATGTTCATCTGAACCGCCAGAAACTGGCGGATTGTTCAACAAGGGAGGAACAAATGAGAAAACTGATAATAGGCCTTGCCGCTGTGGTTTTAGGCATGGCAGGCGTGGCGATGGCAGGCAATTATCCGGACCGTCCGATCATGCTGATGGTGTCCTATGGCGCCGGTGGAGCGACGGATTTTCAGGCGCGTATCGTAACAATGACGGCCGGTAACGAGGATGCGCTTGGCATGCCGATTGCCATCATCAACAAACCCGGCGCCGGTGGACGTGTCGGCTGGAACTGGTTTGCCAAGGATGCGGAAGCCGACGGATATACGCTGGGTGCCTACAACATCCCACATTTCATCGCCCAAAGCATCAAGGGCGGCGTTCAGTATGACCGCGACAGCTTTGAGCCTATCGCCAATTGGGGTGCCGATCCGGCTGTTTTCATTGTCGGAAAAAACAGCCCATTCAATTCGATGGCGGATGTTGTGGCCTACGCCAAGGAAAACCCCGGAAAGCTGACCTTCTCGGGCGCAGGTCTGTTTGTGGGTCACCACATCGCCGCGCTGCAGATTGAAAAGGCAGCCGGCGTCAAAATGCAGTACGTTCCGACAAAAGGTGGTGGCGCGGCTGCGATGAAGGCCGTGATTGCCGGCGACGTCATGGGCGGCGTAAACAATCTATCGGATGCCTATCGGGCCCGTGAGGCGGGCAACGTGAAAATCCTCGGTGTCGCCGACGTGAAACGCAATGAGGAATTCCTTCCGAATGTGCCGACCATGGTTGAACAGGGCCTTGACGTGGACGACAGTTCGGTGAATTTCCGCGGCATTATGGTGCCCAAGGGAACGCCACCTGAGGTCATTGGCCGGTTGGCCGCAACGGTGCCGGAAATGTTCAAGAACAAACGCGTTGCAGGAAAAATGAGCGCCGGCGGATCGCCCATGCACATCATGACCCGCGACGAAGTTCTGCAGATGTGGAAAGAACGCGAAGAATACCTCGGCCAGTTGCTGCAGGGGCTTTGAACAAATCGCGCGGGGCAGCCCCTGCCCCGCGCAGTATCCAGGAAGATGTTGATGTCCGATCAGTTGGAAATAGCCGTCGTTGACGAACTCATGGCAAGGGCCAGCGCGGCACAGGCAGCCTATGCCGATGGTGCGATACAGGAACGGTACAACCGGGCGGCCCAGGCCGTGGCGTGGGCAATCATGGAACCGTCGCGCAACGCTGAACTGGCGGAGATGGCGGTCGCAACCACGGGTCTCGGCAACGTTGCCGACAAAATTCAGAAAAACCACCGCAAGACGCTTGGCCTGATGCGCGATATCGCCTCCGTAAAGACCTGCGGGATAATTGAAGAGAACCCTGATCTCGGCATCACCAAAATTGCCAGGCCCATCGGTGTCGTCGGAGCCGTTGTGCCTTCAACCAACCCGGTGGCGACGCCGGCGAACAATGTCATCAATGCGCTTAAATGCGGCAACGCCATCATACTGTCGCCGTCGCCGAAAGGCATTGAGGTTTGTATGCGGCTGCTTGATTGCATCCACGCCGAATTCGACAAGATCGGCGCCAACCGCGATCTGGTGCAGATGATCCCGCCGCCGGGCACCAAGGCCCGGACACAGCGGCTTCTGGAAACTGCCGATCTGGTTATTGTCACCGGATCGCAGGACAATGTGCGCCGCGCCTATTCATCGGGCACGCCGGCGATCGGCGTCGGTGCCGGCAACGCAACCGTCATCGTCGATGAAACCGCGGATATCCGCGATGCGGCTCAAAAGATTGCAGCGTCCAAGACATTTGACAACGCAACGTCCTGCTCTTCGGA
Organism: Hyphomicrobiales bacterium; assembly: GCA_024244645.1. Classification (GTDB taxonomy): domain Bacteria; phylum Pseudomonadota; class Alphaproteobacteria; order Rhizobiales; family Rhizobiaceae; genus Hoeflea_A. The sequence continues at coordinate 7,400 of JAAEOH010000296.1, forward strand.
AAATGCGGTCATTGTCGTTGACGACGTCTATGACGCGTTCGTTGCAGCCCTGTCCGAATTTGGCGGTGCCACTGTTTCACCGGCCCTGGAGTCGCAAATCATCGAGCGTCTTTGGCCTAACGGCAAACTCAATCGCAACGCGCTTGCAAAGGATGCCGATGTGCTCATCGACGCGTTGCAACTGCACGATCACGTTCCGGCCGGAACACGGTTCATTGCCGTTCCGACCGAGGGTGTCGGCGAGGAACATCCGCTGTCCGGAGAAAAACTGTCTCTGGTCCTGGCAATATTTCGAGCGTCTGATTTCGAGAGCGCAAAACATCTCGCCGGGCGGCTGCTCGTCCATCAGGGCGCGGGACACTCCGTTGGCCTGCACACGAGTCGCGACGCGCGCGCGGTAGGCCTTGGCCGCGATCTGCCGACCTGCCGGGTCATCGTCAATCAGGCGCATTGCTTTGCGACAGGCGGCTCTTTCAACAATGGCCTTCCCTTTTCGCTGTCGATGGGATGTGGGAGCTGGGGCGGCAATTCCATTGATGAAAATCTGCACTGGAAACACTTTTTGAACATTACCAAAGTCGTGCGGGAAACGGCGGTACGAGAGCCCGCACTGGATGAGATTTTCGAAGACTACTGGTCAGAGGCGGGCAAGTGATCTGGGACCAAAATTCACCACCTCAGACAACCATTCGCGATCTGCTCGATGACCATGCACAACGCGCACCGGATACGATCAGCCATGTATTTGCGGTCGACGGCAGTACCCTGACGTGGGCACAGCTGCGCCACAAAGCGTCCAATATCGCAGACAGGCTGACTGCAATGGGTATCGAAAAGGGCGAGAGTGTTGCCCTGTGCTTGCCAAACAGTCGACTTGCGATCCTTTGTCTTTTTGGTGTCTTTTATGGCGGCTTCCGCGCGACCCCACTCAATCTTGTGGCCGGTCCCGAAGCGCTTGGTTACGCGCTTACTCACAGCAATTCTCGGTTTGTATTTGTTGCCAGTGGACAGGCGGATATTTTCGAGGCCGTCGTGCAGGCCGGTTCCGTGCAGGTGACGGTCGTCCCGGTTTCCGATCAGATCGAGTGGCCCGATGTCAGCGGGTGGAAACAGCGGCACGATGTCGAAAGCAACGACCCGGCCCTGCTCATGTACACGTCCGGCACAACGGGACGGCCAAAGGGCGTTCTCCATTCCCACGCCGGTTTGCTGGCCGGCGGCTGGAACACGGGCATCGCGCACGGGCTGTCCGCCAGCGATCGAGCGCTTTGCGTCCTGCCGTTCTTTCACATCAACGGGCTGTGCGTGACATTGATCGCCCCGCTCGTGTCCGGAGGTTCGGTTGTTGTGTGCGACAGATTTTCCAACAGCCGGTTCTGGGATCAATGTGGTCAGCATGGCGTAACATGGTTTTCGGTGGTGCCGACCATCATCTCGCATCTTCTGCATGCGGAAACCGATCCCGGCAAAGATGTCGTCAAAAAATTACGTTTCGGCCGCTCTGCTTCATCTGCGCTTGCGCCGGAAGTCCATGCCGCGTTTGAAAAGCGATTCCGGATTCCGATGATAGAGACTATGGGGCTGACAGAAACGGCGGCACAGATCCTGTCCAATCCTCTGCCACCGAAACGCCGCAAGATCGGCTCCCCCGGCATTGCCTTTGGGAACGAAGTCGCCATTTTTAACGACCACCTGCAGGCGGTCGAAGCCGGTACGTCCGGGGAGGTGGTCGTGCGCGGGCCGAATGTCATGCTGGAATATCTGAACAACAGCGATGCGACGCAGAGTTCGTTCACGCCTGAGAGATGGCTTCGTACAGGTGATCTCGGCCACATGGATAAAGATGGCTATGTCTTTATCACCGGCCGGCTCAAGGAGCTCATTATCAAGGGTGGCGAAAACATCGCGCCGCGTGAGGTCGATGAGGCGCTCTACGGGCATCGCGATGTGATCGAGGCCGCCGCCTTTGCCAGGTCATGCGACCGTTATGGACAAAAGGTGGAGGCCGCAGTGCGGCTGCGGCCGGGTAGTCCTGTCACACAGGATGAGCTGATAACCCTGTGCAGTCAGAAGCTTGGAACATTCAAAAGCCCGGACAGGATATTCGTTCTGGATGAATTGCCAAAGGGACCGTCAGGCAAGATCCAGCGCATGAAGCTCGCGGACATGACGATTGCAGAAGATTAAGATTGGTCGCATCCGAATGCTCACAAAATAGAAAAGGCGCCCTGAGGCGCCTTTTCCAACTTTTTGATATTGCCTGTTAGTTCGGCAGTTTGTCGTCAACGCCTTTGACATAGAAGTTCATGCCGAGAAGTGTGCCGTCATCGGCTTTTTCACCGGCTTTCAGCCACTCGCTGCCGTCCTGTTTCATGACGGGTCCGGTAAACGGATGCAGCTCGCCCTTGGCGATCTTGGCTTCCGTTTCCATGGCCAGCTGCTTCACGTCATCCGGCATGTTGGTGTAAGGCGCCATGGTCAGGATGCCGTCGATGAGACCATCCCAGGTCGACTGGGTCTCCCACGTGCCGTCCATCAGGGCCTGTGTACGCTTGATGTAATAAGCACCCCAAGTGTCGACGATGGCTGTCAGCTGGGTTTCAGGACCGGCCTCGATCATGTCGGATGCCTGACCGAAAGCCTTGATGCCACGGTCAGCTGCGACCTGCATTGGTGCTGTCGAGTCGGTGTGCTGCGTGAGAATATCAACACCCTGGTCAATCAGCGCCTTGGCGGCATCGGCTTCCTTACCGGCATCGAACCATGAGTTCACCCATACGACCTTGATCTGGAAGTCCGGATTGATGGACTGTGCTCCAAGCAGGAAAGAGTTGATGCCCTGGACAACTTCCGGGATTGGAAAGGATGCAATGTATCCTGCGACTCCGTTTTTGGACAGCTTGCCCGCAATCTGGCCCTGAATATAGCGACCCTGATAAAAGCGGGAGTTGTAGCTGGCCACGTTGTCGGCAGTCTTGTAGCCGGTGGCGTGTTCAAACTTCACCTTGGGGAACTTCTTGGCGACATCAATGGTCGGTTCCATGAAGCCGAAAGATGTGGTGAAGATCAGTTCGCAGCCGGACCGGGCAAGCCGCTCAATTGCGCGCTCGGCATCCGGACCTTCAGCAACATTTTCAAGATACGGCGTCTCGATTTTGTCACCGAAGTGGTTCTGAAGTTGCTCACGGCCGATATCGTGGGCCTGGGTCCATCCACCGTCGGTCTTGGAACCGACGTAGAGGAAGCAGATCTTCGTTGCAGCCTGGGCGGCAGTGGCAGCAAAGCTTATCACTGCGGCCGCAGACAAGGCCAAAAGTACTTTTTTCATTATGTTCACCTCTTCTGTTGTAGTCGAATTGCTATTAGCGATCCGGGACGAAAGACTGGCCAAGCGAGGCCGGTGTATTCATCAGCGTCAGACGCCTGTTGCGCGATATGATGACGAGGACCAAGATCGTCGCCAGATATGGAAGCGCGGACAGAAACTGCGACGGAATTCCGAAGCCGAGTGCCTGAGCGTGTAGCTGTCCGATAGTAACTGCACCGAACAGATAAGCGCCAGCCAGAACACGCAGCGGACGCCAGCTGGCAAAAACAACCAGAGCAAGGGCAATCCAGCCGCGACCGGCGGACATGTTCTCCACCCATTGCGGGGTGTAGACAAGAGAGAGTTGCGCACCGGCCAGCCCGGCGCAGGCACCGCCAAACATAACGGCATAATAGCGTGTCTTGATGACTGATATGCCGAGCGCATGTGCAGAGCCGTGACTGTCGCCGATGGCGCGCAGTTGCAGGCCGAGGCGGGTCCGAAACAGGAACCAGCTTACGCCGATCACACACAGGATCGACAGGTAGAAGATGGCATCCTGTTTGAAGATAAGCGGTCCGAGCAACGGAAGTTGATCGAGCAGCGGAATGGCAATTGGCTCCAACTGGACACCGGGTTCTCCGACAAAACTCTCGCCGATCATGCCGGACAAGCCCAGCCCGAGGATGGTCAACGCCAATCCGGTGGCAACCTGATTGGTCACCAGCGTGAGTGTCAGCAACCCAAAGAGAAGCGAGAAGACGCATCCCGCGATGGCGCCGCAGAGCGCACCGAGATATGGGTTCCCGGAGAGTTGCGCAATGGCAAATGCGACCACGGCACCCATGACGATCATGCCTTCAACGCCCAGATTGAGGACGCCCGAGCGTTCGGCAACCAGTTCACCCATGGCAGCCAGCAGCAGCGGTGTTGCGGCCGTTGTGATGGTGAGAAGTACAGCTTCTATCAGTGACATCTAAGCGCCCTCCTCGGCCAGTTCTGAGTGCGTGGCGAACTTCAGCCGTACGCGATAGTGAATGAGCGTGTCGCAGGCCAGGACAAAGAACAGCAGCAAGCCCTGGAAGACGCGTGCTATCTTGTCGGGCAATCCGATCGATATCTGTGCCGCTTCGCCACCAAGATAGGTCAGCGCCAGAATGAGACCGGCAGCGAAGATACCGAGCGGATTCAGGCGGCCAAGAAAGGCAACGATGATGGCGGTGAAGCCGTAACCGGGCGAAATGACCGGCTGAAGCTGCTCAATTGCTCCGGAGACTTCGGAAATACCGGCAAGGCCGGCCAGTCCACCTGAAAACAGGAAAGCGAAGAACACCATCCTGTTGGCCGAGAAGCCCGCGAAACGTCCTGCTCGTGCAGACTGTCCAAGTACGGACACCTGAAAACCGCGCAGCATGTAGCTCATCATGAACCAGGTCAGCAGCGTTGCGACAACGGCAAAGATGATACCGAGGTCCGCGCGACCGGAAGCGGGCAACAATTCCGGCAAGATCGCTTCGACATCGAACTCACGGCTTTCAGGGAAGTTGAAACCTTCCGGGTTGCGCCATGGCCCGCGCACGATCCAGTCCAAAAACAGTTGCGCCACATAGACCAGCATCAAACTGGACAGAATTTCATTTGTATTGAAGCGCGTCTTCAAAAGCGCAGGTATACCGGCATAGAGTGCACCGCCAGCGATACCCATGATCAACATGGCCGGGAGAACCAGGAAGGAGTCCCATTCGTGGAAAACAATCGGAATGATCGATCCGGCGACGCCGCCAATGATGAATTGGCCCTCGGCACCGATGTTCCAGTTGTTGGACCGGAAACAAACGGACAGTCCAACGGCAATCAGGATGAGCGGCGCGGCCTTGATGGCAAGCTCATGCAGCGACCAGACTTCCGTCAGCGGCTCGATAAAGAAGCTGTAAAGTGCGTCCAGCGGATTTTTGCCCAACACGTTGAACATGATGGCACCGGCAATGACAGTCAGTCCCAGGGCGATAAACGGTGAAACCACCGAAAACAGCGCCGAGTGCGATGGTCTGCGTTCCAGCTCAATGCGCATGAGCAGCCTCCATTTCCGTGTCTCCAACCGGCGAGTCTTCGCCATGGATGCCGCCCATAAGCAGGCCGATGCGTTCAAGTGTCATATCCGACGCTGGTTCCGCCTCGGACAGCCTGCCCTCGTTGATGACGGCAATGCTGGTTGCCACTTCAAAAATCTCGTCGAGATCCTGGGAAATGACCACAACCGCTGATCCGGCATCTGCCAGGTCAATCAGGGCCTGTCGAATGCGGCTTGCGGCACCAGCATCAACACCCCATGTGGGCTGGTTGACAATGATGACCGACGGTTTGCGATCAAGCTCCCGTCCGACAATGAATTTCTGCAGATTGCCGCCGGACAAAGATGACGCTTCCGGATCCACACCGGACATGCGCACATCCATTTCCTTGATAATGCGTTCCGAAGCGTTCTTTACGGCATCGTAGCGGATGATCTTCAGCGGGCCGCCCGTCAGGAATGTGCTCGCATCCGACATGTGACGGGCAAGAACCATATTTTCAGACAAGGACATTGATGAAACCGCGGCATGGCCGTGGCGCTCTTCCGGCACAAATCCGGCACCCAACAGACGTCGAGCGGAAATTCCCATTCGCCCGGCATCCGTCCCGCAAATGCGTAAATCGCCTGCATTGTCCGTTGTTTCTTCGCCCGACAAAACGTCAAACAGTTCACTCTGGCCGTTGCCGGCAACGCCGGCAATGCCGATGATCTCTCCGGCTCGCACCGTCAGATCGATATCTTTGAGTTCCACAGCAAATGGTGTCCGGGCCGGAGCCGAGAGCTGTTTTGTCTCGATCAATACCTGGTCGGTAATATTGCCGCCGGTGTTGGAGACGGATTTGACTTCCGAGCCGACCATCATTGTTGCCAGGGACGCAGGTGTTTCAGCGCGTGGATCGCAGTCGCCGGTCAACTTGCCATGCCGCAGGACAGTGGCGCGGTCGCATATGCGTTGCACTTCTTCCAGGCGATGGCTGATATAAAGTACCGACCTGCCTTCGGAGCGGATTTTCTCGAGCGTTTCAAAAAGCTTGTCGGCTTCCTGAGGCGTTAAAACCGATGTCGGCTCGTCAAGAATGATGAGCTCCGGATTTTGCAGCAGCGTGCGGACAATTTCAATTCTCTGGCGCTCGCCTACCGACAAATCCGCAACATGTGCATTCGGGTCGAGCGGCAGCCCATATTCACGGGAAAGGACAGCGGCCTGTTCCGCAATATTTTCGATGCTCACATCGTCGTCCATCGACAGCGCGATATTTTCGGCAACCGTCAATGCTTCGAACAGGGAGAAATGCTGAAAGACCATGCCGATACCAAGCGCGCGGGCTTGTCCGGGGCTGCTGATCACAACCGGTTTGTCTTTCCAGATTATCTGTCCCGATGTCGGCTCAAGTGAACCGAACAGCATTTTAACGAGTGTTGATTTTCCGGCGCCATTTTCGCCGAGAAGCGCATGGATTTCGCTGGATCTGATTTCCAGATCAATCCCGTCATTGGCGCGGAGTTCACCAAAAATTTTGGTCAAGCCGCGCACTTCCAGCAGGCAGTCTCCGTGCCCAGGTTCCTGAGTAGCCAAATTTTCCTCCCCCGCAATTATGCGGATCCAACCAATAATGATCCTAGGCCCAGACAGTACGGTCAGGAAAGAACGTACGGCAATAAAGAGCTTCAAATTCTTGACGTATAATTACAGGACTACCCGTGTATGTCATCCTAGTCGCTTTCTTGGCTCTCTTGATTCACACATAATTGTTGCGATGCACAAATAGAATGGAAGGAATCGCAGGCGCTGCGGCACTTCGTCTCGCGACGTTTCTGTTGCGGCTGCCGATATCGCTGTACTATTTGTTATTGCGCAAAGAGCCGATATTTCGGACGGGAAATCATGGCACGACATTTTGACATCGCTGTTGTCGGTGGCGGGCTTGCCGGAGCCACGGCCGCGCTGGCTGCGGCCAGTACAGGTTACATTACCGCGTTTGCCGCACCCAGGCACAAGGTTGCGGACGGCCGCACAACAGCTTTGATGATGCCCTCTCTGGCATTGCTGGAGAACCTGGGCATCTGGCCGGCCGTGCGTGATACTGCAGCACCCTTGCGCAGGATGCGTATTATCGACGGTACGTCGCGTCTCATTCGAGCACCCACTGTTACCTTTCATGCCAGCGAGCTCGAAATCGAGGCATTCGGCTATAACATTCCGAATGCACCTCTGCTCGACGCGCTCTTTGACGCGATTTCCGCATCCGGCAATGTCACCCATTTCGATCTGCCGGCAGAAGCCATTGTTGAAAATTCAGAAGATGTGAAACTGTCGCTTGCCGGTGGGACTGACATTTCCGCCGAACTTCTTGTTGGCGCTGATGGCAGAAACTCACTCGTTCGTGCCGCATGTGGTATCGGCGTTCGGGACTGGCGATATCCACAGACGGCGATCGTGCTGAATTTCTCGCATGAATTTGAACATGCCGACACATCCAATGAGTTTCACACCGAAAACGGGCCGTTCACCCAGGTCCCCCTGCCCGGCCGCAGATCGAGTTTGGTCTGGGCGCACAACCCGGCAGATGCCGACAAAATGCGGGCGTTGTCTTCCGGGCAACTTGCATTGGCGATTGAAGAACGCATGCATTCTATGTTGGGCAAGATAGTGGTGGAAGGCAAAGTGCACAGTTTCCCGTTCAGTGGCATGATGGCGCGCGCTTTCGGCAAGGGACGCATGGTGCTGGTTGGTGAAGCGGGACATGTGTTTCCGCCGATCGGCGCGCAGGGCCTCAATCTTGGCCTACGCGACGTGCTTGAGCTGTTCGACGCACTGGATCAGGCCGGCGGACCGGCAAACGCACCAGAAACAGTGCGTCGTTACGACCGTCATCGCCGCAGCGACGTCGTTTCCCGCACGGCCAGCGTCGACATGCTGAACCGGACATTGCTGAATGCGTTTCTGCCCGTGCAAATGGCGCGCTCGGCAGGGCTCGCTGCCTTGGCATCATTTGCGCCTCTTCGAAACTTTGCAATGCGCGAAGGTATGAAACCCGGCGGCGGGTTTGAGATGTTCAAGGAGCGTTAATGCCCGGGGAATAGATCGGCCGGAGGGATACCGGTTTTGATTGCATAGAGAAGTGCCGTAACGCTCACCACGGAAATAGCCGTGGTCACGAGGATCGTGGCCGAAGCGCGCTCTACCCACACACCATACTGATGGGCCAGCACAAACACGTTTGTTGCAGTCGGCAGCGATGCAAGAAGCACTGCTGTGAATATCCAGACCGTGTCGAAATCCCCAACCAGCCCCATGGCAAAATAGACGAGCACGGGATGCAGGACGAGTTTGAACGGCACGATGTAGGACAGTTCGAGTGGAACACGTTTCAACGGGCGCAGTGCCAGTGTCACCCCCATCGCGAACAGTGCGCATGGCGCGGCTGCCTGTGAAAGATATTCGATCAGCCGTTCCGGTGCAGTGGGAATACCGATGCCAATCCAGGCAACTGCAATGCCTGCCAGGGTCGCCAGGATAAACGGGTGAAGGATTATCCGGCGTGCAATAAGAAAGACAAGCGACGGAAACGGTCTCTTTTCACTGCCGGATATGGCCATCAGGCAGGGTGCAATGGCGAAGTGCATCATGTTTTCGAAACAGAAGATCAAGGCCACCGGGATCGCGGCTTTCTCACCGAACGCCAGAATAGCGATGCTGGGACCCATGTAACCGATATTGCCGTATGCCGCCGCCAGTCCCTGTATGGTTCCAATCGCGATGGTATTTCGGCCGATGGCAACGGCGATCGCAAAGACGAGGGCAAATATGAAATATGTCGACAGGAGGCTCGCAAGCACAAAGTCGAGCCGCGCCAGTTCCTCGATCGGCGTTCGGGCCAGCAGTTTGAAAAAGAGTGCCGGAAGAGCGAGGTAGATGACAAAAATATTTAGCCAGCCAAGCGCATCCGCCGGCTGGTGAATCAGTCGGGCGGTCAGATATCCCAGGAAAATGAGCCCAAACAGCGGAAGGATCAGTGCCGCAATTTCAGACATCAGCAAAATAACTCATGGTAATACAGCTTGTATTCAAAAATCCTTGATAATCAAGCATCTACGGCCTGCGAAGTTGACGTTGGCCACTTCCGGCAGAGGTGTTGCTCCCGCATTTGTGAGGGATTCGTCGCGAAAGTCATTGAAATTACGAACGCATTCCCTCTATTAGTGTGTGTAGGAGGCATCCAGATATGCTCAAACCGCGCACAGCAAAATTTCAGATCGGGCAAATGGTAAAGCACCGCGTATATCCGTTCCGCGGCGTGATATTCGATGTGGATCCGGTATTCGACAACACCGAGGAATGGTACCGGTCGATCCCCGAAGATGTGCGGCCGCATAAAGAACAGCCGTTCTATCATCTGTTCGCCGAGAATGAAGACACAGACTATATTGCCTACGTGTCCGAGCAGAACCTGGTGCCAGACGAAAGCGGGCAGCCCGTACAGCATCCTCAGATAGCCGATATATTCGAGGGACCCGACGACGGGATATACAAACTGCGCGGACCTGTCGGGCATTAAGGCCATTGAAGTGCTTCAGCGGACTATCGTTGTCGCAATGAACGAAGATTATCCATCATCCTTTGCAGTCCGCCAGCACTAAATAGCTTGGCGATCAATTCTGATCTGCGCCCGGGATCGGTTGCAAGATCCCTTGCCCAGTCTTTCAGTCTTCGTGTCTGGAATTCGCGAGAAGTTGAGCGCGGGCTGCCAAAACGCTCGATTGCCGTGCTTGCCCATTGCTCGGCGTTTTGGGTGTGATCAATTGACGGAAGCAGACCAGGTAATATTAGGTCGGTCGCTGCGAGCAACCCGTCGAAATGCGTTTGCAATCCAGCCGCCTCAAAAGGTTTTCGTGCTGAGACAATGTGATCTTCGTCTACGACCAGCGCCGCCATATCGGCCAGGCTTCTCAATGACAGTATCCGATCTTGAAATCCGGCATGTTGGACCTGTTGGTGCAAAACCAGATGGATCAGACGGTTTACCCGAGACGGAACCATCAAATTGGAAATCACGGTCTCTTTTGCAGTATGGATGATTTGCTCGGCAGGCAGTAATTGCTCTCCCTGTTCTCCGCCAATTGTCTGGTGGATTTCAACCGGCGCCGGCCAGCGTTCATTGATAAGCGGCGCATCATGATGCTCCGGGGAATTGTAAAATTCGTCATCCTGATATGCATCAAAATAGCCCTTTGACTCGAGCGCTGATACGGCCTGTCTCAGGGCGGTTTTTGGTATCAGCAAGTCAAGATCACCGATGAAACGCTTATGGACCTGTTGATAGGACGGCAGGGCGAGCTCGCAACCGCCTTTCAAAACCACAACCCGAATGTCCGCGTCACTTAAAATAGCAGCTGCCTCGGTCAGTTGTGCTTTCATCTTCTGGTTCCGAAAACGGTTGCCCTCTCTGATTTCCTGAAAAAATATGGTCAGATCGCGATCGATATCCAGCTCGTTGATATCGAGGCGTTCCAGTCCGTCCGCAATTGTCGGTGCAATTCCATGAGCGGCACTGATACGAACCAAATCATCGCCGCGAACGTATTGAATATCCTCAATGTCTCGGGCGTAAAGCTTTGCCCCGTGGGCAGCTCGAAACAGATGAAGAACCACGCGATGCTGAAGGGAAGTGCAAAGCCTGTCGTCCATCGCTCTGCTATTCCGCCAAAAGCTCGGCGATGGCATTCATTGCGGGATATGTCTGATTGTATGTCAATTCGTAGGCCGGAACTGTCTCCAGCGTTTCCGTAAGTGGCCGGATTGTCGGGTATCTGCCGGTAAGTCGAGTGCCACTGCTAAAGAGGCGTTGCAGCGCGTCCAGCTTTGACAACCCGGTCAGTTTGAATTCACTGTCGTTGGAATATGCGGGAAACACAAAAGCGGCGATCTTTGCCGTATCGGAAGGATCAGCGACCGATTTCGGCATCACCTGTTTGATGTGACCGTCACCGACAAAGGTGCGTTTGATGTCCCCAATACCGAAACTTTTCAGATCGGGGAGAGACCAACTGCCCGTTTTCAGTCCTATTCTCGTGGGAAATGGCGCGACGCCGCAATTGTTGCCGACCAGGCAACAAAGGTCGTCACCATGGTAGATGTAACCCTGTGCGGCCAGTGTTGCAGTGAGTGTGCTTTTACCGCTGCCGCTGTTTGCTGCCAGAACCACAACCTTTTCATGAGTTCCAACGACACCTGCGTGAAAAATTGCGGAGGTTTGCTGCCGGCCGGCCAGAGAAATGGCAATTTCGCGTAGCACAAAATGGCGTGCCAGTGGAAAATCGCATTGCCCAAAGACAGGTTTGGAATTTACAAATACCCCATATCCATCCCCATGATATTGCAATGCAACGATATCGGAGGTTGGCAGCACCTCATTCCCGCCAACCAGGTATGGGCCGAGTATGGATTTGAAAATGTCCAGGGTGTCGGTATCGGGACACTGGAGCAGTGCCATTCTGTGACCGAATGTGCAGACCAGGGAAACATGTTCCGACACATTCGAGAAGCCGACCGGGACGGGAAACGGATTGCGTATTTTTTTAAAAAGACCAGCGTCTTTCAGACTCCCCAACGCCTGATCATTGAATATTGCCTCTACTGAATCTCCGCCATTAGTATTGTCCAATCCGCTATCCAATGTTGGAAGCAGACAGATTGCACCTGAAATTCGGTTGTGGGCTGCAATGCCTGTGTCGAGGGGCTGAAATTCGACGTGTGGCATTTCCCTGTCGGCCATCAGTCAGATTCCCATTGCTACGGGTTCTGGTTCTGCCGTCGACATCTGCGGCGGCACCTGCGGCGCTGCCTGCGCGTTGGAAGCAAATTACACAGCTCAATGCATTGCGTGAAATTCGGAGCCTGGGCGACCACATCTTCGGCGGACAGCACAACCACGCCGGTCACGCCGACAAACGCGGAGTACTTGCCCAAAGCGCGCAAGGCATCCCTCCGACTATACTCCGCCGGTATGGATTTAGCGTCGGGAGATTCCGGAAGTTCACAATTGCCCTTTCGATCGTCATGAGATGAGTCGCTGTTTTCGGTCATGTCAAATTCAGCCCACGCTTCGCAAAATTTTGCTGAAGTCTCTTCTCCAACAAATAAAGCTAAAGGAGGACAAAACTGAAGGCAACAATTGATCGCTGATTGCGTGCAAATAGATCGTTATTCAACTTATCCACAGGCCAAAACAGCATTTATTACGATATTGTCGATTGAATTTTGTACGGTATGTTTATCGCTCCACCTCATTTGCACAATTCTAACACTGGCTATCCACGTTCCAGTGCAGCCTTAAATGTACACTCTACTGCTACTATTTGTTGCTTAGATGTGCCTTGCTCTTTTAAGGTGTGTCACCCAAATGTCAGCTACCCGGCACATCCGGGCGTTCTCGAATTGCGCGAAGTTGCTTAAACGGTTGTCTGACGTATCGCGAACAGTCTGCCGAATTCGCGCGACAACAATGCGCGGGAAAGCGCAGTCCCTCCGTCGAATTACGGGTCGCAATTTCGGGGGGGACGCGGCCGTGGATGAACGGAACAGGGCTGTTTCGCAACAACATCTTGGGCAGTCAAGATCACCACGCCTGTTGTTCCGACATATGCCGAGTACTTGCTCATAGCTCGAAGGGCATCACGGCGGTTGTACTTCCGCAGATTCTTATGGGTTTGGTCCGCATCAGAAAATTCAGAAGCATGGCCCTGACCGTCGGATTGCCGGCTACGGTCTGCAGTCATGTTCAGTCCAAACTAATATTACGCTAGATTACAGAATTCATTACACCAGTCGGCGACGTTAAACAACAACCTGCTGTATTTGGTCATGGCAAACGCAGCTCATAGTTTCTGATTGTGTTTTTACTGAAACTTCAACCTCAACGACATAATAAGAGGTTGATTCGTATAAAGCATTTTAGTTGACCATTCGCTGTACGTAAATATATCCCATTCACGCATGAAACGATGCATAAACCTCTATTACACAGACATCAATAAGCCGCCCAAATTGCTTATTTGTTGTTTCTAATCAACAGACTATTCAAAGACGGATCGCCTGAACGTTAATTTTGATCGCCTTGCCTACCCAACTGCTACCATTTGTTGCTGGCTAATATTATTCGCGACTAAAGGGAAAATCAAAACCTATAAATATTTAGTGGTAGACTCTGAGAATAGTCAGCGGTGAATTCCAACCCGACGGAGGCACCGGATGGAAGCCTCAGCGGATGTGTCGGAAATTCCTGACCGCCCGGTCCACAGTGGCAAATAAACTGTTCCGCTGATGGGCTCTAAACAGCACCGGTTGCTACACGCGGTAGACACAGGCTGCATTGCTTCAGGCCGCTGGGAATTGGTTGTTCAGAAAACTCCAATGCTTGCGGCGTGCTGAACTGAATTACTGACAGGTCCGTGAATGGTCAAGTGGTGCCTGCAATGCGGGATGACACGCGAAATTTGATCTCGTGCTCCATTCAAAACCCACAAGATGATACTGGCCGTTCCTGACCATTTAACGCAGGAAATGACAGCTGAGGTCCATGATGAGAGGCCTCAACCGACATCGATCGGATGAAATAAGCCAAAGCTCATTCGAAACGAAAAAGGCGCGGAATGATCCGCGCCTTTGTAGACTTCTATTCCTGATCTTTCGCCCGCTTCTGAGCCGCTTCCAGCTTTTCTCTTTGTTCCTGGGCTTTGCGCTGCATTTCCTCCCGCAGCAGATTCTGGCGTTCCTGCAGCTCTGACTGGGCGACGGGCTTACCGTCGAAGGCCTGCGTAAAACCCTTCAGCGATATCTTGATCGGATTGGGTGCGCGCTGGAAATTCACCGATGTGAATACGACTTCGCCGCCACGCTTGAACGAGTCGATAATGGCATCGGTCAACGGAACCTGCGCGACGCACTTGTCGGGCATGCAGACCGAATAAGGGATGCGCTGGGCTTTGCCGCCATCAATCTGCATGGCGACGCCAGGAGGAATTGTACGTGCGGATGGCACCGACACCTGAAGCATCTTGTTGTTGACTTTGCCCTCAACCGTGATGAGCCCGATGGCGGTCAACAATTGTCCGGTGGAAGCTGTTGTGATGTTCTGTACGACACACACATCATTGTCTTCCTGCTTCGTGCAAACCTTGTACCAGCCCTGTGTCGGCGCTTGCGCAAAGGACATGCTCGACAGCGAGACAGTTACGGCTCCTGCAAAAACTGTCGCCAAAGCAGTCCTTGCGACATTTGACGTCCTGAAGGTCATTCGTTCATTATCTCCTGGGATTTCGATACCTGTTTATTACCAGCAGTGCGGCGCGTAGCCTATACGGAAAGCGATCCAGCTGCAGCAAACGGTTAACGGTTTGCGCCTGGTTCCCACTCCGCATCTCCAATCGCGTACTCCCTGTGCGGCAAATAAGGCCATTGCATGGCCCAAAACACTTTCACCTGTTGTCTAAGCGCAAACCTTCTTCGTGTCACCCTGTTTGATTGCAGCGATCTTCAATTGGCCGAATTTTCCTGAAAAAACCGCCATTTCACGGTCGTTCCAAGCACATTGGAAATGATTATGATCGTGTTACGATTTATCGAGAATCAACAAAGGGTTACTGATGCGCAATTTCCTCTGTCCGATATTCGCTGCGTTGCTACTGGTGACAGCAGGTTGCATGGCGTCGCTGGCTGCAGAACCGCGCCATGCGATCGCCTCCCATGGCGAACCCGCCCTGCCGGCTGATTTCATGCATTTTCCCTATGCCAATCCGGATGCCCCGAAGGGTGGACGCATTTCCTACGGCGTGGTCGGCACGTTTGACAATCTCAATCCGTTCATTCTCAAAAGCATGCGCACCACGGCACGCGGCATGTGGGATCCGCAATTTGGCAATATGACCCATGAAAGCCTGATGCAGCGTTCGCGTGACGAACCGTTCACGCTCTATGGCCTGCTTGCCGAATCCGTCGAGTTCGACGATGAGCGCACCTATATCCAGTTCAACATCAATCCGCTTGCCCGATGGTCAGATGGCGAGCAGGTCACTGCGGACGATGTCGTTTTCACTTTCAATTTGCTCGAAGAAAAGGGGCGCCCGCCCTACTCCACTCGCCTCAACCGGGTCGCAAAGATGGAAAAGACCGGTCCGCTGAGCGTGCGTTTTGCGCTGAATGAGGATGCCGGCAATGAATTTCCACTGATCCTGGGCCTAAGCCCAGTGCTGCCCGAACACGCCACGGACGCCGAAACCTTTGACAAGACGACCTTTACGCCACCGGTCACTTCCGGTCCCTATCGCGTGAGTGAAGTCAAACCCGGACAGAAAATCGTGTTTGAACGGCGGGCCGACTATTGGGGCAAGGACCTGCCGGTCAAACGGGGTATGGACAATTACGACGCGATATCCGTCGAATATTTTCTATCCGACAGTGCTCAGTTTGAAGCTTTCAAAAAGGGTATTTTCGACTTTTACGCCGAAGGAAATCCGGTTAGCTGGAAGCGCGCCTACAATTTTGCTGCGGTCGACGACGGCGCGGTGAAAAAGGTGGTGTTTGAAAAAAAGACCCCGGCCGGAATGTACGGTTTTGTCTTCAATACGAGGCGGGCGAAATTTCAAAACGCCAAGGTTCGCCGGGCACTTTCCATGCTGTTCGATTTTGAGTGGGTCAACAGAACACTCTTTGACGATGCATACAAACGAACCGAAAGCTATTTCCAGCACTCGTTTCTTTCGTCCATCGGCGTTCCTGCAAACGACATCGAAAGAAAACTCCTTGAACCGTTTCCGGACGCAGTGGAGGAATCTGTCATGCTCGGCACCTACCATGCCAGCAAAACGGATGGCAGTGGACGTGACCGCAAAGTGCAAAGAGCTGCTCTCGAGCTTCTGAATGAAGCCGGATACCGGATTAACGGAGGCAAACTCATCAATGAGACCGGCGATCAGCTGACCTTTGAAGTGATGACCCAGAATGAGGGTCAGGAAAAAATTGCCCTCGCCTATCAGCGAAACCTCGCTGCGCTTGGTATTGATATGGGAATTCGGACCGCAGACGACTCTCAGTATCAGTTGCGTACCGACACATTTGACTACGATGTCATCATCAAGAGTTACCCGGCGTCGCTTTCACCCGGTACCGAGCAGATCGGACGCTGGTCCAGCACTACAAGAAACGTGCAGGGATCCTTCAATTATGCGGGGCCGGATAATCCCGCTATTGATGCGATGATCGACGCCATGCTCGCCGCGCGGTCCGATGAAGATTTTTCAGCTGCAGTGCGGGCGTTTGATCGCGTGCTTATTTCCGGGCACTATGTTGTTCCGCTCTATTACCTGCCCGGTCAGCGCGTTGCCTACAGATCATACCTTGACCATCCCGGGCAAACATCCATTTACGGCTATGTTCTGCCGACCTGGTGGGACAAGAGAGCAACGCAATAGCGCAGGAACAAGCATGATTGGAGAAGCCCGATGACGGCGGTCAATATCGATATCGTATCGGATGTAATGTGCCCCTGGTGCTACATCGGCAAGAAACGTCTCGAAGAAGCATTGAAAGACCTGCCGGAAAATCTGGAGATCGACGTCCGCTGGAGGCCCTACCAACTCGATCCGACGCTGCCCAAGGAAGGCAAGGATCGTAAACAGTATCTGGAAGAAAAATTCGGCGGATCCGAGCGTGCAACCCAGATCTATTCTGCCATCGTAGACGCTGGCCGCGAAGAGGATATTCCCTTCAATTTCGGCGGCATTGAGGTTTCACCCAATACGCTGGACGCGCATCGTCTGATCCGTTGGGCGGCGTCTGAAGCGCCTGGCGTACAGGACCGGCTGGTGGATCTTCTGTTCAGGGATTACTTCATCGAAGGCAAGAACATTGGTGACAATGCTGTTCTGCTGGACGCTGCTGAACTGGCTGGCATGGACCGGGCTATTACAGAAAGCCTTCTCACCGGCACCGCCGATTGTCTGGAAGTCGAACAGGAAATCGAGGTCGCACGAAAGATGGGCGTGACAGGTGTGCCGTGTTTCATTCTTGACAACAAATACGCGGTCATGGGTGCGCAGGCGTCGGATGTTCTTGCCAATGCGATCCGTGACGTTGCGAAGAAAAAGGAAACTGCGCCGAGCGACTAGTCACCTGGAACTGTAATTCGTATCATTGATTGAATTGGAATTCAGGAGATGATGCGATGGTTGGACGTGTGGCGGATGCGGTGGTGCTTAGCGAAGATGAGCGCCGTTTTCTTGAAGGTCAGGTCCGGCGGCACA
>JAAEOH010000297.1 GCA_024244645.1 Hyphomicrobiales bacterium
AACAGGGTATCTTCGGTCATGGCGGGCGGGATTTTCTGCTGTTGGTGGATGATCTTGTTTCAACACCAAAATCATACGATAATTCAACAGCTTAATCCATGCCCGCCAACCAAACTGATCAGCCCGATGAATAATTCAGGTTAGCTGGCGACAATGATGAAAATATCGGCGACGCCAACGATGGCAATGACGGCGGCGAAGGCAATGACGGCAACGACGGCGGCTACGGCGGCGAGAATGGCGGCGGTAGAGGCGGTCGTGGTGGCAGAGGCGGTCGCGGTGGCAGAGGCGGTCGCGGTGGTCGTGGTGGCAAAGGCGGCCATGGCGGTAAAGGCGGTCATGGTGGTAAAGGTGGCCACGGCCATCACGGCCACGGTGGCAATGACGGTTCCGGCGATACAGGAACGGATGGTGTGAATCCCATCGACCGTGTGTCGGATCCCTGGTTCTGCAAACTGCTCGACCTGGATCGGTGCGCTTAATGTGCAGTTGACTGGTCTTTAGCGGGCAGGGGGTCTATCGGTTCCGGCAGCGACAGATCGGCAAGCTCATACAGATGTTGCGTTGAAACGCCCGGCAATTTGTTGCTGGGCGTTTTGTCGTTTGACCTCCCCGAAATACGGATTGACGGGCAAACCGCTTTTGCGCGCGTGCCAATAGCAAATTGTCGCAGGTCAATTTACCCGGCAAGGGGCTGTAATCTCAGCCGGCGAACTGTAAGCTGGCACCGCGCCTTTGCCGGTAAACCGGCCGTTTTTTGCCGATCGGCCGGTTGTGCGGCGAAGACAGGCAACAGGACGATAAATTCGTCGCATTTATGTGTTTGCGGGCAGCCAATTGCGTTGACTGCACGGCCTTATTGTGTAAACCGGCACATTAGAACCGTTCGTGGCCGCAATGACCGCGAAACAGCAAGGAAACCAAGATGACTGAACTACTGAGTTCATATCTCCCCATTGTGGTTTTTCTCGGAATTTCCCTCGTCATAGGGCTGGCCCTTCTGGCCGCGCCGTTCCTGATCGCCTACAAGGCGCCCGATGCGGAAAAGCTGTCCGCCTATGAATGCGGCTTCAATGCATTCGACGATGCCCGGATGAAGTTCGATATCCGGTTTTATCTTGTCGCAATCCTGTTCATCATTTTCGATCTTGAGGTCGCCTTTCTGTTTCCCTGGGCCGTTTCCTTCGGCGACATCGGATGGTTCGGTTTTTGGTCGATGATGGTGTTTCTGGCAATTCTGACGATCGGCTTTGCATATGAGTGGAAAAAAGGAGCGCTGGAATGGCAGTAGGTGACAACGCCTCAACGCTGGTTGCGCCTCAGCCTCGCGGCATCATCGACCCGTCCACCGGCAAGCCCGCCGGTGCAAATGATCCATTCTACGGTGAAATCAACAATGAGCTGGCCGATAAGGGCTTTCTCGTCACATCCACTGACGAACTGATCAACTGGGCGCGCACCGGATCGCTGATGTGGATGACATTCGGTCTGGCTTGCTGCGCGGTCGAAATGATGCAGATGTCAATGCCGCGCTACGACGCCGAGCGTTTCGGATTTGCACCGCGCGCATCGCCCCGCCAATCGGATGTCATGATTGTCGCCGGGACACTGACCAACAAGATGGCGCCGGCTCTGCGCAAGGTCTACGACCAGATGCCCGAACCACGCTATGTGATTTCCATGGGTTCCTGTGCAAATGGCGGGGGCTACTACCACTATTCCTACTCCGTGGTTCGCGGATGTGACCGGGTCGTACCGGTCGATATCTATGTGCCCGGATGTCCACCGACGGCTGAAGCGCTGCTCTACGGCGTCTTGCTGCTGCAGAAGAAAATCCGCCGTACCGGGACGATCGAACGATAGAAAGCCTGTTCTATGAGTGAAGCGCTGAACGAACTTGCCTCCTATCTGGCCGAGCGCCGGGGCGACGATATTGTCTCTTCAGAGCTGCGCTTTGGTGAACTGACACTGGTCACGACGCCTGAAAGCGTGATTTCGCTGCTGACTTTCCTGCGCGACGACGCGCAGTGCCAGTTTGTTAATTTCACCGATATTTGCGGGGTGGATTGGCCGTCGCGGGTGCGCCGCTTCGATGTCGTTTACCACCTGCTTTCGCCGCGCCAGAATATGCGCATACGGATCAAGCTCGAATTGGGCGAGGGGGAGACCGTTGCCTCGGCGACCTCTGTATTTCCGGGTGCAGACTGGTTCGAGCGCGAAGCCTATGACATGTACGGAATACTGTTTACCGGTCATCCGGACCTGCGCCGCATTCTGACCGACTACGGTTTCGACGGGCATCCGCTTCGCAAGGATTTTCCGACAACTGGTTTTGTCGAAGTGCGCTACGACGACGAAGTCAAACGCGTCGTATACGAGCCTGTTCAATTGAAGCAGGAATTCCGAAATTTCGATTTTCTGTCACCGTGGGAAAGCGCCGATTACGTTTTGCCGGGTGACGAAAAGGCGAGCGAATAGGCGACAGTCGAGCGGGATCCGAGCATGAGCAGCACACAATCAGCATCAAACGGCGAGCGCCTCAAGGGGCAGTGTCTGTGTGGATCCGTGCGATTTTCAGCCATTCCGTCCAATCCGGAAACCAGCGCATGCCACTGCCACATGTGCCAGCGCTGGTCTGCAGGACCGTTTTTCAGCGTTTACTGTGGCGACAGTGTTGTGTTTGAGGCGGATGACGATCTTGAGCGCTATGCGTCGTCCGAGTGGGCGGAACGGGGATTTTGCCGCAAATGCGGAGCGTCGCTTTTCTGGAATTTGCGGGGCAAGGCCGACTATCACGTATCCCTGCTGGCAATTGAAGGTGGCCCGGACCTGAAATTCACTACGGAAATATTCATCGACGAGAAGCCCGACAATTACGCATTTGCCAACGACACAAAAAAACTGACCGGAGAAGAGGTGTTTGCCATGTTTTCCGAGGGGCAGGAATGACATCATGACAGAGCACAGTGTACGGAATTTCAATATAAATTTCGGTCCGCAGCATCCCGCTGCGCACGGCGTTCTGCGGCTTGTGCTTGAACTCGACGGCGAAGTAGTGGAGCGGGTCGACCCGCATATCGGTCTGCTGCATCGGGGCACGGAAAAACTCATCGAAACCAAGACCTATCTGCAGGCTGTCCCCTATTTCGACCGGCTTGACTACGTTGCACCGATGAATCAGGAACATGCTTTTGCAATGGCGGTTGAGCGTCTGGCCGAAGTCGAGGTTCCAATGCGCGGCCAGCTGATCCGCGTTCTGTATTCGGAAATCGGCCGCATCCTCTCGCACCTCCTGAACGTGACCACCCAGGCTCTGGATGTTGGCGCGCTGACGCCACCGCTTTGGGGCTTCGAGGAACGCGAAAAGCTGATGGTGTTTTACGAACGGGCCTGTGGCGCGCGCATGCATTCAGCCTATGTGCGCCCCGGTGGCGTCCACCAGGACCTGCCAGACGAACTGGTGGAAGATATTGGAACGTGGTGTGATCCCTTTCTGAAGGTCTGCGATGATATTGAAGGCCTGTTGACCGGCAACCGCATCTTCAAGCAACGCAATGTCGATATCGGCGTTGTCAGCCTTGATGATTGCTGGGCCTGGGGCTTTTCCGGCGTCATGGTGCGCGGATCGGGTGCCGCCTGGGATTTGCGCCGGGCGCAGCCCTACGAATGCTACAGCGATCTCGAGTTCGACATACCGATCGGCAAGAACGGCGACTGCTATGACCGTTACGTCATCCGTATGGAAGAGATGCGGCAGTCGGTGCGGATCATGAAACAGTGCGTCGAGCGGTTGCTAGGCGCCCATAAAACCGGACCTGTCTCTTCGACCGACGGAAAAATCGTACCGCCCAAGCGGGGCGAAATGAAGCGCTCGATGGAAGCGCTGATCCATCATTTCAAACTCTATACCGAGGGCTACCATGTGCCGGAAGGCGAGGTCTATGCCGCGGTGGAGGCGCCGAAGGGGGAATTTGGCGTTTATATTGTTTCCGACGGAAGCAACAAGCCGTATCGCTGCAAGATCAAGGCTCCGGGCTACGCCCATCTTCAGGCCATGGACTACATCTGCCGCAATCACATGCTGGCAGACGTATCGGCAGTGCTCGGTTCACTCGACATCGTTTTTGGGGAGGTAGACCGATGATGACCAGGAAAATCGTGATGACAGCCATGACAATTGCCGCCATTTTGGCTGGCCTGCAAACGGCTGCGGCCCAATCGAGCGGCAGCTCGGGCGAAACCATGAAAAGCCTGCTCGAGCAAGGTTATGAGATCAAGGCTGCTGCGCCCAACGGCAATAAATATGTTGTGTTCATGCAAAAGGACAAAGCGGCCTATGCGTGTGAATTCGTGACTGTGACCAACTCGCGTTGCGGTGCAATCAATAGTGAGGCCAACTAAGCATGTCCGTCCGCCGTCTTGCAGAAGATGCTGTTCAGCCCAAACAATTCCGGTTTAGCCGGGACAATGCCGCCTGGGCCAAGGCGACGATCAAGAAGTATCCGAACGGCCGTCAGCAATCTGCCGTCATTCCGCTTTTGATGCGGGCGCAGGAGCAGGACGGCTGGGTTACCAAGGCGGCGATCGAATCGGTCGCCGACATGCTGAATATG
This sequence comes from Hyphomicrobiales bacterium, assembly GCA_024244645.1. GTDB lineage: Bacteria > Pseudomonadota > Alphaproteobacteria > Rhizobiales > Rhizobiaceae > Hoeflea_A. The sequence goes on from JAAEOH010000297.1 coordinate 4,614, forward strand.
CCCTATATCCGCGCCTTGGAAGTGGCGACGTTCTATACCCAGTTTCAGCTCAAGCCCGTCGGCACGAAGGCCCATGTGCAGGTGTGCGGCACCACGCCCTGCATGCTGCGCGGCTCCGAGGAACTGATCAAGGTCTGCAAGAACAAGATCAATGCACAGCAGTTGGAGACCAATGAGTCCGGCACACTGTCCTGGGAAGAGGTCGAGTGCCAGGGCGCCTGCGTCAACGCGCCGATGGTGATGATCTTCAAGGATGCCTATGAAGACCTGACACCCGAACAGCTCGTCGACATTATCGACAAATTCGATGCGGGCGAGGGTGCAAGTGTAGAGCCAGGTCCCCAGAACGGCAGGCATCTGTCTGCACCTGTGGGCGGATTGACGACGCTTACGGACACGCCGGCAGCAGCCAAAGCGGCCGCCAAGGCGAAGGCTCCAAAGCCGGCGGCTGCTGTGGCGGCACCCAGCGACGATGGGCGGCCGCAGGCAATGGAAGAGCCTGCCGACAAGGATGATCTGAAACTGCTTTCCGGTGTCGGCCCGAAGATCGAGGGGATTCTCAACTCCATCGGTATTTTCAAATGGGAACAGATCGCCAGCTGGCAGGAGGCCGAGCGCGCCTGGGTCGACGGGCATTTGAAGTTCAAGGGCCGCATCGACCGGGAAAACTGGGTTGGCCAGGCCGATGCGCTGGCCAGGGGCGGCGTTGAGGAATATGTGCGCGTCTTTGGCAAGAAGCCACGGTGAAGGGTTAGATAATGCTGCAGGATAAAGACCGCATCTTTACCAATATCTACGGCCTGAAGGACAAGAGCCTCAAAGGTGCCATGGGTCGCGGCCATTGGGACAATACCAAGGGCCTGATCGAAAACGGCCGCGACTGGATTATCGCCGAAATGAAGACCTCGGGCCTGCGTGGCCGTGGTGGTGCGGGATTTCCGACCGGCTTGAAATGGTCCTTCATGCCGAAAGAACCAGGTGAACGGCCGCATTATCTTGTAGTCAATGCGGATGAGTCAGAGCCGGGCACATGCAAGGACCGCGATATCATGCGCAACGATCCGCATACGCTGATCGAAGGTTGCCTGGTTGCCGGCTTCGCCATGGGCGCGCACACGGCCTATATCTACATTCGCGGCGAATATATGCGCGAGCGCGAAGCGCTGCAGGCTGCGATCGACGAGTGCTACGATGCCGGTCTTCTGGGAAATAACAACAAGTGCGGATGGGACTTCGACGTCTTTGTCCATCATGGTGCGGGCGCCTATATTTGCGGCGAGGAAACGGCGCTCCTTGAAAGCCTTGAAGGCAAAAAGGGACAACCGCGTCTGAAGCCGCCATTTCCAGCGAATGTGGGCCTTTATGGCTGTCCGACCACGGTGAACAATGTCGAATCGATTGCGGTTGCTCCGACGATTCTGCGGCGCGGCGGCGCATGGTTTGCCGGATTCGGCAAGCAGAACAACCACGGCACCAAGCTGTTTTGCGTGTCCGGCCACGTCAATCAGCCGGCCACATTCGAAGAAGAAATGTCCATTCCGTTCCGCGAGATGATCGACCGGCACTGCGGTGGTATTCGCGGCGGCTGGGACAATCTGCTTACAGTCATTCCGGGCGGATCTTCGGTTCCATGCGTGCCGGCGGACCAGATCATCGACTGCCCGATGGATTTCGACTCGCTGAAAGACCTCAAGTCCGGTCTGGGAACGGCAGCCGTCATTGTCATGGACAGGTCGACCGACATCATCAAGGCGATTGCCCGGCTTGCCTATTTCTACAAGCACGAAAGCTGCGGTCAGTGCACGCCCTGCCGTGAGGGCACCGGCTGGATGTGGCGGGTGATGGAACGCATGGCGACGGGCAACGCACAGAAAAAAGAGATCGACATGCTGTTCGATGTGACCAAGCAGGTCGAGGGACACACGATCTGCGCACTCGGCGATGCGGCGGCCTGGCCGATACAGGGTCTGATCCGGCACTTTCGCCCGGAGATCGAAAAGCGCATCGACGAATACACGCACAACGCCGGCAAAGCACCGGCACTCGAGGCGGCGGAATAAACGGCCAGCGGGTCGAAGAATAAGGTGGGGCGGGCGACCGCAGAACTGGACGAGCAATGGCAAAGATCAAGGTTGACGGAAACGAGATTGAGGTGCCCGATCACTACACGCTGCTTCAGGCGTGTGAGGAAGCGGGCGCGCAGGTTCCGCGTTTCTGTTTTCACGGGCGGCTGTCAATCGCCGGCAATTGCCGCATGTGCCTGGTCGAGGTAAAGGGCGGTCCGCCGAAGCCGGCAGCCTCCTGTGCCATGGGCGTCAGGGATCTTCGTCCGGGACCCGATGGCGAGCCGCCGGAAGTATTCACCAACACGCCGATGGTCAAGAAGGCCCGCGAAGGGGTCATGGAGTTTCTGCTGATCAACCATCCGCTGGACTGTCCGATCTGCGATCAGGGCGGCGAATGCGACCTGCAGGATCAGGCTATGGCGTTTGGTGTCGATTCCTCGCGCTTCCATGAAAACAAACGTGCCGTCGAGGACAAGTATATCGGGCCGCTGGTCAAGACGATCATGACCCGCTGCATTCACTGCACGCGCTGTGTCAGGTTCACCACCGAAGTCGCCGGCATTTCCGAGCTCGGACTGATCGGGCGCGGCGAGGACGCCGAGATCACCACCTATCTCGAGCACGCTATGACATCCGAGCTGCAGGGCAATGTCATCGATCTTTGCCCGGTCGGTGCATTGACCTCCAAACCCTATGCCTTTCAGGCCCGGCCCTGGGAACTCAACAAAACCGAGACCATCGATGTGATGGACGCATGCGGATCGGCCATTCGCGTCGATACCCGCGGCCGGGAAGTCATGCGCATCATGCCGCGCGTCAACGAGGCCATCAACGAGGAATGGATTTCCGACAAGACGCGCTTTGTCTGGGATGGTCTGAAGACCCAGCGCCTTGACCGTCCGTTCGTCAAGCGCGACGGCCGGTTGCAGGCGGTCAGCTGGCAGCAGGCTTTTGCAGCGATCAAGGAAGCCGTTGACGGTAAGTCCGGAGACCGCATCGGGGCGATCGCCGGCGATATGTCAACCGTCGAAGAGATGTTTGCGCTCAAACAGCTGATGAATACGCTTGGATCGCAGAACATCGATTGCCGCCAGGACGGGAGCGCACTCGATCCTTCGCTCGGGCGGGCAAGTTACCTGTTCAACCCGACAATCGGCGGCATAGAAGATGCCGACGCTCTGCTGATTATCGGTGCCAATCCGCGTTTCGAAGCCTCAGTGCTGAATGCGCGTATCCGCAAACGCTGGCGGATGGAAGAATTTCCGATCGGGGTGATCGGCGAGAATGCCGACCTTCGCTATGCCCATGAATATCTCGGCGCCGGACCCGAAACGCTGTCAGAAGTCGTTGCCGGGACGAACAAGTTTGCTGCCAATCTGAAGCGTGCGAACAAGCCGATGATCATCGTCGGACAGGGCGCGCTTGCGCGTGCAGACGGCGCTGCGATATTGGCGATGATGGCAAAACTTGCCATCGAGGTGAATGCGGTATCCGCGGAGTGGAACGGGTTTGCAGTGCTGCATACTGCCGCGAGCCGTGTTGGCGGACTTGACGTGGGATTTGTGCCCGGCGCGGGCGGCAGGAATGCCGCGGCGATGCTGAACGATACCGATGTTCTGTTCCTGCTCGGTGCGGACGAGCTCAACATGACGGAACGCACCAGCGGCTTCACCGTATACATAGGCAGCCATGGCGACGTCGGCGCCCACCACGCGGATGTCATATTACCGGCAGCGACATACACCGAAAAATCGGGAATATATGTCAATACCGAAGGCAGGGTGCAGCTTGGCATGCGCGCCGCATTCGCACCGGGCGAGGCCAAAGAGGACTGGGCGATCCTCAGAGCATTGTCCGATGTCCTGGGCCACACATTGCCGTTCGATTCACTTCAGCAGCTTCGCGCTGCGCTTTACGAGGTTCATCCGCATTTCGCGGCCGCCGACGATATCGTCCGCGCCGAAGCCACAGACATCCAGAAGGTTGCCGCGCTTGGCGGGGAGCCCGGTTCAGCCGGCTTTGAATCGACCGTGAAGGATTTCTATCTGACCAACCCCATAGCCCGTGCATCAGCGGTCATGGCCGAGTGCTCGTCGCTCGCGCATGGCGCGGGCAAGATCGCAGCCGAGTAAGGACCAAGACAAAATGACAATGGACGCTTTTGTCACAACCTATGTATGGCCGGCCGTGATCATGATTGCGCAGTCATTGCTGCTGCTCGTTGCACTGCTGATATTCGTTGCCTATGTCCTTTACGCCGACCGCAAGATCTGGGCCGCTGTGCAGATGCGACGCGGGCCGAATGTCGTCGGGCCGTTTGGTCTTTTCCAATCCTTTGCAGACCTCTTCAAGTTCGTCTTCAAGGAGCCGGTCATTCCGGCGGGTGCCAACAAGGGCGTGTTCCTGCTGGCGCCGCTGGTTTCGGTGACACTGGCGCTCGCAGCATGGGCGGTGGTTCCGGTAGCCGACGGCTGGTCCGTTGCGTCCATCAATGTCGGCATTCTCTACGTTTTCGCCATCTCCTCGCTTGAGGTCTACGGCGTGATCATGGGTGGCTGGGCGTCCAATTCGAAATATCCGTTCCTCGGTGCGCTGCGTTCGGCGGCCCAGATGGTTTCCTACGAGGTCTCCATCGGGTTTGTGATCATTACCGTTCTCTTGTGCGTCGGTTCTCTCAATCTGACGGATATTGTGCTGTCCCAGCAGGTAGGCCTCGGCACCAAACTCGGCCTGCCGAACAGCTTCCTCGATTGGCACTGGCTGGCGCTGTTTCCGATGTTCATCATCTTTTTCATCTCAGCGCTGGCGGAAACCAACCGGCCGCCCTTCGATCTGCCTGAAGCCGAGTCCGAGCTTGTCGCCGGCTTCATGGTCGAGTACGGCTCGACGCCGTACATGATGTTCATGCTGGGCGAATACGCCGCCATTTGTCTGATGTGCGCACTGACGACGATCCTTTTTCTTGGCGGCTGGCTTCCACCCGTCGATATCTGGTTCCTCAACTGGGTGCCGGGCATCATCTGGTTCGTGCTCAAAGTCTGCTTCGTCTTCTTCATGTTCTCCATAGTGAAGGCGTTCGTTCCACGCTACCGCTACGACCAACTCATGCGACTTGGCTGGAAAGTGTTCCTGCCGATTTCACTGGCGATGGTCGTCATCGTTGCGTTTGTCCTCAAACTGACCGGCTGGTCCGCCTGAGGCGGGGAGAAGAGAACATGTCACTTGCACAAGCTGCCAAGTCGGTTTTCCTGAAAGAGTTCGCTGAGGCGTTCATTCTTTCAATGCGCTACTTCTTCGCGCCGAAGTCGACCGTCAACTACCCCTACGAAAAAGGGCCGGTCAGCCCGCGGTTTCGCGGCGAGCACGCACTGCGGCGCTATCCAAACGGCGAAGAGCGGTGCATCGCCTGCAAATTGTGCGAAGCAATCTGCCCGGCACAGGCCATCACCATCGAAGCCGGCCCGCGCCGCAACGACGGAACACGACGGACCGTGCGTTACGACATCGACATGGTCAAATGCATCTATTGCGGCTTTTGCCAGGAGGCCTGCCCGGTCGACGCCATCGTCGAAGGGCCAAATTTCGAATTTGCCGCTGAAACCCGTGAAGAGCTTTATTACGACAAGGACAAGCTGCTCAACAACGGCGACCGGTGGGAGCGGGAGCTAGCCCGCAACATCTCAATGGACGCGCCTTACAGGTGACCGTCCAGCGCGGGTGACTGTCCGGTCATCCGCATCAGATCACACGGGTGGTCTGACGTTCGATCGGTTCTTCCGGGACTGGAAGGACCGAAACTTGAAATCTCGTGCCGGGTTCGACCGGCAGCCAAATTTCGAAAGCGCATGCTCTTTGCGTATTTCGGGGGAAAAACAAAAAGGCACAGATCATGGGTCTCCAGGCTCTGTTTTTCTATCTGTTCTCGGCGATTGCCGTCGCGGCGGCGTTCATGGTGATTTCGGCACGCAATCCGGTTCATTCGGTGTTGTACCTGATCCTGACGTTTTTCAATGCCGCCGGGTTGTTCCTGCTGACAGGCGCTGAATTTCTGGCTCTGATCCTGGTGGTGGTCTATGTCGGCGCCGTCGCGGTTCTGTTCCTTTTCGTTGTCATGATGCTGGATATCGACTATGCCGAACTGCGGTCCGGGGTGATGGAATATGCGCCGGTCGGTGCGCTCATCGGCCTGATCCTGGCCGCTGAACTCATACTGGTTGTGGCCGGCAACGCTTTTACGGTTGAACCGGTCGCCAACGCATCACAGCCGATACCGGACCTGAACCAGGTGCCGAATATCCAGGCGTTGGGGAACATTCTCTATACGGATTACGTTCACTTTTTCCAGGCAGCAGGCATGATCCTGCTGGTTGCCATGATCGGCGCCATCGTTCTGACCCTGCGGCACAAGGAAAACGTCAAGCGCCAGGATATCTCAAAACAGGTTGCCCGCTCGCGCGAGACCGCAATCGAAGTGGTAAAAGTCAAGCCCGGACAGGGCATATAGGCGGGGTTAGGAAACAGGCATGGAAATCGGACTTTCCCAATATCTTACGGTTGGCGCCATCTTGTTCACGCTCGGCGTGTTCGGCATTTTTATGAACCGCAAAAACGTGATTGTCATCTTGATGTCAGTTGAGCTGATCCTGCTGGCCGTCAATCTGAACTTTGTGGCGTTTTCCGAACACCTGGGCGACCTGGTCGGGCAGGTGTTCGCGCTGTTTGTTCTGACCGTGGCAGCGGCCGAAGCCGCCATCGGACTCGCAATCCTCGTGGTGTTTTACCGCAACCGCGGCTCGATCGCGGTTGAAGACGTCAACATGATGAAGGGCTGACCTGACCATGTATCACGCAATTGTATTCTTCCCGCTTCTGGGAGCCATAATTGCCGGACTGTTCGGCCGTTCGATCGGTTCGAAGGCGTCCGAATACATAACCTGCGGCCTCATGGTCATCGCGGCGCTATTGTCCTGGGTCGCCTTTTTCCAGGTGGCGCTTGGTCACGGCGGACTGTTGCAGTACCAGGTCATGCCCTGGATTGAAGCCGGACGACTGGAGGTCGACTGGGCTTTCCGGATCGATACGCTGACCGCCGTCATGCTGGTGGTGGTCAACACGGTTTCCAGTCTGGTGCATATCTATTCCATCGGTTACATGCACCACGATCCGCACCGGCCGCGCTTCTTTTCCTATCTGTCGCTGTTTACATTCGCCATGCTGATGCTGGTGACATCGGACAATCTGGTGCAGATGTTCTTCGGCTGGGAGGGCGTCGGCCTGGCGTCATATTTGCTGATCGGCTTCTGGTTCAAGAAACCGTCGGCCAATGCTGCAGCCATCAAGGCATTCATCGTCAACCGCGTTGGCGACTTTGGTTTCTCGCTGGGCATATTCGGCGTGTTCGTCCTGTTCGGCTCCATCTCGATGGACGTTATCTTCGCCGGCACAGCCGATTTCATGCCGAGCGCAGAGGCGCGAAACGCCGATTCCCTGTTCGAGTTCATGGGCTTTGAGATGAATCGCGGCGATGCACTGACCACCGTGTGCCTGCTGCTGTTCATGGGAGCGATGGGCAAGTCGGCACAGTTCCTGCTGCATACCTGGCTGCCGGACGCCATGGAAGGCCCGACGCCGGTTTCGGCGCTTATCCACGCGGCGACCATGGTGACGGCCGGTGTCTTCCTGGTTGCCCGGATGTCACCGATTTTCGAACTTTCGACCGATGCCCTGACGTTTGTAACGCTGATCGGCGCGACAACGGCGTTTTTCGCGGCAACCGTCGGGCTGGTGCAAAACGACATCAAACGGGTGATCGCCTATTCAACCTGTTCGCAGCTCGGCTATATGTTTGTGGCGCTCGGGGTCGGCGCCTACGGTGCCGGGATATTCCACCTGTTCACGCACGCCTTCTTCAAGGCATTGCTGTTCCTTGGTGCAGGGTCGGTGATCCACGCTGTATCCGATGAACAGGACATGCGCCGCATGGGCGGTCTGCGCAAACACATTCCAACCACCTACTGGATGATGATCATAGGAACGCTTGCGCTCACGGGTTTCGGGATACCGTTCACCGGGATCGGCACTGCCGGGTTCATTTCCAAGGATGCAATCATTGAATCTTCCTTCGTGGGACACAATCCGGCTGCCGGATTTGCATTTGTGATGCTTGTCGTCGCGGCGACATTTACGAGCTTCTATTCATGGCGGCTGATCTTCATGACCTTCCATGGAAAGCCGCGGGCTTCTTCGGATGTGATGCATCACGTGCATGAATCGCCGGTGGTCATGCTGGCGCCGCTGGCCATTCTGGCCGCGGGTGCGTTGTTCGCCGGGATGATCTTTGTTGGCGATTTCTTCGGGCATCACTACGAGGAATTCTGGAACGGTGCGCTGTTCACCCTGCCGGAAAACCATATCGTGCATGATTTCCACAACGTGCCGACCTGGGTGAAGCTGAGCCCGTTCATCGCGATGGCGCTCGGATTTGTCGTCTCCTGGTACTTCTATATCCGTTCGCCGGAAACCCCTAAGAAGCTGGCTGAACAACATCACGCGCTGTACCAGTTCCTGCTGAACAAGTGGTATTTCGACGAGCTCTACGACCTGATGTTCGTGCGCTTTTCGAAATGGCTTGGACATTTCCTGTGGAAGCGCGGGGATGGCTGGCTTATCGACGGCTTCGGGCCTGACGGCATTGCCAACCGCGTTCACCAGATCACCAACCGGATGGTTCGTCTCCAGACCGGATATCTTTATCACTACGCCTTTGCGATGTTGATCGGTGTTGCGGCACTTGTCACCTGGATGATGCTCGGGAGTGCCGTGTAATGACCGACTGGCCGATCCTTTCTACGGTCACCTTTGTGCCGCTCGTTGGCGTGCTGTTGATATTGCTGATCCGCGATGACAGCGAAACGGGCCGCCGCAACATCCGCAATGTGTCGCTGATCGTAACCTCGTTCAACTTTCTGTTTTCGCTCTATATCTGGGCGGAGTTCAACAATGCGGAATCGGGTTTCCAGTTTGTCGAGAACGCACCATGGCTGGGCGCGGGGATCGCGTATCATATGGGCGTTGACGGCATATCGATGCTGTTTGTCGTGCTTACAGCCTTCCTGATGCCGATCTGCATCCTGGCGAGCTGGGAATCGGTGCAATACCGGGTCAAGGATTACATGATCGCGTTTCTGATCCTGGAAACGCTGGTGATCGGCGCCTTCTGCGCCCTGGATATCGTGTTGTTCTACGTCTTCTTCGAAGGCGGCCTTATTCCGATGTATCTCATCATCGGCGTGTGGGGCGGCAAGCGGCGGATCTATGCGGCTTTCAAGTTCTTCCTCTACACGCTCGTCGGATCGGTGCTGATGCTGCTGGCGATCATGGCGATGTACTGGAATGCCGGTACGACATCCATTCCGTTCATGCTGCAGGAACACAGTTTTCCGGAAAGTATGCAAATATGGCTTTGGCTGGCGTTTTTTGCTTCCTTTGCCGTCAAGCTGCCGCTGTGGCCCGTCCATACCTGGCTTCCGGACGCGCACGTCGAAGCGCCGACGGCCGGGTCCGTGGTTCTGGCGGGTATTCTTCTGAAACTCGGCGGATACGGGTTCATACGGTTTTCGCTGCCGATGTTCCCGATCGCATCCGTCGATCTGGCGCCGCTGATCTTCACGCTCTCGGTTGTCGCGGTTATCTGGGCTTCGCTCGTGGCGCTGATGCAGGATGACGTCAAGAAGCTGATTGCCTATTCGTCCGTCGCCCATATGGGTTACGTGAAGATGGGGATCTTTTCGGCCAATGCGCAGGGCGTTCAGGGGGCTGTCTTTCAGATGCTGTCGCACGGTCTGGTGTCCGCAGCGCTGTTCCTGTGCGTCGGGGTCATCTATGACCGCGTGCATACGCGCGAGATTGCCGCCTATGGCGGACTGGTCAACAACATGCCGAAATATGCGGCGGCTTTCATGGTCTTTTCAATGGCGAATATCGGCCTGCCGGGAACATCGGGATTTGTCGGCGAGTTTCTGGTTCTCATCGGGGTTTTCCAGGTCAACAGCTGGATTGCGATCCTTGCAACGATCGGCGTTATCCTGTCGGCGGCCTATATGCTTTGGCTCTACCGCCGCGTGATATTCGGCGCGCTGGAAAAGGAAAGCCTGAAGTCGCTGCTCGATCTGTCGCGGCGCGAGAAGATCATTCTTTACCCGCTGGTGGTGCTGATCATCTTCTTTGGAGTCTACCCGTTACCCGTATTCGACGTGACGACGGCCACGGTCGATGCGCTGATCTTAAACTATAACGCCGCACTCGAGGCCGCCAGCGGGCCGGCTCTCGGGAACTGACGAAGGATTTCATAACATGACAACTGAACTCCTCGTATCAAGCCTGCAGCTTTCCATGCCGGAGATTTTCCTCGCCGTCGGCGGGATGGTTCTGCTGATGATCGGCGTTTATTCCGGCAATAAAACATCATCCCTGGTAACCGGTCTCGCGGTGGCTCTGTTGATCATCGCCGGCTTGTGGCTGGTCCTGGTTTCCGGCGATGGTGTCGCCTATGGCGGTTCTTTCCTGCAGGATTCTTTCGCCCGCTTCATGAAGGTGCTGACACTGATCGGATCCATCACGGCGATGGTCATGGCCGTTGGCCATGCGCAGGAAGAACAGATCGACCGCTTCGAGTTTCCGGTGCTTATCGTGCTGGCAACGCTTGGCATGATGCTGATGATTTCCGCCAACGATCTGATTGCGCTTTATCTTGGCATTGAACTTCAGTCGCTGGCGCTGTATGTCGTCGCTGCCATAAACCGCGACAGCACACGCTCTACCGAAGCCGGGCTGAAATACTTCGTGCTCGGAGCACTGTCGTCGGGCATGCTGCTTTACGGCGCGTCGCTGCTCTACGGTTTCACGGGCCATATCGGGTTTGCCGAAATCGCCGATGCGCTGGCCAGCGGCGAGCGTTCTCAGGGCGTCATATTCGGCCTTGTCTTCCTTTTGGCGGGTATCGCATTCAAGATTTCCGCGGTTCCGTTCCACATGTGGACGCCGGACGTCTATGAAGGAGCACCGACACCAGTGACTGCGTTTTTCGCCGCAGCACCAAAGATTGCCGCGATGGCGATGCTGGTGCGGATCGTTATCGAAGCCTTCGAACCGGTTGCGCCGGACTGGCAGCAGATCATTGTCTTTATTTCGATCGCTTCCATGGTGCTCGGCGCATTTGCGGCGATCGGCCAACGCAACATCAAGCGGCTGATGGCCTATTCATCCATCGGTCATATGGGCTATGCGCTGGTTGGCCTTGCAGCCGGATCGCAGGTCGGCGTTCGCGGCGTTGCCATCTACATGCTGATCTACATGGTAACGACACTGGGCACATTTGCCTGCATCCTGGCGATGCGCCGCAAGGAAGAAGGCAATGTCGAGCAGATCGACGACCTGTCGGGTCTCGCGTCCACCAACCCATTGATGGCGACCATCCTAACGGTGTTCATGTTCTCACTGGCCGGGATTCCACCGCTTGCTGGATTCTTTGCCAAATATTTCGTGTTCCTGGCAGCCATTGAATCCGGGCTGTACCCGCTGGCCGTTATTGGCGTTCTGGCGTCGGTCGTGGGCGCCTATTACTATATCCGGATCGTCAAGATCATGTGGTTTGACGAGGCGAGCGCGGGATTTGTCCCGGTGGCGGGCGAACTTCGCCTGGTGATGGGCGTTTCGGGCCTGTTTGTCCTTGGCTATGTGCTGGTTGGCGGGCCGGTCGGTCGCGCGGCGGAGGCCGCTGCCAAAACGCTCTTTATTGCGGGGTAAATTGGTGAGTAACGCCTTTGCGGACTTCAGACATATTGTACTCGGCGATGTTGATTCAACAAACCTTGAGTGTCTGAAACGCGCACGTGAGGGTGACCCGGGAAATCTCTGGGTTACCGCCAATCGTCAGTTGCAGGGACGCGCCCGGCGCGGACGCAGCTGGATTTCGGAACCGGGCAACCTCTATGCGTCGATGCTGCTCATCGACCCGGCGACACCGGCTGCAACGGCCACACTTCCATTGGCCGTCGCCGTCGCGGTGCATGGTGCAATTGCCCGTGTTCTGCCGCAGGGCGCCGACCGTCCGACGCTCAAATGGCCCAACGACGTGCTGATCGGCGGCGCCAAGGTTTCGGGTATCCTGCTTGAAATCGAGAATCTGCCCGACGGCCGTTCCGCCGTGGTCATTGGATGCGGAATCAATGTGGTGCATGCACCGGATGAGGTCATGTATCCGGCGACAACGCTTCGAGCCGCCGGCTCCAGCGTGTCGGCGGATGAGCTGTTTGCGCGGCTGTGCCAGACCATGGCCCAGGAGCTGCAAATCTGGAACGCCGGACGTGGTGTCGCCGCCGTTCGGCAGGCGTGGCTGGACAAGGCAGATGGGATCGGCAAATCGATCGCGGTGAAACTGCCTGACGAGACCATTACCGGGACGTTCAAGGAAATCGATCAGTCCGGATGCCTCGTCATCATCGATCAAGACAAAACAGTTCGCACCATCGCCGCCGGCGATGTGTTTTTCAAGCAGAACTGAGTTTCGGGCAGAGGCCCTGAAAGTACGGCTTAACAACAATGGCTAAAACGGACGAACTGGTATTCCTGCCGCTGGGCGGCGTCGGCGAGATCGGCATGAACCTGGCGCTATACGGCTTTGGCCCTGCGGGTCATCGCGAATGGATCATCGTGGATTGTGGCGTAACTTTCCCGGGACCGGAGCTGCCGGGTGTCGACCTGGTACTTCCGGAAATCCGCTACATCGATGACGAAAAGATCGATCTCAAGGCGATTGTCATCACCCACGCGCATGAGGACCACTACGGGGCGCTGGCGGATCTGTGGCCCTATCTCGCCGTGCCGGTTTACGTGACCCCGTTTACCGCAGGCATGATGGAAGCAAAGCGTGCCTATGAGCGCTCGGCGGAGGAAATCCCCGTCACGATCTTCAAGGCCGGTGAAACGTTCGAGGTCGGTCCGTTTTCGATCGAGGCGGTGCCGGTCAATCATTCAATTCCGGAGCCGATGTCACTGATCATCAGTTCGCCCGCCGGGCGCATCATTCACACCGGCGACTGGAAAATCGACGAAGCGCCAACGCTGGAGCCGCTGACCGACGAGGCTCGTTTTCGCAAGGCGGGCGATGATGGTGTGCTGGCGCTGATCTGCGATTCCACCAACGCCCTGCGTGACGGCGTATCGCCGTCCGAGAAGGAAGTCAGCAAGAGCCTCGAAAAGATAATTTCGGATGCCAGGGGACGCGTGGCGATCACGACATTTTCGTCGAATGTCGGACGCATTCGTTCAATCGCGGAGGCCGCGCGGGACGCCGGCCGAAAAGTTCTATTGCTCGGCAGCTCGATCAAGCGTGTCGTCGACGTTGCGACGGACCTCGGCATTATGGAAGGCCTGCCGCCGTTCATCGACGAGGACGAGTTCGGATATATCCAGCGCGACAAGATCGTCATCGTTCTGACCGGCAGCCAGGGTGAAAACCGTGCGGCCCTTGCCAAGCTTTCCCGTGACGAGATGCGCAACATCGCCTTAAACGCCGGCGACACTGTGGTCTTTTCGTCGCGCACCATTCCGGGCAATGAAAAGCCCATTCTCGACATCAAGAACGGATTGATAGAGCAGGGCGTTCACATCGTCACCGACGATGAGGCGCTTGTTCACGTATCCGGCCATCCGCGGCGCAACGAGCTGAAACGCATGTATGAGTGGGTCAGACCGGAAATCCTCGTTCCTGTGCACGGCGAAGCGGCGCATTTGAGCGGCCACGCAGATTTTGCACAACAGTGTGGGATCAAATTCGTACCGCGGGTTCGCAACGGCGATATTTTGCGGCTGGCTCCCGGACCGGCTGAAATCATCGGAGAGGCGCCGCATGGGCGCATCTTCAAGGACGGCAAGCTCATCGGCGACTTCGACGAATTGGGCATTGGTGAACGGCGCAAACTGTCCTATGTGGGGCATATCGCCGTCAACGTCCTTTTGAACGGTAAAAATGAACTGGTGCACGATCCCGCGGTCCGGACCTACGGTCTTCCCGAGGCCGATGACAATGGTGACCTGTTGATCCATCCGCTGGAAGAGGCCGCCGTCAGCGCTGTTGAAAGCATTCCGCGCGTCCGCCGCCGTGACCTTGGCGTTGTGCAGGAATCGGTTCGCCGTGCCGTCCGGTCCGCCGCGCGCGACATGTGGGGCAAAAAACCGGTGATGACAGTTTTTGTGAGCCGTGTGTAAGAGAGCGCACAATAGGATGAAATGACATGATTGGTAAGCTGAACCACGTTGCAATTGCGGTGCCGGAACTCAATGCTGCCGTTACGCGGTACCGCGATGTGCTCGGTGCCAGGGTGTCTCAGCCGCAGGCATTAGCAGAGCATGGTGTCACGGTGGTCTTTGTCGAACTCGACAATACCAAGGTGGAATTGCTCGAACCGCTCGGTGAAGGATCGCCGATCGCGTCTTTCCTTGAAAAGAACCCGGCCGGGGGCATGCACCACATCTGCTATGAAGTGGACGACATCAAACAGGCGCGTGACCGGCTGCAGGCTGGCGGGGCCCGGGTACTGGGCGATGGCGAACCCAAGATTGGCGCCCATGGAAAGCCGGTACTGTTTTTGCACCCGAAGGATTTTTGCGGCACCCTGGTTGAACTGGAGCAGGTCTGAATGGCCAGGCACACTGGTCTCAGCAAGGATTGCCGATGACATTGCTGACGGGATTTGCAGTCTATTTCATCATCTGGTGGATCACGCTTTTTGCGATCCTGCCGATCGGGGTGCGTACGCAATCCGAGGAAGGTGATGTCACGCTTGGAACAACAGAAAGCGCGCCGCTCAAGCTGCAGATGGGCAGGAAGCTGATCCTGACCAGCCTGGTGGCTGCGGTCGTCTTCGCCATCTACTTCGTCGGCACCGTTTATTTTGAGCTTTCGGTCGATTCCCTACCGCGCATCGTTCCTGTTTTTTCGAAAGATTAGCGTTCTGAAACGCGATCAGATGGCGAACATTCTCACTTGCGTCCCAAAGTGTAGATCGGTTCAAAACAGCCATAGATAAGACGCTTGAGGTCGAACGGAATTTCCCCTGAAACATCAAAACGCTTGTCAGTACGCATCTTTTTTTCGGCAGCATCGACACTCGCCCAGTCGGGCCACATCTGCCATGAAAACACTATCTGTTCTCCGCGCTTTACATCGACGGCGCGTCGGAAGTCGGTTTGTTTGCCGTCCGGGACGTTGTCCTCCCAGGATTCGACGATCTCGATGCACCCATATTCCCTGAAGATTTCCGCTCCTTTCTCGGCCCACGTCCGATAGGCCTCCAACCTGTCGGCGGGCACGGGAATCACAAATCCTGCGATATACATTGCTCAGACTCCTTGTGAGTGGCCGGCTGCCCGCCGCTGCGGCAGGCGCGTGATCCAGAGAGTATGGCACATCGTCCGGGTAAGCTTGCCGGTGCGCACGCTGAAGCTTGGATATGCGTTCATCGCGGCCGTGACGCCAATCCGCTTATTGGGCTGATTGACGGCAAATTGCCAGCGATCGCCGGATGATCTGAAACAGATCCGGTCTGCCCCAATCTGCGATGACAATTTCTAGGCGAGACCTGATGGCCGAAATTCGCTACCATGCAATAAACAGGGGCGCAGATCGATAGCAGACGACGCTCGGATTATTCCGCCGTTAATGCTTATAGTGAGGAGAGCGTAGCGTAAACAGGGAGGAAAAAATGGGTGATCAGCTCGGAGGAAATACACGCGACAGAGAAAAAGGGCCCCGGTGCATAGCGCTTGTCGGACCTTTTGGAAGCGGTAAAACAACCGTTTTGGAAGCGATCCTAGCGCGCACTGGGGCCATAGTCAGACAAGGCAGTGTCGATCAGGGCAATACTGTCGGCGATGCATCGGCGGAAGCGCGGGCGCATGCGATGAGCGTCGAGACCAACATTGCCGGCACCGATTATCATGATGACCGCTACACGTTCATAGACTGTCCCGGTTCGGTGGAATTCCAGAGCGAAGCCGACGGAGCACTTGCGGTCACTGATTTGGCCATCGTCGTGGCAGAGGCTGATGACAAGAAGCTGCCAGCCCTTCAGACGGTATTAAGATCCCTGGAAGAGCGCAGCATTCCGCATCTTCTTTTCATCAACAAAATCGACAAGATTCGAGGCAGTTTCCGGAGTCTGCTCAAAACCCTGCAGCCGGCCTCCGGCGTGCCGCTGGTTGTCCGCCAGATTCCGATCTGGAAAAACGGAATTGCGACAGGTTTTATCGATCTGGCGCTCGAAAGGGCCCACATCTACCAGGAATATGCCACCAGCGAAGTGATCGAAATTCCGAACGATGAGCAGGCCCGCGAGGTCGAAGCCCGCTTCGAGATGCTCGAGCAGATCGCCGATTACGACGATGTGCTGATGGAACAATTGCTTGAGGACATCAATCCGGAGCGGGATCTCGTGTTCAGAGATCTTGTGAACGAATTGCAGGCCGGCGATATCTGTCCGGTGTTTGTGGGGGCGGCACTGCACGGAAATGGTATCCGCCGGCTTTTGAAGGCACTGCGGCATGAAGCGCCTGGCATATCCAGGACCCGTAAGCGACTTGGATTGGCGGCGCAAGCCAGCAAGGATTCCCGCCTGCAGGTGCTGAAAACCTGGTACACCGCCCATGGCGGCAAACTGTCGGTTGCCCGGGTGCTTTCAGGCAATATCGCTGAAGGCGACACAGTCACGCGGTCTGACGGATCACAAACGCGGGTGTCTGGCGTGCTCGACCTGATGGGTCTACAGGGAACCAAACGCGGACCGGCAGGACCGGGAGATACAGTGGCGCTCAACAAGCTCGAAGGTGTGTTGACCGGAGAGGCGCTGACGGCCGACGGAACCAGTGTGAAACAACTCGGTGAACTGGAAATCCCGAAACCTGTTATTGCATTCCGTGTTGCCGCAAAGGAACGCAAAGACGAGGTGAAACTCTCTGAGGCCTTGCGGCGGCTGGCCGAGGAGGATCCGTCACTGCACGTCTCCTATAATCAGGATACCGGAGAAACGCTGCTGGAGGGGCAGGGCGAAATGCACCTGAGGGTCATCCAGGAACGCCTGACCAACAGATACAGCATATCAGCTGAGACGGGCACGCCGACCCTGCCGTATAAGGAAACGATCCGCCAGCCGACGCGCGTGCGGGGCCGCCACAAAAAACAGAGTGGTGGCCATGGCCAGTTCGGCGATGTCTTCCTCGACATCAAACCGCTCCAGCGTGGTGAAGGTTTCGTTTTCTCCAATACCATCACCGGCGGCGCCGTTCCCAAGCAGTATATTCCTTCGGTGCGGGAGGGTATTCGTGACTATCTCAGTGAGGGACCGCTCGGATTTCCAGTTGTCGACATTTCGGTGAACCTGTCCGACGGCTCCTTTCATTCGGTCGATTCCTCCGATCAGGCATTCCGGATGGCTGGCCAGATCGCGATGCGCGAGGGTATGCCGGTCTGCGATCCGGTGCTGCTGGAGCCGATCTGCCGGGTTGAAATATTCTGCCCCAATGATGCCACTGCCAGGATCAATGCCATCGTATCGGGTCGGCGCGGCCAGTTGCTGGGTTTTGATGCACGGCCGGGCTGGGATGGCTGGGATGCGGTCAAGGCCCTGATGCCGGAATCGGAAATCCAAGACCTGATCATCGAGCTGCGTTCGGCAACCTCCGGCGTGGCGACTTTTCACAAGACCTTCGATCATCTGGCGGAAGTGACCGGTAAACAGGCTGAGCTGATACTGCAAAAGAACGGAAATCAGGCGGCATAACAAACCGCATTGCATTGCGTCATAAACGCTAACCGTCAGCTCGAGTGGCTGACAGTTAGCTGCGCCGGAGCATGTGAGTCTTTGCGCTCGCAAGCGGTGAGGATCAAGGCATCGCAACTTACCTCTAGGTAAGGCGGCTGACACTTCATTTTGCCTGATGAAGGAACGTTTTGGGCTTCGAGCAGTCGTGGCGCCTATCCCGTTATTCGGTTTTGACCCCAGGCCATTTTCTAACGAATTACGGTCTTTTCGAAATAAACCCGGTCAAATCCGTCTTCGCGGCGGCGACCGGTCTCACGGTATCCGAGAGCGGGATAAAGCGAGAGGTTCTCGTGCATGTGCACATTGGTGTAGAGCCGAACCGTGGCGAAGCCTTCGCTGCGGGCAAACGCTTCGACAAAGGTTATGAGGCCGCGTCCGTAGCCCTTGCCGTGACGGGCAGGATCGACCGCGACATTTTCGAGCAGCACATAATCATCGACCTTACGGAAAGCGACAAAGCCGCAAGTGATGTTGTCGGCCGTCTCGGCAACATAGACGCTGCCGTTGCGGATGAGGGTTTCAAAATCGGCGACCATCGGTGCCGGTTCGCGGCCGATACGATCGACATAGGTTGCGTAGGCAGCCCGTGCGCATCCGGTAACAAATTCACAATCAGTCGGGGCGGCGCGGCGAATGCGTGACATGATCCGGGTTCAATTGGTTCGGTGGTGTGCAGCATGTGTACGGGCAAAAAAAACAAGGCACGAAGCCTTGCATTTAAGTATCGCGTTGATCGTTTACCGGTGTTACTCGGCGGCGGCTGGTTTCCCTGCGCCTTAGATCTATCCTCCCAAGACTTTGACCGCGGAACGGACAGAGATCATTTGCCTCTGCCTCATTGGTGCTGGAAACTAGCGGATTGTTTCGCTGCTGTCACCTGAAAAGTGACATTTTTATCGCTGTCGAGATTTTTTTATCTGAACTGCGATTTCCTGCCGCGCCTGATGTTTGAAGTGTGCTTGCGCAAGCCAAACAAAAATGCGCGCGACTTTCCTTCTGATCGCCAAGCGGTTAAGAGAACTGACGTTTTTACCGCTCTTTTGCCTGATTCCTAAATTAGGCCGAACTTTGCAACCGGACACTATGATGCGCCTATCCCGTTATTTTCTTCCCATATTGAAAGAGAACCCCAAAGAGGCGGAAATTGTTTCGCACAGGCTCATGCTTCGGGCCGGCATGATCCGACAGCAATCTGCCGGAATTTACTCTTGGTTGCCGCTCGGAAAAAAGGTGCTTGAGAAGGTCAACGATATCATTCGCGAGGAGCAGAACCGCACCGGCGCGATTGAAATCCTCATGCCGACCATCCAGTCGGCCGAGCTATGGCAGGAAAGCGGACGCTACGACGACTACGGCCGCGAGATGCTGCGTATTTCAGACCGTCAGGACCGGCCGATGCTTTATGGTCCAACCAATGAGGAAATGGTCACCGACATTTTCCGCAATTATGTGCGGTCATACAAGGACCTGCCGCTGAACCTCTATCACATCCAGCTCAAATTCCGCGACGAGATCCGTCCACGCTTCGGCACGATGCGCTCGCGCGAGTTCATCATGAAGGATGCCTACTCCTTCGACATTGACCAGGACGCGGCACGTCTTGCCTACAACAAAATGTTCGTCGCGTATCTGCGCACATTTGCCCGCATGGGACTGTCAGCCGTGCCGATGCGTGCCGACACGGGCCCCATCGGCGGCGACCTCAGCCATGAATTCATTATTCTTGCCGATACGGGCGAGTCCGAGGTCTACTGCCACAGAGACTATCTGAGTTTCGATATGCCGGGCGAAGACACTGATTTCGATGATCAATCGCTGCTGCAGTCGATTGTCGATAAATGGACATCGCTCTATGCGGCAACGTCGGAAATGCATGATGCGGATGTATTCGCACAGGTCAGCGACGAGGCCAGGCTCTCCGCGCGCGGCATCGAAGTCGGGCACATTTTCTATTTCGGCACCAAATATTCAGAGCCCATGGGCGCCAGGGTCATGGGTCCGGACGGCAAGGAACACGCTGTGCATATGGGCTCCTATGGCATTGGTCCGACGCGTCTTGTGCCGGCAATCATCGAAGCCTCGCACGACGAAAACGGTATCATCTGGCCTGAGAGTGTGGCACCCTTTGACGCCTGTATCATAAACATGAAGGTCGGCGATGAAGCGTGTGATACCGCCAGCGAGAAACTTTACGGTGAGCTGACAACGGCTGGTCGTGACATAGCTTTTGATGATCGGGACGAGCGCGCGGGTGCGAAGTTTGCGACAGCTGACCTGATCGGTGTTCCGTGGCAGATTGTTGTCGGGCCGCGTTCGATCGCCAATGGTGAGGTCGAGGTCAAGAACAGAAAGATCGGCGACCGGGAAAACATGTCTTTGGAGGCAGCGATTAACCGGTTTGCCAGCATAAACTGAGGAGAAGCGATGAGCGGCGACATCGCACAGACAACCGAAACGTCCACAGATGCGGGCGGCAAAAAGCCGTTTGCGGGTGCGTTCTGCGCCTATGAACGAATGGTCGCGTGGCGTTATCTGCGGTCGCGGCGCCGGGAGGCTTTCATCTCGGTTATAGCGGGTTTTTCGTTTGCCGGTATCACACTTGGCGTTGCAACGCTGATCATCGTCATGGCGGTGATGAACGGTTTTCGCGGCGAGCTGATCGATCGCATCCTCGGCGTCAACGGCCACATGATCGTGCAGCCAATCGACGAGCCATTCAGGGATTATGACGATCTCGCCAAACGCATGGCGGCGGTCGGAGGCGTGCGCTCGGCCATACCCTTCATCGATGGCCAGGCGCTGGTGTCCGGCTACCGTGATGTGGGAACCGGTGCACTTGTGCGCGGTATCCGTGCCGACGATTTGTCCAAACTCGGCGGCGTTACGGAAAGTGTCGAATTGAGTGATATGGTCGGATTTGCAGCGGGCGAGGGACTTCTGGTGGGATCGCGCCTTGCCTCCAATCTCGGTGTCGCTGTCGGCGACTCGATCAAGTTGATTTCGCCGGAAGGCGATGTCACGCCGCTGGGCGTTACGCCGCGCATCAAATCCTATGCCGTGTCCGGGATATTCGAGATCGGCATGTCGGAATATGACGCGTCGATGATTTTCATGCCGCTCGAGGAAGCACAGCTCTATTTCAACTCCGACGGTCTGGTGCAGTCGATAGAGCTGTTCGTTGACGATCCGGAACAGATTGACCTGCTGAAACCTCTTGTTGAAAAGGCCGCTGCACGGCAGGTGTTCATCTCGGACTGGCGCCAGCAAAACGCGACATTTTTTTCCGCGCTCGAAGTAGAACGCAATGTCATGTTCATGATCCTGACACTGATTGTGCTGGTCGCCGCACTCAACATCATTTCCGGCCTGATCATGCTGGTGAAGGACAAGGGGCACGATATCGCCATCCTGCGCACCATGGGGGCGACGTCCGGAGCGATTCTGCGGATCTTCTTCATGACTGGCGCGGCAATCGGCATGACCGGAACATTCGCCGGATTTATCCTCGGCGTTGTCATCTGCTGGAATGTCGAGTCGATCCGCCAGTTCTTTTCCTGGTTGTCCGGAACGGTGCTGTTTAATCCGGAACTCTATTTTCTGAGCCAGCTTCCGGCGGATATGGATGTCGGCGAGACCATATCCGTGCTCCTCATGGCGGTTGGGCTTTCTTTCCTGGCAACACTGTTTCCGGCATGGCGCGCGTCGCGGCTCGATCCGGTGGATGCACTGCGTTACGAGTAGGCGATATTAATGGGCGATGCGGTTCTTCAGATCGAGGCTGTACAGCAGCACTACGAACAGGGCGACAACGTCCTTTCCATTTTGAAAGATGCGAATTTCACCCTCAATCCGGGCGAAACCGTTGCGCTTGTGGCTCCGTCAGGGGCGGGCAAATCGACGTTGCTTCATGTTGCCGGTCTGCTTGAACAGCCAAGCGCGGGCGAGGTCTATATAGGCGGGCGGGCAACAACCGGTCTTGACGATGATACGCGCACGGCAATGCGCCGTTCGGATATCGGCTTTGTCTACCAGTTCCACCATCTGCTGCCGGAATTCACGGCCCTCGAAAATGTCATGATGCCGCAGATGATTGCCGGCCTTTCCTACAAGGCTGCGTCCGAGCGAGCGCAGCAATTGCTCGACTATCTGCGGGTTGGTCACCGGGTGGATCATCGCCCGCCGGAGCTTTCCGGAGGCGAGCAGCAGCGCGTTGCCATCGCGCGATCGGTTGCCAACGCTCCGCTGGTCCTGCTGGCTGACGAGCCGACCGGCAATCTCGATCCAACGACGGCGGGCTATGTGTTCGAAGCGCTGGATGCGCTGGTGCGCCAATCGGGCCTCGCGGCGTTGATCGCCACGCATAATCATGACATCGCATCGCTGATGGATCGCCGCGTCACGCTGGAAGACGGCAAGGTCGTTGAAGGCTAGGCGGGCGACTGGCGTTCAGCTCTAATCTGGTCCGCGTGCATTATTCTGCGGGTTTCCCGGCGGCTGCAATTGGATATTTCCCGAACATAATTGGTTAACGCTGGCGGCCTCGGCGGCGGTTCGTTTAAGGCTTCCTTAAACACAATAAGCTATTCGCTTGACAGAAGAACAGGAAGGGAACAAAATAAAAACATAGACAGAATAAAGAGGAACATATGTTCGATTTTGCCAAAGACTGCGCTGCCCTTGCCTCCATGCTCATGTTCGTGACCAGCATCACGCTCGTCATGATGGCGCTTTGAGCCGCAGGAAAAAAACCTACATGCTGGCGCGCCTGTAGAGCTGATCCAGGCCGAAGATAAACAGGCCCGCCACCAGACCCCAAAACGCCGAACCGATACCAAATGCCGACATGCCCGAAGCCGTGACGGCAAAGGTGCCGACCGCAACAAATCGGTCTTCGTCCCTGGCCATGCTGCCGCTCAGTGACGCGGCGAGGGCACCGATCAAGGCAATGCCGGCGACGGTAGTAATCAGAGCTTTCGGGAAACTCGCGAACAGCGCGACAAGAGATGCGCCGAACAGTGCGATAATTACATACCCTGCCGCGTATACGGGGCCGCACAGCCAGCGTTTGTTCTTGTCCGGATGTGCGTCCGGACCGGTGCAGATCGATGCTGTAATTGCCGCCAGATTAGTGGAGTGGGCGCAAAATCCGGCCGTGGCGAGTGATGCAAGGCCAGTTACCGTCAATACGGGGCGCGACGGCACGGTGTAGCCGGAGGCCTTCAGCACAGCGAAGCCGGGCAGGTTCTGCGAGGCCATGGTGACCAGATAAAGCGGCAGACCGAGGCCGATCAGTGTCTCGACCTCAAAGCGTGGGCTGACCCAGACCAGACGGGAAAACCGCAGTGAATCCATCGGGCTTGTTAGGCCCAGAATATGGGCGAGGGCAATGCCGCAGAAAAGCACCGTCAGAACCGCCCAGATCGGCGAGAATATTCTGACCACCACGAAGAGCACAAGAAGCGGCACGACAAGTTCGGGCGCGGATTTGAGATGATCAAACATGGCGAGGACAAAACTGAACAAAATGCCGGCCAGCATGGCCGATGCGATTGACGCCGGGATGCGTTCGATCAAAGCGCCGAGCGGCCGCACGGCAGCGGTCAACAGTGTTAAAACCGCGGCGAAGAAAAAAGCTCCGACCGCCGTTTCGATCGTTTCTCCAGAGGACGAGGCGATCAGTGCCGCGCCCGGTGTCGACCAGGCGGCAACGACGGGGGCGCGGTATCGCAGGCTCAGGATGAGGGTAATCACCGCTGTCGCCAGACAAATCGATGCGACCCACGATGAGGTTTGCTCGGCATTGGCGCCGACGGCGGCAGCGGCGGCAAGCACGATTGCGACAGAGCCGCCGAAACCGACCAGCACGGCGACAAGTGCCGAAATCACAACAGATGCGCGCATCTAATCCCCCGCCGCAGAAAGCGCCGAGGCTACTTCGATTTGACCTGCCGCGCCAGTTCTATTGCTGTCAAACCAAGACGGGAATTGCGTTGTCCGAATCGATCAATATCGCGCTATAGAAGAGACCTGCATTGATTCCATGTGGATATGCGCCGTCACCGGCGGGCGGATGGAATATTGATGCTAAGATCGGTACTTCAGCCCGTGTGGCTGTGCGTATGATGACGGGAGCGCAACGGGAATGAACCATGTCTGATCCGGACCAGGATGGCGTTGTCCACGTTGCCATGGGACCGCAATTTGTTCATTTGCGGGTTCATTCTGCCTATTCACTCCTGGAAGGTGCGCTGCCGCTTAAAACCGTCATCTCCATGGCCGTCGCAGACAATCAACCGGCCATCGGCATATCGGACAGCAACAATCTCTTCGGCGCCCTGGAATTTTCGGTCAACGCAGCTGAAGAGGGATTGCAGCCGATCCTTGGCTGCCAGCTCGAAATCGACATGGAAGACGGCGGCGGCGCAGAACGACGCAACCACCGCGAATACGCGGCCGCGCGACCATCAATCGTCCTGATTGCCATGAATGATGCGGGATATGCGCGGCTGGTGGAGCTTGTCAGCAGGGCCTATCTCGACGGGTCGAGTGCGGAGACTGTTCACATCTGCGCTTGCTGGCTTGAGGAAGGCACCGATGGGCTCATCTGTTTGACGGGTGGGCGGGCCGGCCCGCTCGACAAGGCGTTGCTGGACGATCAGGCGCCAATCGCATCCACGCGGCTGGAGCGGTTGACGACCCTTTTCGGGGATCGGTTGTATATCGAGCTGCAGCGCCAGGGTGGTTTCGACCGGGCCCATGAAATCCGGGTTCTCAAACTTGCCTATGATCAAGCCGTGCCGATCGTTGCAACCAATGAAGCCTTTTTTCCTTCGCCCGAAGATTTCGATGCTCACGATGCGCTGATGGCGGTGGCACATAATGCCATGGTTTCCGATGACAGCCGTTTTCAGCTGACACCGGATCACTATCTGAAAAGCCGTGCGGAAATGTGCGCGCTGTTCGAGGATCTACCGGAAGCGCTTGAAAACACTGTCGAGATTGCCCGCCGCTGCAGCTTTCTGCTCGACACGCGGGCGCCGATCCTGCCGCGCTTTACCGGGGCAACGGGGGACAAGGAGGAAGCCGAGCGGGCCGAGGCCGCGGAGTTGCGCCGACAGGCCGAGGAAGGGCTTGATGAACGTCTCGCCGAACTTGGTTTCGCAGACGGGTTCAACGAACACGACTATCGCGAGAGACTGGACGTGGAGCTCGGTATTATCGAGCGGATGCGCTTTCCAGGGTACTTTCTGATTGTTGCCGACTTCATCAAATGGGCGAAGGCAAATGATATTCCCGTCGGGCCCGGACGCGGATCGGGAGCGGGATCACTGGTCGCCTATGCGCTGACGGTAACGGATGTGGATCCATTGCGGTTTTCGCTGCTGTTCGAACGGTTCCTCAATCCGGAACGGGTATCGATGCCGGATTTCGATATCGATTTCTGTCAGGACCGCCGGGACGAAGTGATCCGCTATGTGCAGGAGAAATACGGCCGGCAACAGGTGGCGCAGATCATAACATTCGGATCTCTGCAGGCGCGCGCGGCGCTGCGGGACGTCGGACGCGTGCTCGAAATGCCCTACGGTCAGGTCGACCGGATCTGCAAACTGGTTCCCAACAATCCGGCCGATCCGACACCGCTGCACAAGGCGATCGAGGAAGAACCGAAGCTTCGCGAGGAGGCTGAAAAGGAACCGGTTGTCGGACGCCTTCTGGACATCGCACAGAAGATAGAAGGGCTTTACCGGCATGCATCAACGCATGCCGCAGGCATTGTAATCGGTGATAGGCCGCTGTCGCAGCTGGTGCCGATGTATCGCGATCCGCGCTCGGATATGCCGGTCACCCAGTTCAACATGAAGTGGGTGGAACAGGCCGGGCTCGTCAAATTCGATTTTCTTGGCCTCAAGACGCTGACGGTTCTGAAGACAGCGGTGGATTTCCTGCGCGAGCGTTCGGTTGAAGTCAATCTCGAAGCGCTGCCACTCGATGATGCGGAAACCTACGAGATGTTGTCGCGCGGTGAGACGGTCGGCGTATTCCAGGTGGAAAGCGCGGGCATGCGCAAGGCTCTCATCGGCATGCGGCCTGACAGAATCGAGGACATCATCGCCCTGGTGGCGCTCTATCGGCCGGGGCCGATGGAAAATATCCCCGTCTACAATTCCCGCAAACACGGTGAGGAGGAAGTTGCCTCCATCCACCCGAAGATCGACTATCTGCTCGACGAAACACAGGGTGTTATCGTCTATCAGGAGCAGGTGATGCAGATCGCGCAGGTGCTTTCCGGGTATTCGCTCGGCGAGGCCGACATGCTGCGCCGCGCGATGGGCAAAAAGATCAAAGCGGAAATGGACAAGCAGCGCAGCCGGTTTGTGCATGGCGCCGTTGATAACGGTGTCAATCAACCGCAGGCCAACCTGATCTTCGACCTGCTCGCCAAATTCGCCAATTACGGCTTCAACAAATCACACGCTGCGGCCTACGGCATCATCTCCTATCAGACCGCCTATCTGAAAACCCATTATCCGGTCGAATTCCTGGCGGCGTCGATGACGCTCGACATGTCGAATACCGACAAGATCAACGATTTTCGCCAGGATGCCGCCCGATTGGGCATTGAAGTGGTGCCGCCATCGGTGCAGACGTCCCACCGGATCTTCAAAACCGGCGAAAACCGCATCTACTACTCGCTTTCCGCCATCAAGGGAGTCGGGGAAGCGGCCGTCGATCACATCGTCGACGTGCGTGGAGGGCAACCGTTTGCAAATATTGAAGATTTTTTCCTGCGGGTGGATTCAAAACTCATCAACAGACGGGTGATTGAGCACCTGATCTGCGCCGGCGCGTTTGACTGTTTCGGTCGTGAGAGAGCAGAACTCGTCGGTGGAATTGACCGATTGCTCGGACTTTCGCAGCGGGCGACCGAGGACAGGGTCAGTGGCCAGTCCGATATCTTCGGGGCCGGTGCCGCGACGGGACCGGAGGTGGTTCATTTTCCCCAGGTAACGCCTTGGGTTCCTGCAGAAAAACTCCATCGCGAGTACCAATCGCTCGGCTTTTATCTCTCTGCCCATCCGCTCGATACGTACAAGCAATTGCTGGAAAAAATGCGTGTCCAGACATTTGCGGATTTTGCCAATGCGGTCAGACAGGGCGCGACCGCCGGGCGTCTTGCGGGAACGGTGACATCAAAGCAGGAACGCAAAACGCGCACCGGCAATAAAATGGGCATTGTCGTCTTTTCCGACTCCTCCGGTCAGTACGAGGCTGTGCTGTTTTCCGAGGGCCTGGCCCAGTATCGGGACCTTTTGGAGCCGGGGAAATCGCTGGTCATCACCGTTGACGCTGAAGAAAGGCCCGAAGGAATCAGTCTGCGCATACAAACCGTCCAGTCACTCGAGGAGCGGGCGGTTCAGACGCAAAAGGCGTTGAGGATTTTCGTGCGTGACGCAACGGCGCTTCAGCATATTGCCGGCCATCTCAAGGCCAGGGGTGATGGGCAGGTGTCTTTTGTGGTGATCAAGGAAGGTGGGCGGCGTGAGATCGAGGTCGAACTGCCGCAGCGTTACCGGATTTCCCCGCAAATCGCATCGGCGATGAAAACCGCAAAGGGCATTGTCGACGTCGAACTTGTGTAGCAGATTTGGTTTCGGATCCTTACACGGCATATGTCAGACCACCGGCTGCGCCGTGCTGATAACCTAACGGTCAGGTCTGTTTTTTGGATCGGGTGCTTCGCGTTCGCGCTGCGGCTTGGCATTTTTCTGCCGGCCGAATGTATAGCCCGTTTCAACGGCGTCGCGACCGAAACGATCGCGGACTTTGTCAATGGCTCTTTCAGCAGCGGCGCGCTGTGTGGCCTTTTTGTCCACCAGATCCGGCGGATCGGCAAGATCGGTATTGGTCAGGTCCGACACGCCAATTCCCAAAAGCCGGTATTGAGTGCCGTCGAGTTCCCGCTCCAGCAGGGACAGACCGGTGTGGAAAATACGGTCGGCAAGGCAGGTTGGATCGTCAAGACGGCGATTGCGGGTCCTGATCCTGAAATCCTTGCTTTTGAGTTTCAGGACGACCGTATGTCCGGCGATGCCGCTCTTCTTCAGGCGACGGGCTACCTTTTCCGACAGGGATCTGAGCACTGCAACAAGCGTTTCGCGGTCCGAATAGTCACTGTTGAAGGTGGTCTCGGACGAGACGCTCTTGGCGCCGTCCCGCGTATGCACCTGCCGTGCGTCCATGCCCCGGGACAGACGGAACAACCGCTGACCAATAGCGCCGTAGCGGCGCATCAGATCGCCTTCGTCCATCTTCTGAAGCTGGCCGATCATGGTAATGCCGTCTTTTTCAAGCGTTGTCGCAAAGGCTTTACCAACGCCCCAGATCGTGGTGACTGGCATGTATTTCAAAAAGCTCACCGCCTCGGCTTCGCCGATGACGTAAAAGCCGCGCGGCTTTTCGAGGTCAGAGGCTACTTTCGCAAGGAACTTGCAATAGGAAAGCCCTACCGAGACGGTGATGCCGATTTCGTTTTCGACACGCTCTGCAAAGGCCGCCAGGGTGCGCGCCGGCGGATTGCGGTGCAACGCTTCGGTTCCGGCAAGCTCCAGAAATGCTTCGTCGATCGAGATGGGCTGAACCAGCGGCGTCAACTCTTCCATCATCCTGCGCACTTCACGGCCGATGCGGCTGTATTTTTCCATGTTCGGCTTTACCACGATCGCCTGCGGGCAGGCTTCGAGCGCCTTGAACATCGGCATTGCCGATTTGACCCCGTGAATTCGGGCAAGATAACAGGCTGTTGAAACCACACCGCGCTTGCCGCCGCCGATAATCACCGGTTTGTCGGCAAGTTCCGGATTATCCCGTTTCTCAACTGTTGCGTAAAACGCGTCGCAATCGATATGGGCGACGGTCAGGCGATACAGCTCATCGTGCCGCAGAATGCGTGGACTTCCGCAGTGAACGCAGCGGTGGGCTTTGCTGTCCTGGTAGGCCAGACAGTCGCGGCAAAAGCCAAGATTTGGGTCCGAAATGCTGACGGACATTGCTGCACCAATGCGGAACAAATGTTGAACGTTTCTGGTTTACGCCGCATCGCAACTGCGATCAAGTGCCCATATGCCGGTGTATTATCTGTTCGATATCCGGCCAGTCTCTGGCCTGCACCACACCGTCTCCGGGGTGCGGCGCCATGGCGCGGAAATGATCGTTGCTCATGTAGCTGATCGTGTACGCATCCGGCACATGTTTCTTCACCGAATGGAGATTGTAGATCATGTCGTCGATGAATATCAGCGGGTGGTTGCGGTGGGCATGTATCTCGCTGATCAGCGGACCCTTTTCCTCCATCGTGGCGATCAGCGGGTAGGGAAGGTCGTGCCGATCGAGCAAAGCCCGCCTGACGTCGTAATGGTGTGGCGGCATTGCGGTCAGGAAAACAATGTCTGCCAATTGCGACAGGTTCGACAATGCGGTGTCGACACCGCCGGCGGGTTTTTGCCAGTCGAGCTGCTCGGCAAAAAACCAGTCAAGCAGATCCGAGACCTTGTCGCTGGCTGCTTCACTGCGATCGTCCAGCGACACGATGTTGCCGGTGAGGCTGAAGGAGCGTGGCAACAGTTCATAACCGTTGGCTTTCAGAAAGGCGTTGAACGGCGTCACGAATTCAAGCACCACTTCGTCGACATCGCAGACAATCAGCGCACGATTGCCAAGCGCGACATTCTTGTGGCCGAGAGTCGCTCTGGTTGTCATATGCTTGTCTCGAAAGGCGAATCTCCGCCAAGTGCCTGCCAGGCGTTGGCGACTGCCTCCGGTTCGACGCCGCGTTCTTGGCAATATGCCATCAATGTTGGTTCATGCCCCATGAGGAAACCGACAACGCCGGCCATAAAGCCCGGTTCGGCGGCAGCGTCGCGCAGATTGTCCGCGCTCAGCCCGGAAAGTGACAGAAACCGCATCATCATGTCATCGTTTTCCGCAATCCAGGTCAAAACGTCCACGCCAAGTGCGTTGGTTTCGATATCGTTGCCCGAATTGTTACGATTTGATGCCACGGATTTGCTTTTCTTCAACCAAATTGAACTAGCATGAATTTGGAGCAGTTTGAGATTCTTGCAGCTGGCAGCATAATGTCTGGCGACGGGAGAGCAACACTGAAAGCGGGCGGACGGAGCGCGGGATATGCCTAAGCGTGTCATGATCGTTGAGGATAACGAGCTGAACATGAAATTGTTCCGCGACCTCATCGAAGCCTCAGGCTACGAGACGGTTCAGACCAGGAATGGGCTGGAAGCACTGGACCTTGCGCGCGCGCACAAGCCCGACCTCATACTCATGGACATTCAACTCCCCGAGGTCTCCGGCCTTGAAGTCACCAAATGGCTCAAGGAAGACGACGAACTTCATACGATACCCATCATTGCAGTCACCGCGTTTGCGATGAAGGGCGATGAGGAAAGGATACGGCAGGGCGGCTGTGAGGCATATATGTCAAAGCCTATTTCAGTGCCCAAATTTGTTGAAACGATAAAGAACTATCTGGGCGACGGATAAATCGAGGATTTTTTGTAATGACTGCCCGCATATTGGTCGTGGATGATATTGCCGCGAACGTGAAGTTGCTGGAAGCGCGCCTCCTGGCCGAGTATTTTGATGTTGTTACGGCCACCAACGGGGAAGATGCTCTGGCAATTTGTGCCGATGGGCATGTGGACCTCGTTCTTCTTGATATCATGATGCCGGGTATGGACGGTTTCGAGGTCTGCGAGCGTATCAAGTCAGACAAGGCGACGATGCACATACCGGTCGTGATCGTAACCGCCCTTGATCAGCCGTCCGATCGTGTACGCGGGCTGCGGGCCGGAGCGGACGATTTTTTGACCAAGCCGGTCAACGACCAGCAATTGCTGGCACGCGTCAAGAGCCTTGTGCGCCTGAAGGCACTGACAGACGAGCTGCGTATTCGGGCGCAGGCTGCTCAGGATATCGGTCTTGATTTTCTCCTCAGCGACTGGATGGGTGGCAGCAAGGGCAAGGCGCTGCTTGTTGACGAACGCACGAACTCCCAGGATCGAATTGCACAGATTTTGCGCAAGACGGCAGATCTGAAAGTTGCATCAGACCCGCAGAAAGCACTGTTCGAGGCGGCTGACAATGACTACGAGCTTGTCCTCGTCAGCACCAATTTTTCCGAATATGACCCTTTGCGCCTGTGTTCGCAGTTGCGCTCGCTCGAGAGGACGCGATTTGTCCCTTTGCTGCTGATATGCGAGCAGGGCGAGGAAGCGATCGTCAATCGCGCGCTGGAGCTCGGTGTCAATGATTATATCATCCGGCCGGTCGATCCGAACGAGCTTGTGGCAAGATGCGCCACCCAGTTCCGGCGCAAACGATATAATGACCACTTGCGATCCAGCGTCCAGCATTCGATTGAACTGGCTGTGGCGGACCCGCTGACCGGCCTTTACAACCGGCGCTATCTGGATTCGCATATGCAGCTGCTGATCGAGCGTTCCATTGCCAGAGAGCGGCTGTTGTCCGTGCTCGCAATCGATCTCGATCGCTTCAAGACCGTCAACGACACCTATGGCCATGATATCGGCGATGAAGTGCTGCGGGAATTTGCAAAACGCATCCGGCTGACCATTCGCGGTATCGACCTTGCCTGCCGTCACGGCGGTGAGGAGTTCATCATCGTTCTGCCCGACACCGAAAGCAATACCGCCGAAAAAGTCGCCGAACGGTTGCGGCGCGAGATTGCGGATGTGCCGTTTACTGTCGGAAGAGATCGCCATCAGCTGAGTATTACGGCTTCCATGGGCGTCGCATCGCTGTCAAGCCCCGGCGAAACACCCTCCACATTGCTGAAACGGGCCGATGTTGCGCTGTATGAAGCGAAGGCCAGGGGCCGCAACCGAGTCGTGGCAAGGGCCGCCTAAACGCAGCCGCAGGCGAAAAGTGGGTTCAGGCACCGTCGATCCGGTTGCTGAACGTCAGATTGCAGGCAGTGTTCACAATAGACTGATTCTTAAGATTTATCGCAGTTTATTTCGCGAACCCCGTTTACCATGAGGCGAGATGCGGAAGCAAAACCATTAAGAAAACGTTGATTTTTTTGCTCCGATGGGCAAATGTTGTGCACAGGGGTAAGTGCAGGGCGTCCTTCGCCCTGCTCACAACCTATCTAATCGTCTACCCCATGGTGCTCAGGTCCGCCGCATCTCCTGGGTCGTGGGGTCGGCTGGTCGGCGCAAGGAAATGTGGCCTCCTCGTACCGCAACCTGTGCTGACCAGCCCCCAAAACACAAAAAAGGCCGCTTCCATTAGAAGCGGCCTTTTTCGATTCTGGATGGATCGCCAACTATTTAATCTTGGTTTCCTTGAACTCAACGTGCTTTTTGACAACCGGGTCGTATTTGGTCTTGATCATTTTTTCGGTCATCGTGCGGCTGTTCTTTTTGGTCACATAAAAGTAGCCGGTATCCGCAGTTGACTGCAGCTTGATCTTGATTGTGGTGGCTTTAGCCATTGTTCTACCTGCCTTGCAAAAACGAAGCCGCGGTCAGCTCAAAGGCCTCCACGGCGAAATTCTGGCCGGAACCTACAAATCACGGTGAAAAAGTCAAGCCCAATCGACTGCGACAATTGTGTGATGCCGCCGGATATCTACAGCATCTCGCGGACAACGCGCCCATACCTCGCCTGATAGAACGGAACGGGCCTGCCGTGGGGCAGAGAAGGGTCGTTTTCGAGTTCAAAAACAAGTTCGGTAATGATGGCCTGCGTGATGAGGGGCATATTGATGCCGCCGGCTTCCGACAATTTTACCCATCTGAGGTCCAGAAGCTCATTGCTTGATTCGGCTTCGACCTTGCCAATCTCATCACGGAAACAGGCAAAGAACCGTGTATCAAACCGCCGGTTTTGCCGCGGCGGCGTTATGGCTCTTGCAATGTAACGAAGCGGAGACAGTCTTGGTGCGATGTTTCGTTCGGCAAAGGCTTTCCAGCTTTTGTGACGGCTTGTCTCGCCCGGAGCCGCGATGAATATGCCGACCTCCTCCTGGGTCTCGCGCACGGCGGCAATGGCGAGCGCCTGAGCCCGATGGGCGCTGGCCGGACTTGCCATTTTGCGCAGCAGTTTCTCTTCCACCCACGGATGCAGCCGGTCGGCGACGGGTACGCGTCCGTCGTCGGGGTCGCGGCGTCCACCCGGAAATACGTAAGTATCGGGCATGAAGGCATGCGCTGTATGCCGCTTGCCCATCAGCAATGCCGGTTCGCTGCCGGAACGATCAATGAGGATCAGAGTCGATGCGTCCTTGGGCCGAATAAGCGGATGGTTGCCGATGCGGGTCTTGGCCTCCGCCGTGAGCTCTTTTTCGGATTGGTCCTGTTCTGTGTCGCTGTTTTCGGTCATGCGCCCGCTCTACAACTTCCTGGCTTAATTGCAGCTAAACACTTCGGCTGCGTCATCCGGCTCGCCACCAAATCCGTGCATATAGTTGGCCCATTGCAGTCCGATCACGGCACCTTTGACGGGCTGCAACATCGCAAGTCCGAGCGCCAGGGTGATGGGTATCCAGAGTGCCAGATGTTGCCAGCTGTTCCAATCGACAAGCGGTTCGGCGAGCATGTAGCCGGCAACGACCACATGACCCACGACGAAAATGACGAGGTAGGGCGGTAGGTCATCGGCGCGCTGATGATGTATCTCCTCTCCGCAGCTGTTGCAACTGTGAACAGGCTTTAAATACGCGCCAAACAGTTTTCCGTTGCCGCAATGCGGGCAGCGGCCAAGCCAGCCCTTGGTCAGGGCCTGCCACAGATTGCGCGGCTCGCGGGCAGACGGTGCATGACTGGACGTTGTCTCCTGCATGGGCATGGTCAGTATCCTCTGCGTTTTTTCTTGCGAGCGCCATCTGATCTGGATGCGCCCCGTTTTGATTTGTGAAACGACCGTGTGGCAGTGGGCAGTTTCCGCCCTTCACTGAGCATTTCAAAGCGCAGGGACCCGGCAAGCGGAATGGCTTCTGCCAGCCGAACCTCGACGCTGTCGCCCAACCTGTAGCCCCTGCCGGACTTTTCGCCGACAAGCGCCTGGTGCGCTTCGTCGTAGATATAATAGTCCAGCCCCAGCGTTGAAACAGGGATAAAGCCATCTGCGCCAAATTGTTGCAGGGAGACGAACAGGCCAACCTTTGTCACGCCCGAGATGCGTCCGTCGAAATCGTCGCCGATGCGATCTGCGAGATAGTGTGCGATCAGACGGTCGACGGTTTCGCGTTCGGCGGCCATAGCGCGGCGCTCGAAGGTCGAAATCTCTGCTGCGAACTCCTCAAGCGCGTCTTCCTCTTCGGGCGTAATCCCGCCCTCGCCAAGATTGAGGCTTCCGACAAGGGCGCGATGTACGATGAGATCGGCGTAGCGTCGGATGGGTGACGTGAAGTGCGCATACTTCATCAGGTTGAGGCCGAAATGGCCGAGATTGTCGGGGCTGTAAACCGCCTGGCTCTGGGAGCGCAGAACCATCTCGCTGACCATCACTTCGTAGGGTTTGCCCCTGGCCTTCGCCAGCACTCCGTTGAAGCTGTTGGCGCGCAACTGCCCGCCCTTAGCAAGCGGGATGTCGAGCGTCTTTAAAAAGTCCCGCAGCGCTTCCTGCTTTGCCAGCGACGGAGCGTCATGCACGCGGTAGATAAGTGGCTGGTGTTTTTTCTCCAGCGTTTCGGCTGCCGCGACATTTGCCTGGATCATGAACTCCTCGATCAGCCGGTGGGCGCCGAGACGTTCGGGAATTACGACCTTGTCGACTGTGCCGTCTTCGTTTAGCCGCAGCTTTTTTTCCGGAATGTCGAGCTCAAGCGGCTGGCGTCTGTCGCGACCGCGGCCCAGCACTTCGTAGGCGTTCCAAAGCGGTTGCAGAACACCGTCCAGCAGCGTTTCCGTCTTGCCGTCCGGGCTGCCGTCAATTGCTGCCTGTGCCTGTGCATAGCTGAGGCGGGCGAGGCTCTTCATCAGCACGCGGTGAAATGTGTGGCCGATTTTACGGCCCTGCGCGGAATAAACCATGCGTACGGCAAGGGCAGGGCGATCGACGCCCTCCTTCAGGGAACACAGATCATTGGAAATCCGTTCCGGCAGCATCGGAACGACCCGATCAGGAAAATAAACGGAATTCCCGCGCTTCAGGGCCTCGATGTCGAGAGCCGACCGCGGACGTACATAATGC
Organism: Hyphomicrobiales bacterium; assembly: GCA_024244645.1. Lineage (GTDB taxonomy): Bacteria > Pseudomonadota > Alphaproteobacteria > Rhizobiales > Rhizobiaceae > Hoeflea_A. Next base: position 39,793 of record JAAEOH010000297.1, read on the forward strand.
GACACATCGGCAATCGCGACAAAGACCACAACACCGCCCTGATTTTCAAGGTTGTCGTCGGCTTCGGCGTAAACGGCGTCGTCGTGGTCCTTGGCGTCGGACGGATCGATGGTGACCACCGGCAGGTCGCGCCAGTCTTCGCGTTTGCCAAGCGATACCGGTTTGGCTTTCTCGGCTTCTGCAATGACCGTCCCTGGAAACGTATATGGAATCCCGTGCGCATGGATGGCTATCATGGAAATAGCCTTTTCGCTTGCAACCGATCCGATTACCGAAACCACGCGTCCGCGCAGCATGCCGTAGCGACCGCTCCTGTCGGTTTCGACTTCGACCAGATCGCCGTCTTCGGCGTTTCCTACACGGTCGTCATAGATAATGATTTCCTTGCCGCGGCGTTCAATCGGATCCATGCGCCCACCGCCGCCGGGCATTGAGCGAAAAACCCCCAACAATGCGCCGCGCTGCTTGTCCAGCATTTTCATGACGCGGGCGGAATAGGCAGGTCCCGTATCGGCATCGGATGTGAAAATGCGTGCCAGAACACGATCGCCGATGCCGGCAGAGGGTGGTTTTGACTTGCCTTTTGACCGGCGGTCGTGGCGCAGAAGAACGGCGGGCGGGACCGTTCCGTCTTCAGGCCATTCGGCAGGCCTTGCGATCAGGTAACCATCGTCATCGCGGGAGGTGATGTCGAGCACGGTGACCGGCGGCAACGAGCCGGGACGCACGAGCTGTTTGCGCCGCCGGGCGAGCAAACCTTCGTCTTCGAGGTCACGCAACAGGTTTTTCAGCTCGACGCGGTCATGGCCGCGCACCGAGAAAGCTTTCGCAATGTTTCGCTTTGAGGAGCGTGAAGGGTGTTCGGCAATAAAGCGAAGGATTGTCTCCCGGTCCGGCACAGCGCCATGTGGCTTCTTCCTTCCGCCGGGAGGCGTTTTTCTCGCCAATGTCAGTCCTCGGCCTTGACCGTCTTGGTCTTCTTTGCCGCCGTTTTCCGGGTTGTCTTTTTCCTGGTGGTCTTCGCCTTGGTCTTGCCGCCCTTGGCGGCTTTTTCGGCAATCATCTCAAGAGCCTTTTCAACCGTGATCGACTGCGGATCGGCATTTTTGGGAAGCGTCGCGTTGATCTTGCCCCAGTTGACATAGGGGCCATAGCGGCCGTCGCGGACCGTTATGGGGCCGCCGTCGGGATGGTCACCCAGCTCTTTCAATGCGGCGGGCTTGGCCCGCCTTCCGGGTCCTTTTGCCTGTTTTTCCGCCAGCACGGTCACGGCACGGTTGAGCCCGACCGAGAAAACGTCCTCAATCGTTTCCAGATTTGCATAGACGCCGTCATGCAGCAGGAACGGGCCATAGCGGCCGAGACCGGCGGAAATCATTTTTGAAGTTTCAGGATGCATGCCGACATCGCGGGGCAGCGACAGCAATGCCACGGCCTTTTCATGGTCCAGGTCTTCCGGCTTCCAGGTTTTTGGAAGGCTGGAACGTTTGGCACCCTTGCCGTCACCACGCTGCACATAGGGTCCAAAACGGCCGGTGCGCAGGGTAATGACCTCATCCGTCAGCGGATCTTTTCCGAGGTCTTTCGGTTCGTTGCTGGCGTTTGCGTCGTCCGCGGCGGCATCGGCCGACAGCTGGCGCGTATATCCGCAGTCTGGATAGTTGGAGCAGCCAACGAATGCCCCGTAACGGCTCAGCTTCAGCGACAGGTTGCCCGTCCCGCATTTCGGACATATGCGAGGGTCTGATCCGTCTTCCCTCTGGGGGAAGACCAGCGGCGCCAGTTCCTCGTTGAGCGCATCAAGCACATCGGTGACACGCAATTCCTTGGTGCCTTCAATGTGGGTCATGAAATCTTTCCAGAAATCGCGTAGCACATCCTTCCAGACAAGCTCACCCGCTGAAATCCGGTCGAGTTTTTCTTCAAGATCCGCCGTGAAGTCATATTCCACATAACGGTCGAAGAAGTTTTCAAGGAACGCCGTCACCAGCCGTCCCTTGGCCTCCGGAATGAGCTGGCGTTTTTCCATGACCACATATTCACGGTCGCGCAGAGTTGTCAGGGTAGCCGCATAGGTGGACGGGCGGCCAATGCCGAGCTCTTCCATCTTCTTGATCAGCGAGGCTTCCGAATAACGCGGCGGCGGCTCGGTAAAGTGCTGTGTCGCATCGATCTTTTCGCGCGCCATATCTTCGTTTGCGTTGATTTGTGGCAATCGGCGACCGTCTTCATTGTCATCCGACTGTTCAGGGTCGTCCTTCTGGTCAGTATAGGCGGCAATGAAACCATCGAAGCGGATGACCGAGCCAGTGGCACGGAGCCCGGCAATCTCACCACTGTTGTGCGCGGAGATCTCGACAGTTGTTCGCTCAATCTCGGCCGGTGCCATCTGGCTGGCAATGGCGCGTTTCCAGACCAGCTCGTAAAGCCGGTACTGGTCACTATCGAGATACTGCTTCACACTTTCCGGCGTTCGGCTGAAATCCGTTGGCCGGATCGCCTCATGGGCTTCCTGCGCATTCTTTGCCTTGGTCGCATAAAAGCGCGCCTTTTCCGGCCGGTAGCGCTCGCCAAAATGCGAAGCGATCACCACCCGCGCGCCGTCGATGGCTTCAGCCGCCATCTGCACACCGTCCGTACGCATATAGGTGATCAGACCGACGGTCTCGCTGCCAGTGTCCAGACCTTCATAAAGTCGCTGTGCGACCTGCATCGTGTGTGAGGCATTAAAGCCCAGTTTGGATGAAGCCGCCTGCTGCAGGGTCGATGTGGTGAAGGGAGGTGCAGGATTGCGCCTGGTCGGTTTTGCCTCGACGTTGTCGGCGACAAAGCTGGCACCTTCAAGAAGGGTTTTAAGTCGATTGGCGTCTTCAGCGTTGGAGATCGACAATTTCTGAAGCCGCTTGCCGTCGGCCAAAACCAGGCGGGCATCGAAGCTGTCACCGCGCGGCGTCTTAAGGTGCGCTATAAGCTGCCAATATTCGTCGCTGACGAAGCGTTCGATTTCGCCCTCGCGGTCGCAAACGAGCCGCAGTGCGACGGATTGCACCCGACCGGCCGAGCGGGCACCGGGAAGTTTTCGCCAAAGGACTGGCGACAGATTAAAGCCGACAAGATAATCAAGCGCGCGCCGGGCAAGGTATGCATTGACCAGCGGCTCATCGATGTCACGCGGATTGGCCATGGCATCGAGGACGGCCTGCTTTGTGATGGCGTTGAAGACTACGCGTTTGACCGGCTTGTCACCCAGAACGCCGCGCTTGCTGCGCAGGACTTCAAGAACATGCCAGGAAATTGCCTCGCCTTCACGGTCAGGGTCAGTCGCCAGGATCAGGCCATCAGAGGCTTTGACCGCGTCACTGATTGCCTTCAAACGTTTGTTGGAGGCCGCATCGACCTGCCACGTCATGTCAAAGTCTTCGTCCGGCTTTACGGATCCGTCCTTAGCCGGCAAATCACGGATATGGCCGAACGAAGCCAGGACCTTGTAACCGGATCCCAGATATTTGTTGATTGTCTTGGCTTTGGCAGGCGACTCAACGACGACAATGTTCATATAACAACTCTAGCGTGGTGCCCAGCGGGCAAATTTCATTGTCTGTATTCGAACCGATACAGCAATCTCTGGTTCCCGAAATGAACACCGAATTGCCGCGGGTCAAGGGCCAACGAAGGAAATTTTGTTCGCATAACCCGTTTGCAACACTTGGCCAACAGGTAATTTGAGGTCTCGTTCGGCGCAATCAAGGGTCGACTTCATAAACAAAGATGCAGTGAATTCAAACCCATTTCGTTGCTTATGGTTTCTGCGGATATCAACCGGAGCGCCCCGGCAGCAGCGAAACGCAACCACCCGGATGGCGCGCCAACCTGCCGGCGAGATCAAGCTCCAGCAGCACCAAATATACCTCAGCTGGCGGCAGTTCGGTGTGACGGACAAGATCGTCGATGCCTATGGGTGCGGGCCCTAGAGCACCGGCGATGCGCGCCCTGACAGAATCTGTCGGCGCGGATTCCTGTGAGGCGGGAATATCTTCTTCGAGGACGAGAGGCAGTTGACGATCGCAGGCGGGTTGTCCGGCAAGCGGCGCCAGAGCCTCCAGCACATCATCAGCACTGCCGGTCAATATTGCACCGTCCCTGATGAGGTCGTTTGTACCTTTGGCGCGTAGGTCGAGCGGCGAGCCTGGTACTGCAAAAACAATCCGTCCGAGTTCACCGGCAATTCGTGCTGAAATCAATGATCCGGATTTTTTGGTGGCCTCGACCACGACAAGGCCAAGGCTGATACCGGCAATGATTCGGTTGCGACGCGGGAAATCGCGGGCGCGTGGTTCCCAGCCAAGCGGCATCTCACTGACGGCTGCGCTGTGCTCACTTTGACAAATCGATTCCAGCAATGGGATGTTCTGAGGCGGATAGGGCTTATCTAGCCCACCGGCCATGACAGCCACCGTGCCACTTTCCAGTGCAGCTTCGCGGGCCGCAGCATCAATGCCACGCGCAAGGCCGGAGACGATTGAGTAGCCGGCCTGGCCGATGCCCATCGCCAGGCGGTGCGTAATCTTGCAGCCGAGCGCCGATGCATTGCGCGATCCGACGATGGCAACGGCGGGGCGTGTCAGGATGGCTGCATTTCCTTTGACCGTCAGGATCGGAGGCGCGCCATCCGCGGCGCGCAACGCTGGAGGAAATTCCGGTTCTTTAAGCCCGATCAGACGGTATCCTAGCTCTGTGGCCTGCGCCAGTTCGCGTTCGGCGTCTTCGGGACGGCAGATCCGCAAAGGTTTTGCAGAACCGCCCCGGCGTGACATTTCCGGCAGCATTTCGAGCGCCTGTCGCGCAGTGCCGAAACGCCGCAGCAATTTCCTGAATGTCACCGGGCCGACATTTTCGCTGCGCGTCAGACGCATCCAATCAAGACGCTCCTCATGAGACAGGGTTTTTCGACCGGCCTCGCTGGTCGTCATCAGCCCTTTTCCCCGATGCGGCTTTCTTGACCCGACAGCAAGCGGGAAATATTTGCGCGATGCTTGACGAATGTGATGGCGCTCATCACCGTGAAAAGCTCGGAAATCTGGATATGACCCAACAGATATAATGCAACCGGTAAAACAATCGCGGAGATCAGCGCGGCCAGCGATGAATAGCGGGTAATTGCAGCGGTCGCGAGCCAGACCACGCCAAATATGACCACACCGAGTGGCAGAAGGCCGAGTAAAACGCCAAGATAAGTCGCAATGCCTTTGCCGCCCCTGAACTTCAGCCACACCGGAAACAAATGCCCCAAAAAGGCACCGAACCCGGCGATAACGGCCGCGTCCGGTCCCCACAGCGAATTAAACAGGAGTACAGCAGCGGTGCCTTTGAACGCATCCAGAAGCAGCGTTGCCGCCGCCAGATATCTATTGCCGGTGCGCAGGACATTGGTGGCGCCGATATTGCCGGAGCCTATTTCACGCACATCGCCAAGGCCGGCGAGCCGTGTCAGGATCAGGCCAAACGGGATTGACCCGAGCAGGTAACCGACGACCAGTGCGACTGCATAGTAGGGCAGGGCGCCTTGCCAACTGATTGGATCCGGCATTCTGGAATTCCCGTTAAGCGTGTCTCAATTATCGGCTGCAACTCACTATGCTGGCAACCTTACACAACGGAGGAGCGAAAATCGACATCACAGTGGCTGCTGAATTTCGCCTAGCTGATTTCGTACACAAATCTGCCAGCAACCATTGTCGCGGTCACCCGGCCCTGAAAGCGGGCGTCTTCAAACGGCGTGTTTTTTGAGCGAGAGCGCAACTCTTCCTTGGATACCAGCCAGGGTTCATCGGGATCGACGACTGCAAGGTCGGCACGGCTGCCCGGTTTCAAGCTGCCTGCGTCAAGACCGAATATCCGGGCAGGGCGGGTCGACATCGCGTCGATCAACCGCAACAGCGGAACGTCGCCATTGTGGTGAAGGCGCAGAGCTGCAGCAAGCAGTGTTTCCAGCCCGATTGCGCCGTCTGCCGCGTCGGCGAACGGCAGTCTCTTGGTATCGACATCCTGCGGGTCATGAGAGGATACAATGATATCAATGTCGCCGCTTTCCAGTGCCGCGACCATCGCCCGCCGATCGTCTTCGCTGCGCAGCGGCGGCGAGAGGCGGAAAAAGGTTCGGTATTCGCCGATGTCGTTTTCGTTCAGCGAAATGTGGTTGATCGACACGCCGCAGGTAACGGATGTGCCGCGAGTTTTGGCATTGCGGATGGCCTCGACGGATTCGGACGTCGAGATCTTGGCGGCGTGGTATCGGGCACCGGTCAGTTCAGCCAGTCGGAGATCGCGCTCGAGCGGGATGATTTCGGCCTCCCGCGGAATGCCTTCCAGGCCCAGCCAGCTGGCGAACAGTCCCTCGTTCATCACGCCCTGTGCGGCGAGGGTCTCATCCTGCGTTTCACTGGCGACGACCAGACCGAAGTCACGGGCATAGGTCAGTGCCCGGCGAAGAACCAGATTGTTGGCGACCGTATTGCGGCCATTGGTCAGCATCACCGCTCCGGCGTCGCGCAGAAGACCGAATTCCGTGAGTTCGCCCCCATTCAAGCCCTTCGTCATAGCGGCTGAGGGGTATATGTTGACGCTCGCCTGCTCTCTCGCCGTGCGCAGCACGAACTCGACCAGAGCTACGTCGTCAATGACCGGAGAAGTGTCCGGCATCATGATGAGCGAAGTAACGCCGCCGGCGGCAGCGGCATCGCTGACTGAAGCGATGGTTTCGCGGTGCTCGGCGCCGGGCTCGCCGACAAACACGCGCGCGTCGACAAGGCCGGGTATGATGAGTTTGCCTGTGCAATCTATAGCGTCTGCGCCTTTGGGCACGCCGGTGCCGCCACAGGACGCAATGCGACCGTTCTCGACGGCAATATTCCCGGTCGCGTCCATGTCCTGCGAGGGATCGACGATACGGGCGTTCCTGAAGACCGTGGTTGTCACAGCGCTGGACCTCCATTGCCTGATAAAAGCAGCGCTTCCATCACCGCCATGCGCACGGCAACGCCCATTTCCACCTGCGCTTCGATTACGCTTTGCGGACCGTCGGCAATCTCGGAGGCGATCTCGACACCGCGGTTCATCGGCCCGGGATGCATGACCAGCGCGTCGGGACTGGCAAAGGCCAGCTTTTGCGTATCGAGACCGAAATAGCGGAAATATTCGCGGACAGATGGGACGAACGAACCGGTCATACGTTCGCGCTGCAGGCGCAGCATCATGACAACATCGCCGCCGCGCAGCCCTTCCTCCATACTGTGGAATACCTCAACGCCCATTTGCTCAATTCCGGTTGGCAGCAGGGTCGACGGGGCTATCACCCGGATGCTGGCGCCCAGGGCGCTCAGCAAAATGATATTCGAGCGGGCGACACGGCTGTGCAGCACGTCACCACAGATGGCGACGACAAGACCCGAGATGCGGCCTTTTTCGCGGCGGATGGTCAGGGCGTCCAGCAGAGCTTGCGTAGGATGTTCATGGGCGCCGTCGCCGGCATTGACGACGGAACAGCCGACTTTCTGGGCAAGCAGGGCGGTTGCGCCGGCGGATGAATGCCGAACGACGAGTATGTCGGGATGCATGGCGTTCAGCGTCATCGCCGTGTCGATCAGCGTCTCGCCCTTCTTGACCGATGAATTGACTACAGACATGTTCATGACGTCAGCGCCGAGGCGCTTGCCGGCCAGTTCGAAGGAAGCCTGCGTTCTGGTCGAGGCTTCAAAGAAAAGGTTTATCTGGGTAAGCCCCCTCAGGCTCGACGTTTTTTTCTCCCGCTGCCGGCTCAGCTTGACAGCTTCATCGGCCTTGTCGAGAAGAAACGAGATATCCAATTCCGTGAGCCCGTTGATGCCAAGCAGGTGGCGATGGGGAAAAACCATGGATAGCACTCGCAAATTTTGTCGATTGGCGCTTCTATAGGCGTCATATTCGAAATGGGCAAGAAAACGACGCAACAGTTATGGATGATCCCCATCCAATCAAAGGCAATCACTTAACGCGGGGCTATGCCCCAACAGGAACCCGACCCATATGTCAAAAATGACCGTGAACCGTGCAACGCATGATGTTCTCAATCAGCCCAAGCCCTATTCGGGGATCAATGCGTATCTGTCAGATCCGATGATCTGCGAAGTCGCGAATCAGATGCCTAAGGAATTGCGCGACGAGTTTTCCGCCATCGGCCGGTTCGTGACGACACCCGAGGCGCAGGATCTGGCGCGAATTGCGAATCGGTCGGAGCCGCAGCTCAAGACATTTGATCCTTCGGGAAACCGCATCGATCAGGTGGAGTTCCATCCGGCCTATCATGCTCTCATGCGTCGTTCGTCCAGCAGCGGGTTGCACTGCTCGATATGGGAAAAGAGGCCGCAGGAAAGAGGAATTGCCCATCAGGCACGCGGCGTCCGGTTTTTCCTGACAGCGGGCATGGAGTGCGGCCACCTGTGCCCGATTACCATGACCAGTGCATCCATGGCTGCCATTCAGGCAAATCCCGCCGTGTACAAAATCTGGGCACCGAAGATTTTGTCGCGCACCTATGATTCGTCGCAGCGCCCGATCGCCCGCAAGAACAGCGCCACGGTCGGAATGGGGATGACCGAAAAACAGGGCGGCACCGATGTGCGCGCCAACACAAGTGTTGCCGAAAAAGCCGGCGAGGGGGTCTACCGCCTGACCGGCCACAAATGGTTCATGTCGGCACCCATGAGTGATGGCTTTCTGATGCTCGCTCAAATGCCGGAAGGGCTGGGCTGTTTTCTGGTGCCGCGATTCTTGGAAGACGGAAAGGCAAATGGTTTGCAGTTCCAGAGGCTGAAGGACAAGCTCGGGAATCGGTCAAACGCGTCGAGCGAGGTGGAGTTTGCAAATTCCTATGGCTACCTGCTCGGTGATCCCGGCAAGGGCGTGCGCACCATTTTGGAGATGGTGACACTGACAAGGTTCGACTGCGCTCTGGCTTCGGCCGGGATCATGCGCGCTTCTGTTTCGGAGGCGGTGCATTACTGCCGGCAGAGAAACGCTTTTGGCAAACCGCTTGTTGACCAGCCGCTGATGGCGCGGGTCATGGCGGACATGGCGCTGGATGTGGCGGCGGTGACGGCGCTGGTGATGCGGCTTGCGAGGGCCTTCGATCTTTCCGGCTCCGATCCGCAGGAGGCCGCCTATGCCCGGATCATGACCCCGGTTATCAAATACTGGGTGTGCAAAATGGCACCGGCCATGATCTACGAGGCGATGGAGTGTATGGGCGGCAACGGCTATGTCGAAGAGCGGGCGCTGGCGCGGCATTACCGCGAAGCGCCGGTGAACGCGATATGGGAGGGCTCCGGCAATGTCATGGCGCTCGATCTGTTGCGGGCGCTCAGCCAGGAGCCGCAGCAACTGGAGAGTGTCATTACAGCAATCTCTGCAGATCTTGGTTCGTTTTCAAAGCGCACGGGCGATGTTCTGACGGCGGCAACAGCGCTGTGCCAGCGCGATGAAGGTGCCGCAAGGATGCTTGCCGAACAGCTTGCCTATTCCGCTGCGGCAGGCGAGCTCTACAGAATGGGAGCAGGGCGGATCGCCGATGCCTTTGCCGAATCGCGCCTGGCGGGTGCCTGGCGCACCACCTACGGCATGCTGGACATGCGCTTCGACGCGACGCAGATCGTCTCTTTGCTTTATCCGGAAGCCGTATAGGCGGCTATATATATGACCAGCGGTATGGTGAAAAACGCCGCTGCGGTCTGCAGGGTCGCGATGGTCGCGTAAAGCGGCGCGTCGCCACCCAACTGCCTAGCCAGCAAATAGCCGTTCATTGCCGTCGGTACACTGCCGACGGTTGCCAGTATGAGCAGAGTTTCACCGCGTGCGCCGACAAGCCAGCTGATAGCAACGAGCAGCGCCGGAAAAAGGAACAGTTTCAGGACGACCGGCAACAGTGCGAGCGGTTTCGGCCTGACAGTGTCGCGAATACGAAGGCCGGCGCCGACCATCAGCATGCCCATGCCGAGCGCCGCGCTGGCCACAAGATCGATCGCCTGTTCAATCGGCGCGTAGATCGGCACGTCGAGATACCGACACAGGACCCCGGCTGCCGACGACAGGATCAGCGGGTTGGTCAGCAGTCTCCAGGCCAGCATTTTCAGATCCCGGTTCGGATTGACGAACCAGATGAGCATGGCAATGTTGCCGAAATTGATCGGGATGATGATGATCGCCATGACAAGGGCGGTCAGCGCAAGGCCCGCATCGCCATAGAGTTTGTTGGCAATTGCAAGGGCTACAAAGCCGTTCCAGCGGGTCGTGGTCTGAAACACAGTCGAATAGGCGGCACCGGAAACGCCACTGCGCTTCATCAGCGGCCAAAGGGCCAGCATGATCACAAACATCAAGCCCACTGTGCTCAGCGCGCCGATGGCTACTTCGGTCAGTTCCAGGCCGCCGAAATCAGCGTGATAGAGCGTCAAAAACAGGATCGCCGGAAACAGGACGTAGTAGCCGACTTCTTCAAGGCCATGCCAGACATTGCGGTCGACAATAGGCAGCCGTTTGAGAACAACCCCCAAAAGCACGATCAGGAATATTGGCAGAATGCTCTCAAATATCGGTAACATGGAAAAGGCCGCACAGGTGCAAAGACGACACTGTCATAACGCCCGGTCCGGCCCGGCACAACCGGACATGCCCAAAGCCGCTTGTGAATATTAACCTTAATGAATGGTTTACGTTGCGCCGGGTGCCCTATGCCCCATATCTTTTAAGAAGCCATTTGCGCGATGGGGCGTAATGGATGCTTTTGGTGAAGCGAATAAACACTGTCCTGGTCAATAACAGGACGCGCTTCCAGGGAGACGTGCGGCATGAAGTGGTTCCTGATTTTGTGGTTTGTTCCGATCATATTTCTTGGATCGTGGTACGGCCTTTCCTATCACGACATCAATTTCGGCTTCATCATGTTCTCCCGTCAGGTTCACGACCTGGTGTTCCAGATCTACGGAGACATGTTGGGCATTCCGCCTGCGGACATTCCGCCGCTGGTGTTGAAAGCCATCATTCTTGACAGCTTCATCGTGGTCGGTATCGCCTGTTTCCGCTGGCGCCGCAAAATCATTGCCTGGGTGAAAGCACGCTACGCGGCTTATGCGGCCGATCCGGAGGAAAACGTCTACTCCGCGCTGCCTGCCGACAATGAGGAAAGCCTGTCCAGCGCCCCCTGAAGAATGAATGCTGCGGCCGCCGCATCGATGCGTTCGGCCCGCTTTTTTCTCGAAACATCCATCTCCAGAAGCGCCCGCTCGGCGGCGACCGTCGACAGCCGTTCATCCCAGAATGCAAATCCAAGATCGGTCTTCGGTTCCAGATTGCGGACGAAGGCGCGGGTCGCCTGAGCCCTCGGGCCTTCGCTTCCATCCATGTTGACAGGCAGGCCGATGATGCATGCGCCAACGCGCTCCGCTTTGAGCAGCGCCAGAAGTTTTTCCGCATCCTTGGCGAATTTCGTTCGCCTGATGACGTCACGCGGTGTCGCCAGTGACAGACCGAGATCGCTGACGGCCAAACCGATGGTTTTGGTGCCAAGGTCGAGGCCGGCCAGCACCAGGCCGGTTGGCAATTGCGCGGCAAGCTCTTCAAGCGACTGGACGGTCATCAGGGCAGTTCCTTTTTGTTGACCGGGTTGGTGCTTTTCATAGGCGCCGTCAAACCATAAGCTGACGGCACGAACAACCATAAACTCTTTCAGACAACGAAACCGGTGAGGCGATTCAATGAGAATACAATGGCTGGGACATGCGGGCTTCCGGATTGAAACCGCAAAGGCGACGATCCTGATCGATCCTTTTATGACGGGCAATCCAAGCTTCGAGGGGCTAGACAAGAAGGCAGCAGCAAAGGATGTGTCCCACATCGTATTGACCCACGGTCACGGGGACCATATCGGCGACACGGTCGATGTCGCCAAAGAGACCGGCGCTATGGTGATTGCGAACTACGAAATCTGCATGTGGCTGGGACATCACAACGGGTTGGAAAAGGTCGATCCGACGAACACTGGCGGGACGGTCAGCCATACGGGTTTTACCATAACCTATGTCAACGCTCTGCATTCATCCGCTCACATCACCAGCGATGGGGTGTCGCATTGTCTCGGCAATCCAAACGGCGTTGTGTTGCATTTCGACGATGATCCGACACTCCTGCACATGGGCGATACGGATATCTTTTCGGACATGGCGCTGATCAACGAACTTCATCAACCGGAAATCGGCATCGTTCCGATCGGCGACAGATTCACGATGGGCGGTGCCGTGGCGGCGCTGGCTTGCCGCAGGTATTTCAATTTTTCCACCATCATTCCGTGCCACTACGGCACCTTCCCGATCATTGACCCCACGCCGGAAAAATTCATCGCCGCCATGGAAGGTGATGCAGGTTTGGTTACAACGCCGGAGCCGGGCGGTTGGCTCGATCTTTGACAAAACAAGACCAGTGAGCGGCTTTTCCTTGCCCTTCACCGATGGCGCCGCTATAGCCACGGTCAAAGAACCACTACCCGGAGCTAAACCCCGATGTCTGTCGATCTTGCAACGGTCAAACGCGTTGCCCACCTTGCCCGTATTGCCGTCAGCGATGATGAAGCGGCGAAAATGGAAGGCGAGCTCAACACCATTTTGGGCTTTGTCGAGCAACTCAACGAAGTTGACGTCGAAGGCGTCGAGGCGATGACCTCCGTCATGCCGATGCCGATGAAAAAACGGGAAGACGTCGTCAATGACGGTGGCAAGGCGGATGATATCGTTGCCAATGCCCCGGAAAGCGACGAAAACTTCTTCCTTGTTCCCAAAGTTGTCGAATAGCGCACAAGCCCGGGCTGATCAGCGGCACCGAATTGGTGCTGCCAGCCACACATGACGCGAAATGTCCGCCGCCTGAAAAGTGACCACAAAAACATGACCGAACTGACACGTCTGACCATCGCCGAAGCGCGCGAAAAACTGCAGAGCAAGGACATCACCTCTGCGGAACTGACCAGCGCCTATCTTGCCGCGATCGAAGCCGCCAATCCGTTTATCAATGCCTATGTGGCGGTGACCGCGGATCTTGCCCGGGAACAGGCGAAGCGTTCAGATGACAGGCTGGCGAAGGGCGAGGGTGGGGCACTTGAGGGCATCCCGCTCGGCATCAAGGACCTGTTCGGGACCGAAGGCGTCCACACCCAGGCTTGCAGTCATATTCTCGATGGTTTCAAACCGCGTTACGAATCCACGGTGACATCCAATCTGTGGGCCGACGGCGCGGTCATGCTCGGCAAGCTCAACATGGATGAATTTGCCATGGGTTCGTCCAATGAGACCTCCTATTACGGCCCGGTGACAAACCCGTGGCGCGGCAGGGACAACAACAAGGCGCTCGTGCCGGGCGGCTCGTCCGGCGGTTCGGCGTCAGCAGTTGCGGCCCATTTGTGTGCCGGTGCGACGGCAACGGATACCGGCGGGTCGATCCGCCAGCCGGCGGCGTTCACCGGCACAGTCGGGATCAAGCCGACCTATGGCCGCTGTTCGCGCTGGGGCATCGTGGCGTTCGCATCATCGCTTGATCAGGCAGGGCCGATCACCCGCTCCGTGCGCGATTCCGCAATCATGCTGAAATCCATGGCCTCGAGTGATCCGAAAGACACCACTTCCGTCGACATGCCGGTACCGGATTACGAGGCGGCAATCGGCGGTTCGATCAGGGGCATGCGCATTGGTATTCCAAAGGAATACCGGCTCGACGGCATGCCCCAGGAAATCGATACGCTCTGGCAAAAGGGCATTGAATGGATGAAGGATGCCGGCGCGGAAATCGTGCGGATCTCGCTGCCGCACACACATTATGCGCTGCCTGCCTATTATATCGTCGCCCCGGCCGAGGCTTCATCGAACCTGGCGCGGTATGACGGTGTGCGCTATGGCCTCAGAAAGCCCGGCAACGACATTGTCGACATGTATGAAAAAACCCGTGCAGCCGGATTTGGACCGGAGGTCAAACGGCGTGTGCTGATCGGCACATACGTTTTATCGGCGGGCTATTACGATGCCTATTATCTGCGTGCGCAAAAAGTCCGCACGCTGATCAAGCGCGATTTCGAAACGGTCTTCAACGACGGTGTGGATGCGATCCTGACGCCGGCAACGCCGTCGGCTGCCTTCGGCATTGCCGATCAGGACATGGCGGCCGATCCGGTGAAGATGTACCTCAACGACATCTTCACGGTAACGGTCAACATGGCCGGGCTGCCCGGCATTGCCGTGCCGGCTGGCCTTGACGATAGCGGACTGCCGCTCGGTCTGCAGCTGATCGGTAAGCCCTTCGATGAAGAAACACTTTTCCGCACGGCCAATGTCATTGAACAGGCTGCCGGTCAGTTTACCGCCGACAAATGGTGGTAGCTGCCAACTGTTCACGAAGGATATGCGATGCCCGAAATACCCGCCGGCTTTAAAGTTCTGTCGCGCGGCAGCCCCTATATCGATATGGTCGGGCCGCTTTACCACACGCTGTCGGACGAAGGGCTGCTGATCGGATTTCTGGCGGAAGAAAAGCACTGCAATTCACGGGGTATCGTTCATGGCGGCTTGTTGAGCACCGTCGCCGACATTGCGCTCGGATACAGCGCCGGTGGATTTCCCGACGTCAACCGGCCGATGGTCACCACGAGCATCACGATCGACTTTGCCGGCAGTGCGCGGGAAGGGGACTGGGTTTTGTTCAAGACCGACGTGCAGAAGGTCGGCCGTATGGCCGCCTTTGCCAACACCTATGCGCATGTTGGCGAAAAGCGCATCGTGCGGGCAAGTGGCATCTTTACCGTTCTGGATGGCCGGAGTTAGCCGAACGACTCAGAACGTCAGGGGTGTTTTCAGCCCTGTACCTGCTGCCGAGGCGTGACGACGACCCAAAACAGGGCAGGCCATTTCAGGATGATCACCCCAATTTACTTTGAGCGCGATTCGTCAGGCAGTTCACGGCGCGCTGTGGGATCGTCGCCAATCTTGCTTCCAACGCGATCACATATACCGACAAGGGCGGGGTTCTGATCGGTGTGCGAAACATGCCTGAGGGAATTCGTATGGAAGTGCATGATACGGGTCCCGGTCTGACCAAGACGGCGTTCGCGGATGCCTGCAAGCGTTCTGTTCGCCTTGCAACCGTGAAAACGGGATCAGACGGCCATGGCTTCGGACTTGATATCGTCACAGATCTGGCGGCGCAGTGCGCATATCGAGTTGTCATTCTCTAGAAGCGGCGGAAGGGAACCGGAATCGGCACCGAAATACCGGATCGCTTTGCGGTATCATCGGATCTGGTCAGACACCCGAACTCTGAAACGGGCGCATCCGCCGGTGCCGCCTCGGTGCCATCCTGAGGAGATCAGGTGAAGCGCCGGTTACCGGCAGATTGAGACGGCGGTTTGGTGCCGGTCGGGAGACTTGGCGCAGCGCCCACCCCGGTATTTGGCTCACGCTGTCGATTTAGAAAATTGCGGATGGATCTCATGGTGGCCATGACAGTGGAATTGCGCAATGTGGAAGGCACCCAGGCAGCCATGGGCTGGGCAGGTGGACACACAATCGTTGTCGACGGGCCGAAAGGCACGGCCGGGGGGCTCGGTCTGGGGGTCAACGGCGCCCAGCTGCTCGCGCTGGCGATCGGGGGGTGTTTTTGTAATGATCTGCGCTATGTCGCTGACGAAATGGGTGTCGGCATATCAAGCATATCTGTGAGCGTGACCGTTGAGCTGGACGGCGAGCCGCTGTTCGTGACTCGGCGAGACTGGATGTCTTAAGCGTCATGGAAGATGGCTCGGATCCAATGCAGATCATCGAAATGGCCAGGACTATCTGCACGGTCAGCAATTCGTTGGTCCGCGGTGTGCCGGTTGCCACTGAAAACACCGGCAGCTAGAGCGTGTCTGGTTTAGATTGCATCATTTGACCGAGGCGATTTTGGTCGCTGACAAGGCGGGTTGCGTGCCGTGGTGCCATCCCGCCACAAGTGTGAGCCAACGCGGTCAGGGGCAAAATCACCCGGCCCATTCATCTCTGAGTATCAAAACGATAGTCCTTTCAGGGGTGGCGGCAAATCGACTCATCGGCGTTGTTGCGCCGCCTGCCCGATGCACCGCATCGCGCTGCGCTGCGCGACGCCCAACCGAATGAGCCGATTTTCCGCCATCAAATGCTTTAGGTCACCGACTCATTAAATCTGAGCCAAATTCTGATTGAAGCGAGTTTAACGGAAGCGAGATAGTTGTCATCTCGTTTGTCGTAGCGTGTGGCGACAGCTCGGAAGGGTTTGAGTTTGTTGAAGAAGCGCTCGACTGCGTTGCGCTGCTTGTAGACCCAGCGGTTAAACACAGGCGGCTCGCGTCGGTGTGGCATGGCGCGGATATTGGCCCATGCTCCACGACCCGCCAAGTGCTTGCGAAGAGCGTCGGAGTCATAGGCCCGGTCAGCCAAAACGATGCCGCCGTCCCGTACGGTGTCGAACATGTTCTGCGCGCTACGTCCGTCGTGAGCCTGACCTTCCGTAAGCTTCAACAAGATGGGCAAGCCTGCCGCATCGACAAGAGCGTGGATCTTGGTGGTCAGGCCGCCCCGTGAGCGACCCATGCAACGGGATCGGATCTGTTTTTTTGCCGTTGGCAGCATGTTGATGAACGCGGATCGATGACGAGTCGATCATCTGGATATCACCATCATAAGCCTCTGAAACAGCTTTCAAAAGGCGATCCCAGACCCCAGCCTTACGCCATCGGTTGAAGCGGTTGACGCAGGTCGTATAGGGTCCGTAGCGCGACGGAATATCCGCCCAGGGCGCACCGGTGCGCAATCGCCAGAATATGCCGTTCAACACCCGCCGGTCATCCACCCGCGGCACGCCACGCGGCTTATTCGGCAAAAGCGGTTGGATCACATCCCACTCAAAGTCCGTCAGGTCAAATCGCGCCATGGCTAATCCTCCACAGCGCAACTGAATCTGACCCGTTTAAGTTTGGGAATCCCACATCGCTAATTTATGGGTATGTGTCCTAATCTAAACAAGACATGCTCTAGGCCTTGACGAACACGACCTCAGCGTAGTCCGAGGCCGCGCGCAGCGAACCGTCGGTGGCTACATCGAACTCCCTGCACAGGTCGAGAATATCGTCAGCCAGCGCCTTTTCGCCATCGGGCCCGACTTTCTCAAACGCTTTGCGGGTGAGACCATAATAAGTCCTGAAAAAATTAAGGAAATGCTCCGGCGAATGGTAGCGGAAATTGAACGTCTTCCGCACGAAGCTGATAGAGCTGGCATGGGGTTCGAAATGATCCCTGATCCACTCCTCACGACCCCAGTTGGCGGGTGCCCTGAAACCCGGTGCAGCTGACATATGACTGCCGATCAACCTGCACATGCGGCCGATGAACCCAGTCGGAGTCCAGCTGGCGAGGGCGATCTTTCCACCGGGCTTGCATACCCGGATAAGCTCGGAAGCAGTTGCCTGCTGGTCGGGCGCGAACATCGCACCGAAGGTCGAGATTACGCCGTCGAACTTGTTGTCGGAAAAGGGCAGATCCTGGGCATCGGCAATGCGGAAATCCGCTTCAAGCCCCTCGGCTTCGACGCGCGCCCGGCCTTTGTCCAGAAGTGGTTGAACATAGTCTGTCGAAGTGACGTCGCAAAAACGGCGGGCGACGGCGAGTGTTGCATTTCCGTTGCCGGCAGCGACATCCAGAATTTTCGAGCCTGGTGTAAATTCAGCTGCTTCTGCCAACTCTTCGCCGGTGATCTGGAGGGTTACGCCGATCCTTGCGTAGTCGGCACAGGACCAGGAGGTGTTAAGCCTGTCGTTCCATTTTTTATAATCAGGAACGTTTCGTTCCAGAGTTGCGGTTTCCATTGTCTTTCCTCTCAGTCTGTTGCTGAGTGGAGTATTGACACCGATTGTTTCAATCGGACATCTGTCTTCCGGGATCGATGTTTCAATTGTAAACGGTACCGCTTGGCGCTCTGCGGCCGATGCGCCGGGGCTTCACTTTCAACCTATCTGTGTGACTTTTTCGTCACATGACAATGATTTACCTGATGTTGGCCGTATCTTCATTGTTAATATCAAAACTACGGGTACCTTTGCCTCATACTGGTTGTGTTTTTTAATAGCTTTTGATTCGCCGCGCTCCGATGCGGTTTAATTTTAGGGGACCTCTACTCTCAGCTGCATTCTATATTTTGGGGATTTCCGCACTCATGTGCGGATCATATTTTAGGGTTGTTATTATGAAGATTTTTATCGGCGCGCTGGTCGCCGTCATGCCATTTTTGGTATCCGCAATTCCCGCGAACGCATTTGATTTAACTGGGTTTTACGTAGGCGGCCATGCTGGATACGGACAATCCGGATATGAGGTCGGCCCGTTTTGCACCGGCGGTGTTCCAGGTCCGTTCGACTGTACGGGCAGCTTTCCGGACCCGGACGGCGGCGCATTCCTGGGCGGCGTCACAGGGGGCTTCAATTTCAACCTCCATCAATTCAACGACACGATGGCGGTGATCGCCGGCATCGAGGCGGATGTTGGATATTTCAACATGTCCGCCGAGGATCGAAATCCTCAGAATGTCGGCTTTGTCGATTACGGATTGTACAGCGACATAACTGCCCGAATGGGCATCGCCTATCAAAACGCCCTGTTTTACGCCAAAGGTGGTGTTGCGTTCGCCAATATTCGAAATTCGGGTGGCGATCTGGACGGTGGCAATGTCGACACGTCTGATTGGACTGACCTGGACGATATGCGGACCGGTTACACGGTAGGCGGTGGCGCCGAATATGCATTTGGCGACAGATACAGCCTGGGTGTCGAATATCTCTACATGAACTTCAACATGCAAACGAGCACCAACGGCGACGGCAACATTTACGAGCACAAGAATGATCTTCATCAGGTCAAAGCCGTTCTCAGGATCAAACTGTCCAATCCCGGCGGTGACTCCTGAGCAAAAGCTCAGTACAGAATTTGCTATGTTCACGCTCGTGACAGTTTGCAGGCAACCTGCTTGAAGTGCATGAGGTAGCCTGCTTAGTCTGGCTTACGGTCATAAGAAATACTAAGGCGCGATCAGTACCCAGACGGCCACGGTTGTCGGTTGCGGCGGCAATCAGGCCCAGCACTCGGTAACTGCGGGAGATGGATCTGATTGCCGTTTTTTACTCTTACTGATTTTTCTGCCGGGAACCGTTCCTGTGCCGAGGAGGTACGATGCTCTATAGGAGCGTGGCGTATGGGATGCGCCGGGAACCCGTAATAGCTGGCTGATTGCAAACTGCACGACCAGCCAAATTCACTTTTTGCTCTCATGCCACCTATTACATCGACATCTTGTTTGGTGTCTGCGCGAATTGGCAATAGGCTTGTCCGGCATAATGAGAAATGATGCGCGGCATCAAATATTATTGGGAGGTACCTCGATGTTCAAAGCTCTACTGTGTGGCGTGGCTGTCACCATTGCGTTTTCAATGCCTGCGACCGCGGGCGATTTTTCCGGTGTTCTTGATAAGGTCAAACTGCCCGCGGGCTTCAAGATTTCCGTGTTTGCCGAAATGCCGAAACCACGGCAGATCGAGGTGGGCAAGCCGAACGGCGTGGTGTTTGTCGGCTCGCGCCATGGGCATATCTATTCGCTGATCGACAGCAACCGGGACGGGGTGGCCGACGAGGTTCTTGAGCGGGTGAACGGGCTCAACGTGCCGAACGGCGTCGCCATGCAGGATTCGATGCTCTATGTCGGCATGCAGGACAAGATTGCCCACTGGCCGATTCCGGCTGAGTTCGATTCGGCACTGCCCTTGCAGCCGCTGCTTCCGGTTGCCGAAGGGCTGAAAAACGAGTTTCTGCACGGCTGGCGGGTCATCGGATTCGGTCCTGACCGTAAGCTTTATGTGTCGCTGGGCGCGCCCTGCAATATCTGCGATCTCGAAGACAATACGGGCAAGATCGTGCGGATGAATCCGGATGGTTCCGACTGGGAAGTGGTCGCCGATGGCGTGCGCAATTCCGTCGGGTTCGACTGGCATCCCACAACCGGTGAATTGTGGTTTACAGACAATGGCGCCGACGGCATGGGCGATGATACGCCGCCGGATGAATTAAACCGTGTGAAATCTGCAGGTCAGCATTTCGGCTTTCCTCATTTTGGCGGCAAGGCAACAAAGCTTGCCGGCTATGAAGATAAGGAACCAGCCGGAGAAGTGGTTCCCGCCGAAATCGAGTTTCAGGCGCATTCCGCCAATCTCGGTATTGAGTTTTACGACGGTGCGATGTTCCCGGCAGAATACAAGAACGATGCCTTCGTCGCCCAGCACGGATCGTGGAACCGTACGGAACCGGTCGGCTACCGGATCATGCGCATCCGTTTCGATGACGAAGGCAATGCGGTGGGCAAGGAAGTCTTTGCCGATGGATGGCTCAGCGACGGTGCGGCCGTAGGCAGACCGGTGGACATAGAGGAACTGCCGGACGGCTCGCTGCTCGTTTCCGACGATTTTGCCAATGTGGTCTACCGGATCAGCTATGGCGAATAGGGCATGGCGTGCCGGCTGGCTATTGCTGGCCGGCATTGCCCTTGCCGGCCCGGCGGCTGCACAGGATGCAAAGGCCGGGCGCGACAAGGCACAAATGTGTGTGGTCTGTCATGGGGTCGACGGCATAGCCGTAGCACCCAATGCGCCCAATCTGGCAGGTGAGAACGCTGCTTATATTGTGGCGCAGCTCGAGGCCTTCCGATCCGGAAAACGCACGCATGAGCAGATGTCTATCATTGCAGCGGATTTGCAGGAT
Source organism: Hyphomicrobiales bacterium (assembly GCA_024244645.1). Classification (GTDB taxonomy): domain Bacteria; phylum Pseudomonadota; class Alphaproteobacteria; order Rhizobiales; family Rhizobiaceae; genus Hoeflea_A. The sequence goes on from JAAEOH010000297.1 coordinate 60,669, forward strand.
GCCGACATTGCAGACCTGGCGCGCTGGTATTCCCTGATCAAGGTTGTGGCGACACCGCCTGATCTGGATTGATTGCAGAAGCAATCACGCTGTTGCCGATCTAAACCAGACACGCTCTAATCCTTTGTTGCGGGTGCCGGCGGTGTAATCGGTCTGCGCGCTGCGACCGCCTCGCGGTGGGATATGAAGGTAATTGCAGCCACCACGATGCCTCCGCCGATCAGCACATAGGGGTCCATCGGCTCGTTGAAGACGATGATGCCCAACGCCGTTGCCCAGATCAGTTGGAGGAAACTCACCGGTTGTGTCACGGTCAACGGTGCCGCCTGAATCGCGCGGGTCATCGTATAGTGGCCAAGCGTCGCTACGAGGGCCGTCAATGCAAGCCAGAAGATTTCGCTGAGGGTGGGATTGGTCCAGTTCAGGATAGCACCAGGCAGCAGGAACAGCGTGCAGAAAATCGAAAGCATGATGACGATCATCACCGGGTCCTCATCATCGGTCAGCCTTTTAGCCAGAAGAAACGACGCGGCAAACAACGGAGCCGCCGTCAACTGTGCGAACTGTCCGGACGATATTTCGTGGAAACCGGGTCGCAGAATCAAAAGGGTTCCGAGAAAACCGATTGCCACTGCGGCGACGCGCCTGAAATGCAGCCGTTCCCTGAAGAAGAAAGCTGCGCCGATGGTAACGAAGATCGGCGCGGTGTATCCCAGCGCGGTGACTTCGGCGATGGGTATGCGGGCCATGGCGAAGAACCAGAGCGTGACACCGAAACTGTGAACCACGCCGCGCAGGGCATACAGTCTTACGGTCCTGAACGGAGGCGGATTGCGCAGAAGCGGGCGCATCATCGGCAGGAATATCAGAACACCGAACGCATAGCGGACGAAGGCGGCTTCGGCGGCGGCAATGTCCGTGCCGATGTAACGCACGATCCCGGTGACGGCGACGAAGCAAAAGGACGTCGCAATCATCCAGCCGATCCCTGCCAGTGTCGAGTCGGTGCGGCTTTTTTCAGCGACGCTCATTCATGAACCATTTTGACAATACGCTCCGGAGACTGCCTCGCTGGAAAATCAAGCTGGCACAGCGAATGGATGTGAACAAGTGCGTTGGCTGCGTTGCTGGCTTCACATCGTCGGATTATCTAGAGTTCGCAGGGACTTGTGCCAGATTTCAGGTTCTTGTGCCGGGGATACGCAGTATGACGGATGCACTGTCGAGCCTTGCCTCTTTCTATGCCTCGATGCCGTTGCAGGAGCGGTTCGGCGCACCGGCGGACAGTGATGTTTATCACACTCTTCCGGATGGCTGGATCGTCGGCGCGGCCGACATAGTCGGATCGACTGCGGCCATTGCAGAGGGTCGCTATAAAACAGTCAATACGGTGGGCGCGGCGGTCATATCTGCTCAGATCAACGCCGTCGGAGGTGCCGCGCTGCCTTGCGCATTTGGCGGTGACGGTGCGGTTTTTGTTCTACCCGGGGGCCTGCGCGGCGCATCGGAGAAGGCTCTCAGCGAGGTCATTCGCTGGGCCGATACGGAGTTCGGCATGACCCTGCGCGCAGCTATTGTCCCGGTCGAAGACATTCGCGCTGCCGGATGCAATGTCGAGGTCGCCCGCTACCGCGCTTCACCGGGTGTCGAATACACCATGTTCCGGGGCGGCGGCATGCGCTGGGCGGATGACCAAATGAAGGAAGGCACATATGATGTTGCCGCTTCTGCGCCGGCACATTTCCTGATCTGACAGGCCTGTCGTGCCGCTGCACGCCCATGCAGAGCCGCCACGGCAAAATCCTTTCTGTGCTGGTTCTGCCGAGAACCGCGGTCCTCACCGATGCCCATGCGCTGCTTTACCACGACATCGTCGATCTTGCCCGCGAACTTGAACGCGCCGGCCACCCCGTGCCGGCGAGCGGTCCCGGCTTCGAGTGGCCCCCGGAGGGTCTGGCGCTCGAGGTCCATGCCAGCCGTGGCAAACGATCGCTGGCACTGCGCAAGACACAGTTGCTGATCGAAACCTTCATCGCGCTCGTGTTCTTCAAGACGAAGCTAAAACTCGGGGCATTCGACCCTATACACTATGTCTATATATCGGGCATCAATGCCGATTTTCGAAAATTCGATGACGGGCTGAAGATGACAATCGACTGCGATGCCGAGACGCTGGCCCGGCTTATGAAGCGCCTTGACGAAGCGGCGGAGCAGGGGCTTGTGCAATATGCCATTCATCAGCAGGACGAGGCGATCATGACCTGCATTGTCCCATCGGTGACGGCGGACGATCACGTCCATTTCATCGATGGTGCGGCCGGCGGCTACGCAAGGGCGGCGGAGCAATTGAAGGCGCAGGCCCGTTGATTGAGCAACATGGAATAGGGGGCAAAACTGCGGTGATCTATTTGCCGGCCATCCGTGTGCGATGCAGGCTGTCGCGCAAAGCACCGATCGTGCCGATCAACCGTTCCAGCTCGACCCCGGGCAAGCCGGTTTCGCCAATTATGCAGGCGGTGATTTCGGGAGTCTTGGATTTCAGCGCGCGGCCGGTATCGGTCAAATGAATGAACACTTTGCGTTCATCGCCTTCACTGCGACGGCGCTCGATGTGGCCCTGCCGTTTGCCGGTCAACGGGACCAGGCTGTCCCTCCACCGTTTGAGATCTGATTGTCGTCAGCGGACCGAGATTGAACCAGGCGCCGAGGTGTTTTGTCAGGGATAGGGATCCGAGCGCTTCCAGACGGTTTGTCGACAAAGCCACATTCAGCGGCAGATCACCGCGTGTGACATAGATGATATCGGTCAGGGTGCATGTCAGGTAGATGTCCACTTCAAATCCGGGATCATGCAGGCACAACTGGCACTTGCCGTCGTAATTGACAAACCACCACATTTTTTTGGCCGGCGGCTGATCACACAATTCAAGCCTGATCGCTGTTCGTCTGGCGCCAAATGCATCGGCTCTTGCAATGCGCTCTATCGACCACAACAACAGGCCGAGATCTTTTTCATTGTCCACCTGTTCGCGGCGCGACCAGCGCTGGCCCCACATGCCGAGGGATTCGACCAACGGTATGAATTCCACCCCTGCCGGCGTGAGATGATAGGTCCATCCGCCGCCGTGTCTCTTCTTTTCGACCACACCCTCGGCTTCGAGCTGTTTCAGTCGTTTCGACAAAAGCGTCGGTGACATCAGCGGCACACCGCGATGAAGCTCCGAAAAACGGGTAGCGCCTGCCGCAAGATCGCGGATGATCAGCGCTGTCCAGCGCTCGCAAAACAATTCCGCGGCTTTGACAATCGGATAAAACTGGCCGTAACTCTTCATCACTCTGCTCCCTTGACGAATGCAGATTAGACCGTGCCTTCGCTCGGGAATACTACAGAATCTGTACTATCCCTGAAATGCCAGAGTCTTAGGATATAGTGACAGCCGAGGAAATTAGAGCGTGGAGGTGCCCCATGGCCGATCGTTTGGAAGAAGAAATTGCGGCGCACTATCACAGACCCGAACTGCTCGATGCCATCATCGAGGGATTGAAGCGTTCGGGTGCCGATCCCGATGCGCCCACGCTTGAGGACCTTGCGCCAGTGGATGAATTCCATACGGCGGGCCGTGAGACGACGCTCATGGCGCTGGACGACAGCGGCATCGAAGCAGGTATGCGCGTTCTCGATGCCGGCTGCGGCATCGGCGGGACGGCACGCCATCTGGCACAGGAGCGGGGCTGCCGGGTGACCGGCATAGACCTGACATCTGGATATGTTGAAGTGGCGCGCGAGCTGACGCGGCGCACAGGCCTTGAAGACGACTGCCAGTTTCACGTCGGCAGCGTGATCGACATGCCGTTTGCCGACGACAGTTTTGAAGCTGCAGTCAGTTTTCACGTCGCAATGAATATCCACGACCGAACGCAGTTTTATGCGGAACTTTACCGCGTCCTGCAGCGGGACGCACGTCTTCGCGTGTTCGACGTCATGAAAGGACCGACTGCTGGAATGCGCTATCCTGTGCCGTGGTCCGAAACCGGGGCCGACAGCTTCCTAAGGTCCTCGGAGGAGACCTGCCAATTGCTGCGGCAGGGCGGTTTTGACATTGTAAGCGAGACAAGCCTGCGGCGCTTTGCCATGGACTTTTTCCGCGGTGTTTTTGCCAAGGCGGCAACGCAGGACGGTCCGCCGCCGATCGGCCTGCATCTGTTGACCGGTACAAACGCACCCGAGAAATTCAAGAACTATGCAGAAGCGCTCAATGACCACCAGATCGACCCGGTGGTCATCATCGCGGAGCGCCAATGACCGGCTGCCCGGCCACCCAAGGTCTTCGACCTACACCAGATGCCGGATCGCGTTGGCGTAATAGGCAACAAGCGGCTCGTCACCGGGCGTGATGTGAAGGGTGCCGTCCTGGTTTTCGGATACGATGCGCCGCAGCGTCAGCATGCGCAGACCGACGGTGACCTCGTAATCGCGGTCGGCGCGCGGCACATGCACATGGGCGCCACTGTCAACCAGCCTGTCGATTAGTGCATCCACCCGCGCCTTTAGCGTCAGGCGATCCAGCGTTTCTTTGCCGGCGTCGATAAGAACTGTCGCGACGAGCGAGACCGGCAGGACCGGGATAAGCTGACCGACATCTCTCATAAGACGTTCGCCCAGGTCCTGGGTGAGGGCGGTGTGTTCGGCCTCGTCCAGGGCGCCCCATTGTTTGACGCCCTTGTCGGCGAGGAATCCGTTGAGCGAGACGGGCCGCCCGAAGGAAACGCTGGCGTAGCCGAAGCGGTGCCAGCGGCCGGCGAGGCGCAAGCGCAGGTTCCGCCACAGAAACTTCATCGTTGTTGTCGTTTTCTGTCCCGTTGTGCGCGGCGCAGAGCCTTTTTCAGCAGCAATCAGGGAGCGGTCTTCCAATACACGGTCGTAGTTCAAACCGACTGGAATGAAGACGGTATCGCGCGCGCCATGTTCGTGTGCCGACAAAATGTAAGACAGGAGGCCGAGTTTGACCGGCCGCAAAAGACCGTCGCGCGACAGGCCGCCTTCGGGAAAAATCGCTTGTGTCACCCCGGATTCTGTCGCCATGCGTACATAGCTCGCCAGAACGCGCCGGTAGAGCCGGTTGCGCGCATTGCGCCGGATGAAATAGGCGCCGGTGGCACGGATCAACGTCTGCAGCACCGGCAGCCGCGCCCATTCGCCCACTGCGTAGGAAAGCGCCGTCGATGCGGATGCGAGATAGGTTACAAGTATATAGTCCATGTTGGAGCGGTGGTTCATGACAAAGACCACGGATGAATCGGGTGGCACCTCCGAAAGCGCATCGGAATCGGAATAGCCGAGGCGCACCCGGTAGAGCGCCGTTGCCAGGCCGCGGGCAAGACGCGTGCCGACGCGAAAATAGACATAGGCGTTGAAGGCCGGCACGATTTCGCGTGCATAACGTTCTGCCTGGTCTATGGCGACTTCGACCGGCATGCCTTCCTCTTTGGCGTGCTCTTCGACGGCGGCCATGACGTCGGGATCGTGCGCAACCCTGTCAACGACAATACGCCTGCCGGTAACGCCGAAGGGTCGTATTTTCAACTGCAGGCGGGTGTTGAGTTCGTCGATTGCACGATTGACGCGGCGGTGCAGAACCCAGCGCACCGCAGGCGTCAGCAGCCGGTCGATCAATGCGATCAGCGCCAGAATTCCGGCAATTACCACCAGCCAGACGGGCAGTTCGATTGACTCTGACATGCGTTCCCCCTGGCTCCCTTCGACCTGTCCGCTCAGGCCGCGCTTTCGAAGGCCGGCACAGAGCGTGCCAGACCACCGAACAGATCCAGCATGCGGCTGCGCCAGGCGCGTAATTCTGCGTCTTTGGCGGGTATCAGATCCTGCGGATCGGTGCAGCGCGCCCACTGGAAAACCCCGAACACAAGATAGTCGCCATAGGCCGGTTTCTCGCCGCAGATGTAAGGCGCTTCCGCCAACCTCAGGCGCAGCGGCTCATAGGCAGGGCTGATCGCGGCCAGGTAGCTGTCCCGCTTGCCGCGCATTTCCTCGAAGGTCATTCCCCAGCGAGCCTCACGGGTCCGGCGGTAATAGACTTGGTCTTCGGCATCAAGAATATCGTAGAGCGCCGGTGCCAGCACGCCGGCAAGGGCCGGCTGCAACGTTGCGTCAACCCAATGGCCGAGCATGCGTGCGAGTTCTCTGCCGCCGTTTCCACCGAAAAGCGAGGATTGGTCAGGATAGGTATCTTCAAGGTAACCGGCGATCGACCAGCTGTCCCAGACAACGCGCTCCCCGTCGACGAGGACCGGCACCTTGCCCTGTCCGCTGAATGCGATCCGTTCGGCTTCGGTGAATCCGATGGCAACCACGTCCGGTGTCAGGCCCTTGTGGGCAAGCGTAAACCGCGTGCGCCAGCAGAACGGGCTGGGACGCCAGCCGTCCTTGGCCTGCCTTTCGTAAAGTGTCAGAGACATGGGCAGCGTCCTTCGGTCGGTTGTTCAAGTTGTTGGGTGATTTGCAGAAATGCAGGCACAGCCGGCCCTGCGCAAACCGCGCCAATTCCATGTTGAAAAACGGTAACAAATCCGATTGTTAGAGTCCATTTGGCGCCGGTGCGGACTGCTTAGCGTTTGTCGGCCCGCGTGGCCTCGAGCACATAGATGACCCATGGCGCAATCTCTCGTTCGCTGAACCACGGTCCGGGATCGTCCTCGGCGGCAAGCGGCCGCTGAACGTCCAGGCAGCGCAAGTCGGCGGACTTGAAACAATGGCGGTAGTCCTCATCCGTCCAAAGTATGTCGACAACCGGCTTGTCCATGCGACCGCGGTAGTGGACCGGAACGGGATCGCCGCTTTTGGCGTCCACATTTTCCGGAAACGCCGCTGTTGTGAACGACACCCATTCATGGTGATAGAGAATGGGGTTTGCCTCGATGAGGATCAGGCGGCCGTCAGGTGCAAGAAGTGTTTTCTGCTCCGTCAATATTTTTGCGATCCCGGTCCGTGTGGTCATGTTGGACAGAGGAAACGCACTGAGAATGAGATTGAAGGCGCTGCCCTTTAGACTGCCGAGATCACCGTCGCCGACAAGAAAGTATTTGCCCTCAGGGTCCCGCCGCCGGGCGTTGGTCAGCATCGCTTCGGAGACGTCGGCCCCGACGACATCAAATCCGAGGCGCATCACGAAGCGGGTTGAGCGGCCACATCCGCAGGCAAAATCGAGTGCGGCTGTGCCTGTCACATGCCGGGCGATGATGTCGGGCAGGTCATGGACCGCGAGTTTGTAGGTGCCTTGATATTCCTCCATGCAATCGTAGAAATCGGTTATGTCGGTGGCACCATAGGTATTGGCACCAAGCACACTTGCTTGCTTGTTCAAACACACCTCCACGCATCGTCTCCAGAATTCTAGTACAAACGGGCATTTCAGTTCCGTTGAGGCCTACCCCAGCACGCGGTCGAGATCGGCGATCAGGTCCTCGGCATCCTCAAGACCGACCGACAGCCGGAAAATGCCGTCTCCGGCATAATCGCGGTAGCTCTTGAGCTGGTCACCGGACAGTCGGAACGAGGTCTCCATGATGCCGGCTGTCGGCATCCACCAGACGAGCGAGCGATGATGGCCGAGCGAGACCGCATAGTGGATCACCTGCAATTCATCGGCCATGCGGGCGGCAAGTGCCGTGCCCGTCTCCTCGTCGCCGACCTGAAAGGACAGCATGCCGGAGAAATTGCGCATCTGGCGTTTCGCAAGTTCGTGCTGCGGATGGCTTTCAAGACCGGGATAGAAAACCTGTGTGATTTTCGGGTGGCTCTCCAGAAACTGCGCAACGGCCATGGCGCCTTCCTGGTGGCCGCGCATGCGCAGCGGCAGCGTCGCCATGCCGCGGGCAATCAGCCAAGCATTGAAGGGTGAAAGGATGCCGCCATGGTGGATCGCCGCTTCGACTGTCAGTGCATTGATATCCTCGGCGCGTCCGCAAACGGCTCCGCCGATGGCATCGCCGTGGCCGCCAATATATTTGGTGATCGAATGCATGACATAGTCGACGCCGAGGTCAGCACTTTTCTGACCGACAGGTGAGGCGAATGTGGCGTCGCAGGAATGTTTTGCGCCGGCCCTTCGGGCGATTTCGGAAATGGCGGCAAGATCGGTCAGCCGCATGATCGGATTGGCGGGGCTTTCCGTGTGAATCAGCTTGGTGTTCGGCCGGATGGCAGCTTCGACGGCGGCAATGTCCGTCATGTCGACCAGCGTGACCTCGATACCGAAACGCGGCAGCGTATCGCGGGCCAGTTCGGCGACACCGGCATAGGAAACATCCGAGATCACCGCATGGTAGCCCGCCGACAAGACGGTGAAGAATATGGCGCTCGCCGCGGCCATGCCGGAGGCGAGACACAAGCAGCTTTCCGTGCCTTCCAGCGCCGCGATCTTGTTTTCAAGCGACCGCACCGACGGATTGGCCCAGCGGCCATAAAGAAACGGGCTGTCAACGCTGAGCTCATGGGCCGAAAAGCCGGAGACTTCCTCGGCAACATAGGTTGACGACATGACGATGTTGGGCGCCGAGGCGCCGGTTACCGGATCGGGACCTTCACCGGCATGAATCGCTGTTGTTGACAGGCCTCGATAGGCATTGGATTTCGCCACGGTCAGTACCTCGCACAGTTGTTGTCAGTCGCAAGGATTAACACAGTTTTTGGGCAGGGCACCGCCTTTGTGCGGCATATCGGTGGCGCATTGGGAAGAGTTTGACGATTGAGGGACTGTCCGGCACAGGCATGGGCGTGCGCGGCCGGAATTCAACAAAAACAACGGTCCATAACCGCCTGATGACCAGCGCCAGGGAACAGGTGATGTTCACTTCGCGGCGGCTCGCACCAAAGCGCAATTCCAGCGGCACCAGAAATACCGAAAAGGCGTGTATTGAGCCGAGAACGAGCATCAGGATGACGCCGGCAAGGACCGTCAAGAGACCGTTCTGTTGGACCTGATCTGTCAATCTTGCCCGTTTCGTTTTGGATTCGGCTAGGCAAAGCTATCACACTCGAAGTGCTGAGGCATGGCGCGACCATCACGCCGTGGACAGCTCCGTTTGATCGGTGCAAACCGGCACTTTAGTATTTGCCAATCTGCCGCCTAGCTGATTGATTTTAAAGATGATCACAGATTTCATCCGCATCGGCCATGCATCCGATGACGACTTTGCAACCCGGCGACTGAAGTCCGTGTTGAGCATCATTATTCTGATCATCATGGCGATGAGCCTGTCATTTTTTCTGTTTGAACCCGACCGGTCGCTGCTGCTGCGCGGCTTCGACGTGGCTGCTCTTGTGACTGAAATCGCGGCCCTGCTTGTGCTGCACTTTACTTACAGCGTGCGCAAACTCTTTTATTTTTTCTGCCCGGCGCTGATGGCCATTCAATTCGGCTTCACACTGCTGAACGGCAATCGCGAGGGCGATATCCTTCCCTTTATCGTCATTCCCGCAGCGGCGGTGGTGGTGCTCGGACCGGCCAGGTCGCGGCCCTGGTTTGCTGCGTGTTTTCTCATCATGCTTTTGTTGCCGTTCATCGAGATCGCCCTGCCGGACGTCTCGATGATTGCGCATCAGACGCCGCTCAATCCGACTGGCTCGCTGTTCGATTCACCCACCCGAAGGCTGGTCGAGATAGGCGAGGGGCTCGCCATGACCATCGGCGTGTTCTTTGTTTATTTCCTGACCTATTCCGGCTACCGGCAGCTGGAAACCGCCAACGCGCTGATCCGCGTGCAAAAAGAGCAGATCGAGTACGAGCACGCGCGTTCGGAACGGCTTCTGGAAAACATCCTGCCGGCGCCGATTGCCGAAAGGCTGAAGCGCGAACCCGACAAGATCATTGCCGATGACCTTTTGCAGGTAACGATCCTGTTCGCCGACATTGTGGATTTCACACCGCGCGCCTCGAAAATGACTGCGCCCGAGGCGGTGGCCGTTCTCAATCGGATTTTTTCCAAATTCGACGACCTGGCCAACGAATTCGGGCTGGAAAAGATCAAGACCATCGGCGATGCCTATATGGTGGCGGGCGGCTTGCCGGAACCGCGGGCCGACCACGCCTCGGCGGTCGCCAACATGGCCTTGAAAATGATTGCCGCCACCAGTGAGATCGGCGAGGACATGGGCGAGGCGGTGTCGGTGCGGATCGGCATTCATACCAGGCCAGCAGTCGCCGGGGTCATCGGCACAAGAAAATTCTTCTACGATGTGTGGGGCGATACGGTGAGCACGGCGTCGCGCTTGGAATCGCACGGCATATCGGGCCGCATCCAGGTCAGTGAAGAGACGTATCAGGTCCTGTCCGACGACTTTACGTTCGAAAAACGCGGTAATGTCCATATCAAGGGCAAGGGTGATGTCATGATCTATTTCCTGACCGGCATCGAACCGGCCCGGGCTCAGGCAGAGGCCGTGACCGAGGGGTCGGATCCTGCCTGAGCAGACGAAACCCTGTCAGGCAGGGCCGGAGGCTTCCCGCACTGGGCGCCATAGGGGTACGGCGTAGAGCGCCAGGAATCCGACATTGAAAAGGGCGTTCATCGGTGCACCGGCGGCGATCGAACCTGTGCTGTCAAGAACAAACCAGGTGCCGATGCTGGCGAGGATCATGGAACGGCCGAGGGCAGGGTTGTGGGCGTAGATATGCGTGATGACCTGCCATAGCAGTACGCCCCAGCCCGCCAGCATGCCTCCCGAAATCGCCCACAGAAGCCGCGCCTGCGGCGTCAATTCACCCGGCATGCCATTCACCGGCCAATACGCCCGATCGAGCATAAAACGGGCAGGGCCCGAGATCGCCGGTACGGTGCCGACCAGGCACAGGACGCCAAATCCGATCACGAAGGCGGTGGCGCATTTAAGCCAGTTCGTCGTTGTCTGATATTGCATCGCCGTGTCTCCTTTGTTGGGATCACGGTCTGCAAATTGCCGCTGCGACTGACTTGATTCAATTACCTGTGAGGTAAGTGAAATACGTCGGATGGGGTATACAAATGTCCGCAAGGACGTTGCCGGAGGACCTGATTGTGCACAACGCATTTGGAGAAACGCTGAAGCAATGGCGCAACCAGCGCCGGTTGAGCCAACTTGATCTCGGCCTTGCCGCCAATGTCTCAGCGCGCCACATTTCGTTTCTCGAGACCGGGCGATCGCAGCCAAGCCGCATGATGGTCCGGCTGCTGTGTGATTCACTCGATCTGCCTTTCACAGCGCGCAATTCGTTCCTGACCGCCGCCGGCTTCGCACCTGCCTATCGGCGAAGGCATCTTGAAGACGACGACATGGCGCATATCCGGGCGGCCGTCGACTGGGCGCTCGATCGCCACAACCCCTTTCCGGCGATGGCGCTCGACAAACACTGGAGCATCGTCAGGGCCAATGCGTCAGCCGGTTTCCTGCTGATGGGCGCAGGTCTGAGTGAAGGCGACAGCCTGCTGGAAGCGATGCTGGACAAGGACAAGTTGGGCGGCGTATTGGAGAACTGGCTCGAGGTGATGGCGCCTGTGGCGGTGCGGCTGCGCACCGAAAGCGCGCATCTTGGCGGCGATCCGGTTCTGGACGAAGCGGTGCAGCGACTGACGCGGCAATTGGGCTCCAGGCTAGGCAGCCATGACGGTCCGCTGCCCGCCATCGTACCGGCCCGGTACCGCGCGGGGGAGACGGTGCTGTCGCTGCTATCGACCATCGCCCAGTTTGGCTCAGCGGAAGATATCGTGCTCGCCGAGTTGAAAATCGAAATGATGTTTCCGGCTGACGAGACAACGCGGAACTTGCTGCTTGGCATGTCGGGGCAAAGTCACTGATGACAGGAAATCAACATGGCGCCACAGACAGTTCACTACGCGATTGGTGATATTCACGGCCGGTTGGACATGCTGGAAAAACTGATGCGCAAGATCGAGGATCATCGGGCCCGGTATCATGCGGGCAGTCCTGCAGCCCTGGTGTTTGTCGGTGACTATGTCGATCGGGGACCGGACAGCGCCGGCGTGATTGCCGGTATCATGCGCGGATTCGAAGGCTTTGACCCGGTCTGCCTGAAGGGCAACCACGAGGCAATGCTGATCGAGTGCCTGGCAACCGGAGACCGGGATCAATGGATGCAGTGGATTTCAAATGGCGGCGACGCAACCTTGCGGTCGCTCGATTATGACACGACACGCGGGCGCGACCCGGACGCGTTGCGAAAATGTCTTGGCGGCGAGACTGTTGAATGGCTTTTGTCGCTAAAGCTGCATCACAAGATTGATGATGTTCTTTTTGTCCATGCCGGGGTTCGACCGGGGATCGCCCTGGAAAAGCAGGACGAAAAGGATTTGCTTTGGATCAGGCAGGCGTTTCTGGCATCCCGCGAAGATTTCGGGTTTGGCGTGGTTCACGGCCACACCCCGGTCGGTCGTCCGGAAATTCGCAAAAATAGGATCAATATCGATACGGGTGCGGTATTCGACGGCGCCCTGACTGCGCTTGTTGTTGACCGGCCGTGGCAGCAGTTGCACAAAAAGCCGAAATTCGTGCAGGTGAAGCAACCCGGATTTATCTGGCGCTAACCCGACGGAGGAGAATTGCATGTCAGGCCATTTCGATTGGGCGTTTGAATACTGCAGCGAACTCTTTGAAAAGAACAGCAGAAATCCCTGGTTGCTGCCGGATCCATGCCGGACCATTTTTCTTGTGCACGGAGCGCAGGTCAAAATCGGCAATGGCGGGTTATATTATTTCTATGAGATCGGCTACGACGAAGTGCCGTCCTGCGACGTATTTGTCGATGCCTATCGTAGAATTGGCGCTGATGCGGCTGCAGACAAGATCGCCGCTTCATTGAAGTGCTTTCCGTTCGCCGATCCACATCTGAAGCCGGACGAATGCTCCATGTGCATGGACGAACACCGAGACACCGACGACTGGTTCGATCAGTTGAGTGACGAAGTGTGCCGCGACGGGACCGTCTGGCAGAAATTCGATGACTACATTGCCGAAAACTTTGAAGCGTTTTCCTACGACTGAAACCGAAGAGGCCGTGTCGCTGTCGTTGCGAAGTTCCCGGGTTTTGACCGGGTGTGTAATCAATTGCCACAACAGACCATTTCCCGCGACAAATCAGCTTTGGGCTGCTACCGGCATTGCAACTTGCGGTGCTTGTAACGGTCAGACGTGCTACCTTGTCAGTTGCAACTCTTCCTCAAAGACCGAAGAAGGAGGCAGCCATGACTGAACACAACAAAGCCGTGTTGGAACGCGTGATTTATGAGGTATTCAACAAAAACCGGCTGGATCTGATACCGGAACTTTACACTGAAGATGTCGGCGGCTTTGATACGGCAACGCAGCAGGAGCTGAGCGGCCACGATATCATTCGAAACCTTGTTGCCGGCTATCGCGCTACATTTCCCGACCACCAGTACGTTCTGCATGATCTTGTCGGAGAGGGGGATAAAGTGTGTGCCCGCTGGAGCGTTACCGATCGCACCATTTTTCCCGACTTCAGCGTGGAAGGGCTGTCGCTATGCCAGTTCCGGGATGGCAAGATCTGCAGGGTGTGGCAGCAGTGGGACGATCTGGGCCTGCTGCAGCAGCTCGATGCGGTGAGCAAGAGTGTCAACATCGCGAGTGCAGTCCTGAACCGCCCAGAAGGTTAATCAAACCGCCGACCAATGGCACGGGTAACATTCAATCTTTCCCGCGACGCTTGGTGGCTTTTCCGGCTGTGCGGGGCGCCGAGAAATCGGCCTCCGGCTCGAGCTTGCCGTCCGGATTCACGTTGCCGCTGGTAAATGCCGCATCCCACTCGCCGAGTTTCTCGGCGCGGTCTTCCCAGTCGTCCATGTGTTCTTCGTCGCGGTACATGGCGAAGGGGCGCAGCGTGCTTTCGTAGAAATCAACCTGTGCGTGGGTCCTGTACTGGCCGGCCTGAAAACCGTTCCAATGGAGCGCCTGATCGAGCGGGCGGCGATAGCGGCGGTTCTGGCTGGCGGCGGGGTAGCCGATGGGGATGGTGCCATAGGCCCGCATCCATTCCGGATAGCCGAGGAGCTCCGATAGTTCATTGTTGGTGATGTCTTCGCCGCCGCCGGACAGCCAGGCCGAGGTCAGCCCCTCGGCGGCGACGCCTAGCTGGATGTTCTGGACCGCGGCGCCGAGCGAACAGAGGAATATGGCTTCGTTGTTGTCGAGATATTCCGCCTCCCAGCCCTCGCTGGTAGGCTGCGGAAAACAGACCTTCCAGCGCGGGTCGCCGAGTACCAGGATGATCGCCACGGTGTTGGCGAGATAGGTCTTCTTGACGGCCGGAAAGCCCTTGGCATGGTCGACCAGCCGTTGCGCCTGGCGTTGGAACACGTCCGTCACGGCATCGCGCAGGGCCGGTTCCTCGACGACGATGAAGTCGAAGCACTGGACATTCGCGCCAGACGGCGCCCAGCGCCCGCAATCGACGATGCGCTCCAAAACATCACGGCCGACACTGCGCCCCGGCTCGAACTTCCTGACGCTGCGGCGCTTGCGAATGATATCCTGAAACTCTGGCATGACTTTCCTCCGTGCGAGAAGAAAAGCGCAGGGGCGTGGAGGATGCAAGGGCATTACCGCGTCAAACGTCTGCAACAGGGCTCTTCACCGGTTGTCCGACGGTCAGAATTTGTCGAGGGCCTCCCGTGCGGGGGGCAGGGAGCCCGGATCGGCTACCTCGTCAATATGTTCGATCAGTTCCGCCAGCCGGTGATGCCAGTGGGGGAATTTTCTGCTCTCGGCAAGTATCAGCCGCTCGGTACCAAGCGTAAACGCGACTTCCGACACATCGTCCAGTGCGATTTCGCCGATTTCGGTCCAGTCGGATGGCGGGGGATAGGAAAGCGGCGCACCTTCTGGTTCATCGCCGAGGAAATAGTACAGCCCGGCGGTCGTATAAACATCGCCGTCGCGGCTCTCAGGGAACCGGAATAATCCGGATCCATCGCCTGCCTCCAATGCATCGTCATGATCGCGGATAAAGACCTGCTTTGACCAATCGATGCCATTCGCCTCGATAAAGTCTCTTCGGTTTTACAACCCCGGGATACTGACGAGTAACAATCTGGAAATTTCGAGATTCAGTCCCTCGGTCAGATAGTTCAGCAGCTGCGAAAATACGGTTTCGAAAGTAGAGCCCGGAAGCCTCCGGCACAAAAAAACATGAAAGAGAGGCAGGTTGTCCGGACGGTCCTTGTCGGCCAAGTCATCAAGCCGCGAAATCGGCTGAACAACCAGATCTCCAGGCAGATAGCCTGATACGACACCATGATATCTGAGTCCGCCATTGATATCATAATCGTTTGTTATCAATGGCATATGGTCGGCCCGCGTATAGCCCAACTGGGAAAAATGATCAAAAAGCGAAGTCTTCAACACATCATGAGTCGACGAGAATTCGTTGATCTCGATTCTCTCCAGAGCCATTACCGGGGAACCAACCAGCGATGAGACGGCCAGACAGGCGCCGCCCTTGATTACTTTCCGTCTTCCGATTTTCATATTTGAAGCCACTTTCCCGTTTGAGTAACAGATGGTGAAAAATGAAACTCCGTTGGCCATCGCCCTATATGTTTCGAAATCGCGGTTTCAGCCGGACGTTTTATCGTCTGACCGGATTGCGGTGTTGAAGGCAAAGCGGGCGACGATGCCGGCATAGTGTCGGACCTCATTCCAGTTTCCGCCGACCCGGTTTGCCTCCACAAAGGCAAATTGCGCGCGTTCGCTGACTTTTTTGCTAATTGTATGGTTGTCGATCATCAAATCGATGAGTGAAACGAAATCGCCGTCTTTGGCCGCGCGGATATGGCGGTAGAGCACCGGATAGGCGTCGTCGGCAGTCACACTGATGATCAGCAGCGTGGCAAGGACAGCATAGCCCCCAGCCTCAAGATCCTGTCGCTCCGATGCATTGAGGCTTGCCTTGATAATGCGGTAGCTGTTGATGAACCGCAGGGTGCGGCGCGGCGATCCGTTAAGGGCATCGGCGGCGCTTTCAATAAATTCGCGCTCAGCCTTTGTCAGATCGAGCGAGACCATTGGTACCGGCGGGGCAGGCGGGCCATTGGTGGTCTGAGTGGCCGTCGCGCGCGAAGACGCGTCCGGCTGTGCCGCATCAGCTTCGTCAGCCACCGATCCATCCGGTCCGGTAGCCGGATCGGTCAGCCTAATTTTGTCCTCACGCTCATCAGGGCTGTCCGGGTCAGGCTCCGCACGGCCCATGCGGTCGCGTAATATCTGCTTCGCTGCATCGGAATCCATGTGTCGCACCCAGTAGGGGATCTGAATAATTTTTTCGAGATAGTCGCTGGCCGTCGCTGCACCATCCGTGTTGTCGCCTTTGCCCAGAAGCCCTTGATATTCAGTGGTGAGCGACTTGCGCAGCCAGCGTACATCGACGGCGACAAACACAACAAAAAGCGGAAAGGTCAAAAGCAGGTGGATCGCCTGAAGCACGTTGATAACCTGATTGGGCGGGCAGCGGTCGAGGTCGTCAATACAAAGGACAATGCGTTCGAATACGGCATCCGGCTGATTGGGCGTTGCAACCATCTCCCTAAGATTTGCGATCTCGCTTTCTTTCAGATGTTTGCGGTTGTTCCTAATGATCTTCTCGATCTGCTTCTTTAAAAGCGCCCGGTCTTTTTCCGCCTCTGCCGGTTCCTCGTCTGCGGTCATCAGCCGGCTGAGTTCTTCGAAATCCTTTCGAACGGTGGCGGCGAAACTGAGCTGCTTGGAATATTCACCGCCGATCACCCGATCACGCACAAAGCGAAGAACACGTCCTTTGCCGGTGCGGTCCTCATAAGCCTTTGCCGCCTTTTGCACCTTGTCGACAGCGGTTGACAGTTTCTGGCGCGCGAGGGCAGCTGCCTCCTGCGCCTTGTCGAGTTCCTTGCGTGCAATTTCGCGCTGTTTCAGCTGCTCTTCGCTCTGGTGCTCAATCTGTTTTTCAAACGCATCCCGGAAATTGTGGACAACTCCAACCGCCCGGTTGGTGTGTCCGGCTGCCCAGGACAATGCGATGATGACGGGTGCGACGATGCCCGAGATCCCGGCGAGAACGGGCGACAGGTTTTCATGGAAGGCATTGGCAGCCCATCCAAGGACCGGCGGAAGCACGATGATGCCGGCAACGACCAGACCAATGACCGGCAGCGTTGCCAGCGCCCGGATGGTGCCCGACCGCAGCACCTCAAAGCGCGCCAGTTCGGTGTCCATGGATTTGACCGTGGCACCCAGTTCTTCTGCCTTGTTTCCGATTTCACCGAGCCCCAGAGTCTTGGCGGCATCTTGCATGGCGGCCTTATTGTCGTCGCTGGCAAAGACATGTTTCCATGCAGTTTCGGCAAAAGTTCCCGGTTGGCGCTCAAGTTCGCTGCGCTTTTCGGCAAGTTTAGCCTCGGCCTGCTTCAAAGTGTCGGCGGCGGCGATCTTTTCCTTTCGTCGCCCGACGAGCACTTCCACCGCCTCGACAGTGAGTTTCCTTGCAGTCGTGAGTTTTTTGAAGATCTTTTCGGTTTCCGGCACGCTGTTATGGGCGTTTGCCCAGTCGTCGAGAGAGTTGAATATATGGTCGACCAGGCTTGCCCACAGATTTGTCTCGGCATAGTGCCATGCATTGAAGCGGATCTGGACGATATGCTTGAGAAAGGAAATCCCTTCGTCGCTTCCGTCTTCACCCGAAGCGTCCTGCCGGGCCTCTTGCGTCCGGCGATTGATCGCCTGATAGACGAGCTTCATGAAAAAGGATTTGCCCGATCCCCAGTCGCCAAAAACGCCGACGGCAAGGGGCGGTGCAAACTGCCTGGCGCAGATCATCGCGGCAAATGCCTCGGCCTCCTTGCCTGCGCCGGCGCGGTCGACGACGTTTTCGTCCCACGGATCGTCGGATTGAAGGACGGCAACTTCATCCGGCCGCAGTTCGGGTCCGTCATCGGCAAGATGGTAGCGCGACAAATCCATGCTGGCGAGGATTTCGTCCCAGGCGTCCTGGCTTTCCTGCGGCTCCGCATATTCAAGACAATATGCGGCGATGGCTTTCTGCGCACGAACACGGTCGACACCAACGTCGGCCAGCACTGCGTCCATTTCGGACAAGAAGGGTTCGCGCAGATTTCCCATCAATGCGAATAGAATGTGCCGCCGACCGATGTAGCTATCCTTGCCGCCGGTTGTGGACCGCAGCGACAGCGCTCCCTGAAACACGCGATAGAGCCCAGTTGAAACGGGTGTATCCGGTCCATTGGCGACCGGATAGCACAAGAGCGAGGATTTCTCGAGCCTGTCAGGATCGAACAGGTCGCCGAAAGCCGACCGCGCCGTTTCGGAATGCTTTTCATCCGTCAGCATACTGTAAAACAGCGACCGCGGCGTCAGCTTGGCGACGCCGTCCGGGTCTGCTGACAGCGCGCAGTTGGTGAGAATGTTGGAAAGCGGTCTTGAAGGTTTGATCGCCCGAAGGTCGGCGAGTTGGTAATCGGCTGTCGATGCGCTGCTTTGCTCCATAATCCCGCCTCATGCCGTGGCGCCGCATATTTACCGGCAGCCTCCTGCGCCTGCACATATATCGCGTGCAATCGGTCCGACTTGCAATTGCGGCTCCGGTACCAGGCGCCCGTAACGCGGGATTGTCGATTGTTCGCCGCTCTGTCAGGATGAAACCAAGTTTTCGACGAGAGAGCGGCCTGCCGTCAGCAGATCAGGAAATTCGTTACAGCAAGAAGCAAGGGAGCGACGGATCATGTCCGACAAAGATCAGTATTTCTCGCGCTATGAGGACCACGTCACAACAATCGACTAACTCGAAGCTGTCATCCGCGAGCCGATGCCGCAGGTCTTTGCCAAGGAAGTGGATCATATCGACGAGATCTGCCGTGACTTCATTGCCGCGTCGCCGTTTTGCCTGATCGCCTCGTCCAACCCGCAAGGCTATATCGATATTTCCCCGAAGGGCGATCCGGCCGGATTTGTTCGGGTCATCGAGGAAAAGCTGATCGCCATTCCCGACCGTGTCGGAAACCGGCGGACCGATACATTCCACAATCTGTTAAAGGATCCGCGCATCGGTCTGATCTTCCTGATCCCCGGCAAGGGTGAAACGCTGCGCGTCAGGGGCACCGCACGGATCGTGCAGGATCAGGCGTTGCGCGAATCCATGGCCATGAACGAAAAAGTGCCGCAGCTCGCGTTGTTCATCCATGTGGAGCGCGCCTTCCTGCATTGCCCCAAATGCGTCATCCGCTCAGGGCTTTGGCAGCCGGACAAGTGGCAAAACAGCGACGCGATTCCCGACATCGGCCATGCAATGATCAAGCAGGCCAATCTCGATACGACGTTCGACGAACTCTATGACGTCTTCGAAAAAGACGGTGGATTGGATTTGTATTGAGGGTGCTGCGGGAATAGCTGGAAACAGAACTGGATAAAACCATGAGAGTTCTTGGATCATTTTTGGTCATTGTCGGCGGCAGTCTGGCGGTTTCCGGCTGTACGGAAACGGCAGGATCGGTGGCTGCAGACAATACGCGCGCGGCGGAAGAGGTCTGCCTTGCGGCCGTCTCGAAAAGGACCAACAACAGCGATGTGACCGTGGTCAGATCGCATTTCGACGAGGCGGTCACAAGCGTGACAGTTGGTGTCGGAGCTGAGCGTACGCCGTGGCGGTGCGTTGCGGTAAACAACGGATCCCAGCAGATCATCCAGTCCATCATAAGAGAGTGAGCGCAGTGTCTGACGTCAGCACCGTCCCTGGTCAGCCGCTCGGCGTAAACATAGGACCCCATATTTTGGGTCTTGAAATTCGGCGGCTCCTCAAGCGTGTAAGCCACCAGATCGACCCTGTGCGATAGGTCGGGTTTTTTCGAATTGATGAGCCGGGTGAGTTCGAGAATGCCGGCAACGGCGCCGGCATTGTCATCAGCGCCCGGATTGTCGTCACCTGCAACATCGCAATGCGCCCCAATGACCAATTTCGGCGCAGATGCCGGCCCGAGGGAACATCTGATGTTGTGGTACTGGTTGTTGTCGACTTCAAATGTCTGCCTTTCCGGTTTGCAGCCGGCTGCAGCAAATTCATCTTCAATGTATTTTGCCACCTGATCCAGCGCAGCCACGTTGTGAAAAGCCCGAGCAGGCTCGCTGGCCGCAAGGGTACGCACATCCGCTTCCAGCCGCGTCGGATCGGCAGATCCTTTAGGCGGCGTTGCGTCTGACGGGAGTGGAGGATTGCGCAGAATCCAGAATATGACGCCATAGAACAACGCGCAAAACAGAAGCAGACCGAACACAAGGCTGGCGAGTTTCAACATGGAGACATAATCCGTATTCCCGGCTGGAATTTAGCCGGCTTTTGTCTTTAACAAAACACGCCATATCACGAATCGAAGCATTCAAAATAGCGGGGACATAGCAACGCTTCGCGACCATTTGGCGGCGATGATGCGATAGGTCGTCAGCCGCGTTGGCCTCAACAGCAAACACTCAATTCGGTGACTGGGTAAACAGTCGGCGAAATCCGACCGAACCCAATTCTGATCACTGAAAGTATATATGATAGCCTTTGGGCGCTGTATATTGCGCAATTGCAATAATGGCACCTGACGAACTGGGGATAGGACTTCGGTGAACAACACCACGAAAAGAAAACTGTTCACGGTCATTATCGGGACACTCAGCTTTGTCCTGGTCGGGGTGGTTGCCGGCATTGCGATCGGGGTGCCGATTTCAAACGCGGTCATCCTGGCCACCTGGATCGGCCTCGGCGTCAGCCTGTTCGAGGTTCTGTATATTCAGGCGCCGCTCGGTATCGGCTTTCGCAAGCTCAGTCCCCTGAAACACTCTCTTCTTTACGCATGCCTCATCCTCTTGCTGTACATCACTGGCGTGGCGTTCCTCGTGTTGTATTTTGCCCCACCTTCGATGGCCGAGGCGATCATCGCCCGCATTCCGATAACGCTGCCCGTGGTCTTCCTGATCTCGGTGACCATCATGCTGATCCTGCGTGTGGTCAGTTTCATCGGCGGCAAAAACCTGTTGCATCTTTTGACCGGCCGCTACCAGCGTCCCATGCAGGAAAACCGGGCTTTTCTGTTTATCGACCTGAAAGATTCCACAAACATCACCGAAAGCCTCGGTGTGGTGCGCGCCCGCGAATTCATCAGCGAGTTCATTTTCGATGTTTCGAAATCGATCACCGACAACCGGGGCGACATCTACAAGTTTATGGGAGACGGCATCGTTGCGGTTTGGCAGCATGATGATTCTTCGAGTATTTCGGATGCCGTCTCGGCGGTTCTGGATGCCCGCAAGGCGCTTGCAAGCCGGTCAAAACATTATCGCGACACGTATGGCTACGAAGCGGAGTTTCGCGCCGGCCTGCATGCCGGTGTGGTGATCGCCAGCGAACAGGGCGATCTTCGCCGGTCGATAGAATTCAACGGCGATCACATCAACATCGCTGCCCGGCTTGAGCAAAAGGCGAAGGATCACAATCTGCTGCTGGTCTTTTCCGATGTTGTTGCCGAGGAGCTTTCCGGCACCCGCTTTGAACCCGTGAGCTTTGAAGAAGAAAGCGTCAAGGGGTACTCAAAACCCATCAGGCTTTTCAAGCTGAAGCAGGTGCAAATCTAAAGGGGTTGCCGTAATCCTAACGGCGGAAACCGGACTCTGTCACAAAAAGGCGCGGCGACAGATCTTTGAAGAGGTCTCGTAATTTGTCGAGTTCGTCGGCGGGCCCGTGAATCTCGACCGCGGTGATGTCGACGAGGGTGCGGGTCTGCTCGTAGATATGTTCTCCGACCTGCATGTGCTTCAGAACTGCCTCGGCGTTCGCGTAGTCCTCCCGCGAAACGGCCCTGTCGTCGCCGTCGAAACTGTATGCCGAGGCGAGATGACCGGGCTCCTTGCTACGCAGCGCTACCATCGCCTCGCAATTGGCTCTGAATTGCACCGCCTTGCCGGGCCGGATGGCAAAATAGCCGATCAATGTCACAACGCCAGGCACAGTCATCGTCATGTTCTCTGGTCATTTTGATCTGTCGGATTACAGCATGACACGGGCCGAAGGCGAAACTGTGAAGAGGTTGAGACTGTCGGGATATTGGAATTGGTGTGAGGTGAAAAAGGGTCTACTCGCGCTGGTCTGTGATGCGGGAGACCGGGAATGCCGGCAAATCGTGCTATGGATTGTAGTGTGGCATTGACTGGGGATTTGGAGGACTGTCACCAGAAATCCTGGCGGCATGACCGGCGCATGCGGGCTCTGACCGATCACCTCGACAGGATCATCGTCCAGTACGGGCGATTGCCGGAGGCGGGATCGCGGGCGGTCGCGACGCCGACGCGACTGAATTTACCGAGCATGTTGCGCCGGTGGCCGCGTGAATTCTGCCACGATGCGATGACGGAGGTCAGGTTGGGCTGGCCCATGGCAACATTCTCGGCCGCGGCGCCGGCAATTCCGTGGCTGCGCAGGCGCGCGCGGAACCGGTTGTGGTTCAGACGGCCGGCTTGAGCCATGGCTTTTGAATGTTCCAGCGCTGCGCGCCCGAGCGCCGCGTCACCGGCGAGTGCGCCGCGCCCATTGGCGCTCCGATAGGCATTGAGCGGGCCAATCGCCTTCGCCGTGACGATGCTGCCGCGGGCAGCATTCGCGGGCGTAGCGAACAGGCCGCAGGCTGCGATGGCAATGGCTGTGCTGCCGCCGGTGATCAGAAGGTCGCGTCGCTGGATCATGGGCTCCTCGGGCAAATCGGAATGGCATAGGGCTGCGACGATGGCATTGGCACCCGGACCCTGCCCTTGTCAATTGCAATGATGCTGGAGAATGCGGATAGGGGAGGACTGAAGCCGGGGCAAAAACGGTCTGAGTAAATCGTCACCGTGATTGGTTACCGTAATTGCCATCCGTCACAATTGCAGTCTCCGGAAGGCCGGACAAGTGGTCCGCAGGCATGCGCTCACACCGCGCAAAGACGTGTGACGGCTTGGCAATCGGCTGGATATGGGCAAAACTGCAGGCATCTCCCACTCATCCGGGAGTGTCGGTTCAATCGTAATAAATTGAAGGTGTTGAACATGATGCGATCATTGTCTGTTTTCCTATTGGCGGCCAGCACGTCATCGTTATTCGCTGCCTCAGCACTGGCCCAAACGGCGACGGAAGTGCAAAAAGAAGCGTTGCGATCGGATTGTGCCACAGATTTTCGTGCGCATTGCAAGGGCGTTACGCCGGGTGGTGTACCGGCTTCGAATGTCTGGCGAAAAATGTAGACAGTCTTTCATCTGCCTGTCAGACGGCTGTGAAAGCGGTGGATCCTGAACTCAAATAGGTCAATCTCAACAAGGCGTTGAGATTTGAAGCGGGGCCGTGGTGGTGCAAACCGATGTCGCTGATCTATCCGCCAAAGGGATGCTCGTTCATCCCGGCGACCACTTTAAGGGCCGGTTTGAAGTCGAGAGGAAATTCCGGCTCGATGATTTGGCGGATGTTCGCAACAAACTGAACCAAAACGGAGCGACGGCGTTCACGCTTGGAAACTCCGAAACGGATTTCTTCTTCGATCTGCCGGATGGTCGCCTCGCAAGCAACAATCAGTTCCAAACCCTCAGGCACATGATGCCATCGGATCGCATCCTGTGGATTTCAAAAGGGCCCGCAGAAGATGAGTGTGTTGCGATGGACCTTGCTGAATTTGACAAGGCCGCGGCTATGCTGGGTTCACTTGGTTTTGTTGAAACCATGCGGATCAGCAAGAAACGCGACATCTACTTCATCGAAGAATTTCATGTCACGCTGGACGAGGTCGATGGTCTGGGCAAATTTGTCGAGCTGGCCGTCATGACCGATGATCCGAACGCCCTGTCGGCACTGCGCACCAAAATCCAGCATATGGCCGAAAGACTTGGCCTGTTGAGCCTGGTCGAAGAAATGCGTTCTTACCGGCAGATGTTGACAGAATAGCCACTTGCGGCCGGGTTCACGAGCCCGGCTACTTCTTAAGCTTCAAATTGTTCGACGGGACGGTGATACGGACCGGATCGCGCAACCTGATGCCCGAAATGCAGCATAAATTCGCGGCTTTCCCCGGGCGCTTGTTCTTGAGCCAGCACATGCCTGAATTGGCCTGGACACCGGGTTTCACCCAGGTGTAGGAACGGCACTTCAGATCAGACTTGCAGAAGCCCTCGCACTGGCTGCTGGTGACCGCCGGAAACCCGGGTTTGATGTTGCCGCCGGGACGGTCGGCGTTGATCTCCTGAGCACCCATGACTTTGGCGCCGGAAACACAACAATTGCTGTTTTTGCGTTTCGGTACGGTGTTTTTCATCCAGCAGATACCCGTCGCAGTGGCGTAGGTGTACGTCTTGCAATTGGGGTCGGTGGCGCATGAAGTCGAACAGATCGAGACATTGCCGGCATTGAACTGGTGGAAGTCGCCGCCCGGCCGGTCGACGGAATTTTCGGATCCGCCCATAGGGTTTGCGTAGACTCCAGCAGGCAGCATTGTCAGAACAATGAATCCGACGACTGCGTTTAAAATCAGTAAGCGCATCAGCCATCCTCCACGTTACTTGATAATACTCAGTAAAATGCGGCTTTTTTGATACGAAATCTCCAAAAAATCTCTCCTATTGTTTGCCCATCTAGATTTCTGCTTTCCAACCTCACAAAGCATCGCGCGAAATCGCTCGCAAATATTTGATCGCCAGCCGCACAGTTTCGGGTATTTGGTTGCCGAACCTGGCCTATACTCTCGATGAGCCGGCCGCAGAATGGACAGAACTTTTGCTGCCGACTTGTGAGCTGCGTTTCGATTGTTGATCCGATTCGCGATGGCGGCTTTCCTGGGAAGCCGGGTATTTAAGGAGGTGAAAAAATGCGTTTTCTTATGTCCGGCGTGTTCGCTCTCATCGTGTCTGCAACTATGGCCATCGCCCAGCCCATGGCGCCGCGGGCGGGATGGCAGGTTTTCAATACGGAGATTGCCTATTCCGATCTCGTCAGTAGCCTGGAGGCGGCGATCAAGGCCGAGAAGATGGGACTGGTCACGCAGGCCAGCGCCTCGGCGGGTGCAAAGGCGCAAGGCATTGATATTCCCGGCAACCGGGTGATGGGTGTCTACCGCAACGATTTTGCAAGGCGCATGCTCGATGCCAGCTTTGCGGCCGGGATTGAAGCACCCATCCGGTTTTACATCACCGAGAACGACAATGGTGGTGCCAGGCTTGCCTGGAAAACCCCCAGTTTTGTTTTTGCGCCTTACATGGAGGAGGGTGGGGACGAACTGAGAACGCTGGCGGCGGAACTTGATGACGTCTTCGCGACCATTGCTGCGAGGGCGCTTGCGGAGTAGGGCGTGCGGGTTTTCTCTGGCACGAGGCACGTCTGTGCTGTGCACCGGCACCGTAATTCCACTGCCTCCCCGGTCGACAAATGATCGCCCCGCGGTTCGCCGACTTTCTTTTTCTTGGCGAATAAAGTCGGTTTGTATTTGCGAATAGCATTTTGCTTGGTTATTTTCCAATAATCATCATGTCCGAAGGAGAGTTATTGTATTATGGCAGGCAAATTTGAGCTGTACCTCGACAAGGCCGGCGAGCACCGGTTCCGCCTCAAGGCTTCAAACGGCCAGATCATCTTGGCAAGTGAAGGCTACAAAAAGCGCGCCAGTGCCGAAAACGGCATCGAGTCCGTCCGCAAGAACAGTGCCGACGACGCGCGGTTTGAGCGGACTAAAACCAAGAATGGTAAGTTCAGATTCAATCTGAAAGCCTCCAACGGCCAGGTGATCGGGACCAGCGAAAGCTACGAAAGCTCGTCGGCCCGCGACAACGGCATCGCCTCCGTCGCAAAAAATGCGCCCGACGCCAAGCTGGACGATCTCACCTGACCTGAGGTTGCCGGGGCGCACGGCGCTCGAATGGGTTATTAGACATGGGCCTGAAGGGCGGACTATCGGTCCGAACCCTTCGCTGTTGCCGTAGGTCAGGTTGGGGGCCGACGGATGGGTTTCCTATGACAACTGGGGCGTATTTTCGCGCCGCGCAGCCCCGGGGCGGGAAACCGAACAATCAGGGATTGAATGAACAGGCGGCGCAATTGCGGTTGAACCTGCCCGATTGCCGCCTTCGTCGTGCTGCACAATAGCCGACAAAGCCCGGATCGGGGATTATCGGGGAGGTATCGAAAATGCCATATACAAGGATGTCAGGCTGTTTCGCGGCTCTTGCCGTATTCACGCTGCCGGCGATGGGCGCGTTTGCGCAAACCGACGTCTGTTCCGAAAGCGTTGTTCACACAACCGACGCCGGCAGGCGTGTCGATCGGCGACCAGCGCATCGGCCAGAAGGACATGCTCGACGACAACGGCGAAAAGGTCGGCATTTTCAGATGGGTCGCGACCGTCGTGCAGTTGGGCGAGGGGGGCGGCAAGCCGATCTATGCGGTCGACAAGTCCTATGAGTTCGAGGACGGCATTCTATTCGGCCGCAGCCTTGACAACGTCAATTCGCCGGTGGGCGACACTTCCAAAGTATCGATTGTTTCCGGGCAAACCGCCATCCACAGCGGTGTCGGCAAATATGCCAAAGCCTCCGGCACCAAGCACCACAAGCGCCATCCCGACACCGGCCGGTTCACCTACTCGTTCGAGGTTGTCTGCAACTAGGCAGAGGCCTGTGAAGCATTGCGCCGGGCGGAAACGATTGGCCGGCCTTTCGATGAGGCAGGGTGGCTGAAGGGACTTGAACGGCAAGCGGGGACGCACACTTGTATTGAGCAGGTGAGGCGCACATGTCGCGGCCGCGATCGAGTTGAACCGCGGTCAAAAAGGAGTTCCTCCGTCAGTTCATTCGGATTGGTCGCCAGAGCGCCGAAAACACAGCGCCGCTGCGACCAGGGCATGCTCGCCC